>JBBPZZ010000046.1:0-10884 GCA_038198445.1 Rubrobacterales bacterium
ACTACTATGCGGATCTCGCCAGCAAGATCGAGGGCGTATACGCGAACCTGCCTTCGACGCTTGGCAGGGCCTACGGCATGGTCATCAAGAAGCCGATAGGCGTGTGCGCCGCCATCGTGCCGTATAACTTCCCGCTTACGCTGATGGGGACGAAGCTCGCCCCGGCGCTCGCAGCGGGCAACACCATCGTGATCAAGCCCGCGGGTACGACCCCGCTCGCCACGCTGCGCGTAGTCGAGCTGATACAGGAGGCGGGGTTGCCACCCGGCGTGGTGAACGTCGTGACCGGACCGGGCAAGGAGGTCGGGGAGGCGCTTGCCGGCCACCCGGACGTGCGCCGGGTAGCGTTCACGGGCAGCACGCAGGTGGGACGCAGGCTCATGGAGGTCGCGGCGCCGCAATTCAAGCGCATAAGCGCCGAACTCGGTGGCTCGGACCCCGTGATCGTCTTCCCCGACGCGGACGTCGACGCCGCCGTCCGTGGCATCAACATTGGCCGTTTCTTCAACGCGGGGCAGGCGTGTCTCGCCGCCAAGCGGGTCTACGTCTTCGATGAGGTCTACGACGAGTTCATGGAGAGCATCACCAAGAGGGTCGCCCGCTACGAGCTTGGCGATGGGATGGAGAAGGCCGAGAAGCCGAAGATCCGAATGGGCCCCCTCAACGCCGCCCGCCACCGCGACGCGCTCGTGGAGCAGCTAGAGGAAGCGGTGGACAAGGGTGCCAAGGTAGCAATCGGCGGGGGCACCGGCAATGGCAAGGGCTACTTCTTCGAGCCGACCGTTCTAGAGAACGCTCCGCACGACAGCCGCGTGGGCAAGGAGGAGACCTTCGGGCCGCTCTTGCCGGTGTGGAAGGTCAATGACGTGGACGAGGCGATAAGGCTCGCCAACGATTCTCCGTACGGGCTCGGCTCCTCCGTCTACACGCACAACGTGAAGTGGATCCACCGCGCCTCCCAGGAGATAGAGGCCGGAATGACGTGGGTGAACCAGCTCCACTTCGGCTACGACGAGCTTCCGTTCGGCGGTGTGAAAGAGTCCGGCATCGGCCGGGAGCACGGCCAGGCGGCGATGGAGTATTACCTGGAATCCAAATCCGTCGTGGTCGGCGGGCTGGACTGAGAGTAAGGGGAGGATACATGGCAGTCGATTATTCGAGAGAAGGTAATATAGGGTACATCACCCTGGATAAGCCCCCGGCCAACAGCTACGACCTCGCTTTCGTGCAGGAGCTGGGGGAGAGCATACAGGCGGCGGCCGGTGATGATGGGGCGCGGGCGGTCATCTTCCGCAGCTCGAGCGATCGGTTCTTCTCGGCTGGGGCGGATATCAAGGCGTTCAACCAGAACCCGCCCGAGAAGAACATGGACATGATCCGCACCGCGCACGAGAACCTCGCCAGCATCGCCGAGATCCCCAAGATCTTCATAGCCCAGATAGGGGCGACCGCTCTGGGCGGCGGGCTGGAGATGGCCCTGGCGTGCGACCTGCGCTTCGGCGCGGAGGGCGAATACAAGCTGGGATTGCCGGAGGCCACGCTGGGTCTTCTTCCCGGCAACGGCGGCACGCAGCGCCTGCCACGCCTGATTGGCGCTAACAAAGCGCTGGAGCTCATGATCACCGGGCGTATGGTCTCGCCCGCCGAAGCCCACGACCTCGGTATCCTCGACCGTCTGTTCCTGGCGGAGAAGCTGGAAGAAGAGACGCTGAAATACGCGGAAAAGCTAGCGTCCGGCGCGGCCGGGGCGATAGGGGCCATCAAGCTCGCCGTTCACCGGGGCATCGAAAAACCGCTTGCGGAGGGCCTGGAGATTGAACGTGATCTTGTAGAGCCCCTGTTCAGCAGCGAGGAGTCGAAGGAAGGCATCGGGGCGTTCATGGAGAAGCGGAAACCGGAGTTTAGTAAGCCGTCGTAACGGTTTGCTCATTTTGTGTACAATATGAGCAATAGTTTACAGGAGGTGATGAGAGAGTGGCGCAATCCGATACCCTGATCCAGGCTTCCGACCGCGACGGCGAGGCCTTGGCGCCGAAGCAGGCGCACCTGATCCGTAGCGCCTACAAGGTGATGGGGGAGAAGGGGTTGAGCCACCTCTCTTTGCAGGACGTGGCGAACGAAGCCGGGGTTAGCAAGGCCATACTCCCCTACTACTTCGAATCGAAGGAGAACCTTACCCTTCTTGCGATGCGGTGGGTTCTGGCCCGTGTCGCCCAGCGCATCAACGAGGCCATCGACGAGGTAGAGGGTGCGGAGGAGAAGGTATCGGCGATGATCGACGCCATCTTCGTTGGGCCGGAATCCAACCGCAGGTTCTATCTGGTCTTCTTCGATTTCCTCGGCTACGCGGCACGCAACGACAAGTTCGCCGACGTGGGCGCTACCTTCCACGAGATCTGCAACGGTCTCTATGCCGAGGTCATCCGGCTCGGGCAGCAGGAAGGGGTCTTCCGTAAAGGGGACGCGAGCGAGGCCGCGACCGTAGTGCGCGCCCTGGTAGACGGGCTGTTCACCCAGTGGATACAGGACAAGAATTGGAAGAAGAGCCACGCGGAGTGCCGCGAGGTGTGCAAACGCTCCGTATTGACGTACCTCAAGGCCGGCGCTTGAACCCGCGCCAGCGGTCACGCTTTCCTTAGCCGCCGAACGGCACATGTTGTCCCAGACCCCCGGATGCCGCAGGACCCGACGAACTTGTACGGGGTTCGCTCGTGCTCGGCATAATTCGAGGTCTGGTGCCGGTGACCGACTCGGTAAGACGCCTCGGTTGTGCGGCTAACAGGTCCCGAGCCACCCCGAGAGGTGGGGAGCAACCTGAGGGATTTTGTTCGAAACACGAATGCTTCCACCCTGGGCGCGGGTTTCGTCGCTTTCATGCTTGGCGCCACGGGTCCCGCGCTACTGGTCTATCGGGCCGCGACTAACGCCGGGTATACGAGCGAGGTGATCAACTCCTGGTTCTTCGCCATCTACGTCGGAGGTGGACTTCTTAGCCTTTTGCTGGCGTTTCTTTATCGCGAGCCTATCTGCGGCGCGTTCCCGATCGCCGGTAGCGCCCTTCTGGTTACGGCTCTCGCCGGATACAGTCTCGGCGAAGCGGTAGGGGCGTTTCTAGTATCCGGAATACTCGTCGCCCTGATCGGAGTCTCGGGGCTCTTCGATGCCATCATGTCGCGCGTGCCGAACGAGGTCATCATGGGGGCGCTCGCGGGAATTCTATTCAAGTTCGGGACCGAGGTTTTCGCGTTCCTGCCGAAGCAGCCGTTGCTGGTCGGTACGATGGTCGGTACGTACCTCGTCAGCTTCCGGCTGGTCCGCAGGCTGCCGCCGGTCCTTCCGGCTCTCGCGGCTGGCTTGATCGTTGCTGGCTTCAGTGGCCGGTTCGACATCGGCAACGTCCGCTTTGCTCTCTCGCACCCGGTGCTGATCGCGCCTTCCTTGGACCCCGGCGCGATCTTCTCCATTGCCTTACCGCTGACCCTGCTCGCGGTCGCGACCCAGAACGCGCCGGGTGTCGGCATTCTCTGGGCCAACCGGTACGAACCTCCGGTGAACGCCGTAACGATTTTTTCCGGGATCGGTTCGATACTGACGGCGCCCATGCTCGGACACGGCCTGAACATAGCCGCGCCCATGACGGCGGTTTGCGCGGGAGACGAGTCGCATCCGGATCGTGAGAAACGCTACGTCGCCACGGTGATACAGGGTCTTCTATTCGTGGCCTTCGGGCTGGCGAGCGCCACGGCCGTCTCTCTGATTCAGGCTCTCCCGATCGCACTGATCGTGAGCCTGGCCGGTCTGGCGCTCCTGCCGGTTATATTACAGGCGCTACGACTCTCCGTCGGACAGCCGAAACATACGCTCGCGGCGGGTATCACGTTGCTGATCGCGGCCTCGGATCTGACCATACTGGGTATCAGCTCGGCGTTCTGGGCGATGGTGGCCGGCATTATTCTGGCTCCAGTTTTGGATCAAGTCGCAGATGAGAAGTAAACTGCCGATGCAGAGGAGGCTCTTTACTATTGTTTCGTGAAAATGTTCGGACGTTATGGTTGGTTCCGTGAGTAGGGATGTTCCCCCGGCGCAGCTCGGCATGCAGCCCATCGGCGAGGTAGAGCGCGTGTTCGAGGGGGTGTACCAACTAAAGCTGCCGGTCCCATTCCCACTGAAGTTCATCGCATCGTACCTGATCGAAGGACGTAATGGCTGGACGGTCATAGACCCCGGCTTCGACTACCCGCCGGCCCGCGAGGCCTGGGAGTCTGAAGCCGCGAAGTTGGGGCTGGATCTGGACTGTGACGTGGAACGCATAGTAGTGACGCATCTTCACCCGGACCATATCGGGCTCGCTCGCTGGTTGGAGGAGCGGAGCGGAGCACCGGTCTGGATGCTCGAAAGGGAGATCGAGAACGCCCGCCACGTCTGGGACCCCGCGCGGGATACCGGGGACTTCGTAAGGTTCCTCGTCCGTAACGGCATGGACCCGGAGACGGCGGAATCGACGGCCGGAACCACGCGGCTCGGCATTCGGTTACCGGAGCGCCTGATCCCGCTCCAGCCCGGAGACACGTTCGAGCTTGGAGACGGCGAGGTGCGGGTCGTTCACACTCCCGGACACTCGGACTTCCACTTCGTATTGCACGATGAGCGCCGGCGGCTTCTGTTCGGCGGAGATCATCTACTGCTCAAGATTACACCAAACATCGGACTGTGGACTTATACGGCCCCGCGGCCCCTGGAGCGCTACCTGACCTCCCTGAGAGGCTTGAAAGGACTGGGGGTGGATCTCGTCTTTCCAGGACACGGCCCGCTCTTTCACGATCTCGACGGACGGATAGATGAGCTCATCCTGCACCACGAGGAGCGGCTCTCGGTTATGCATTCCGCTTTTGACGGAAAGCCAGCGACTCCATTCGAGGTTGCACGGCGCGTCTTCCCCGAGGATCTCACCGACCATCAGCTCCGTTTTGCGCTCGCCGAGACGCTTGCTCACCTGGAGTATCTGGTGAACGAAGGACGTGCCGAGCGATTGGAGGACGACATGATGAGCTACCGGGCTGTCTAGCCATGCTGACAACCCACCGGGAACACTTGAAGCTTGTCGAGACGGCGCAAAGAATACTAAGAAACCGTCCGAAAAGTCTCACGAACGGGCCAACCGCCTCACCATCAAGCGCGCCATCACCACGCACATAAACGCTTCGCCACTCTCGGGTAGCCTCTCGTAGTCCCTGCTCATCCTCCGGTTTTGTCCGATCCACGAAAACGTCCGCTCCACCACCCATCTCCTCGGCACGACGATGAATCCCTTCGGGTACGACGGCGGCTCCTCGCCTTCGGGAACCCTCACCCATCTCCTGGGACGCTCGACGATCTGGACCGTCCAACCCAGGGTATTCTCTACCCAATACCTTCCCCTGCTCTCGTAACCGGCGTCCAGCCACAGGTGAGAGAGGCGCGGGAACATTTCTAGAGCCTTCCAGCACTAGCTTTATCCCGTCGCGGTCGAAGATCTTGGCGCCGTGGGCCTTAGCCTTGAGCACGAAACCCTCCGTATCAACCAGGATGTGGCGCTTTCTTCCCTTGATCTGCTTGCCTCCGTCGTAGCCTCGCTCCTCTCCGTCCACGCCGGTGGACTTCACCGACTGGCTGTCCACGCTGCCCGCGCTGGGCCGGGGGTCTCGTCCGAGGCGGACCTGAAGCCGCTCCCGGAGGGTGGCGTTCAACTTCTCCCACGTCCCATCCAGGCACCAGACGCGGAAGTAATGGTGGACGGTCTTCCACGGCGGGAGGTCGTGGGGAAGCAGCCGCCAGGCGCAGCCGGAGCGTCCGTTGTACTACCAGTCTTCACGCTTCGCTGCCGGACAGTTATCGTCTATTGTCTAGTCTGGCGAGGACCGATCTCTTCTTCCGGTCTGGTATAGCGACTCAGGTAGAGCGCGGCTACCGTTCGGCCACACCACCATACGACGCACGAGCCCGCGCGAGGAGGATCACCGCGTGCTGACGAAGCTCCGGCGGACTCTTTTGCCCTTCGGTCTCTCCCTCTCGGAACGGGGTCTGCGGGCCTCGCGTTCTCCGGGGGACCTCGTCCTCTCGCTATCGGAATCGAAGAACGATGCCGCCTGCCGCATCCTGGCCGCCGAACCTGAGGCCCTGGGCGAGAAGCTCCGGGCCGCCGTCGTAACGGACTTCGAGAAGATGTCGAGCGGCGTCAGGCCGGAAGAGGCTCTTGACCGCGAAGCCGGCGGCGCCCGGCGCGTCTACACCGGGAGGCCGGTCGCCTGGACCCGGTGCTCGTCACCGGCCGCGTAGTGCTTGCCGACGCCGGACTTGGGCCGACCCTGATCCACCCACTTCAACGCCCGCATGGAAAGGCAGGGCCTACGCGCAAAGTGCCGCTGCGAAAAAACTGGGACTCCCGGCGTGCTGGAGATCGTCGGCGAGGGAGCGGACTGGTCCTCGCGGACATACGTCTCGCTCGTGACGGAGGCATTCGAGCTTGGCCTGACACGCTGCGTGGTCGGCACGAGCGGCCTCCTCGGCGAGGGCTGGGCCTCGCCCTCACTCTGTTCGGCGTAACGGACGGTTTGACCGGCGCTATCGGGATCGGGCTAGCCATCGCCTTCATTACAGCTCTCCTCTTCAGAGTGCGCTCTGCGTACCGCCTCGGCAAAGAATTACTTGTCGAGCGGAGGCCGGATGCGATCCTGCGGGATGCGGGACGTGCCCTGCTGCTCGGCCTGCGAGACGCGGGTATCATCAGCCGCGGAATCTCCACGGAGTCCGTGCGAGTGATCGAGAAGAGCAACGGCTACGAAGTCTCTTTGGACGACGCCTCGGCGGAGGACGCTGCAGTCTTCGTTCACTCCTACCGGCAAATCTTCGCGCCGGTGCGCGGCCAGCGGTACCTGATACTGCGCGACGAACACCACCTACCGAACAGGGCTCCGTCTCCTCTGGACGCTCCTGCGCCCCTTCTTCCGCCGATCCGAGGACTATCCGCCCGCCTACCACCCCGTTCCAGACATCCTGGCTACCCGCAAGGAACGCGCCGAAGCCTTCTCCCACCACTGGCAACGCTACGTCGGCGGCGGAGTCCTGGTCTACACTCGCACTGGCGACGGACGCGGAATGCTACTAAGCGCCCGCACCCAGAGACGCCCGAACACGAAAGATCTTGCATTCGAAGTCTGGAGATAGAAAGAGAAACACTTATAACCATACAAGATGAGAAGGCGAGCTAAGTTAGATCGGCGCTGTAAACGGCTTGGTGTACGCCATCACCTCTCTGCGGCGCGAGTACGCTAAAGGTTTCTACGCTTTGGCCGATAATGCTGTATGGTTCGCTCGATGGATACCGAGGGGGTTAAATGAGGCGCGTTGCTTTAATATTGTTGGGGGTGCTTCTGGCTTCGGGAGTAGTGCTGCAACTCGACTTGCAGACCAAACCGGCCGCCGCGGCGACTGCGGTACGCAAGCCTGGACAGATCCTCGGCGCTCCCCGGTATAGCCAGATTCGGGTGGAGAGGTATGCCCGTTCGATAGGCTGCACGAAATACATCATGAAGACCATCCCGATCTACTACAGGCTCGCTCCTCGCAGGAACATAGCGCCGGACGTTCTGGTAGCCCAGGCCATACTCGAAACCGGCAAGGGACACTATGGTGGTGACTCCCGTCCGTGGAACATGGCCGGCATCAAGAAGGGCGGCATCGTGGGGGATGATCCACAAGACTTCGAGGTGCCTCCGACTGCTTATGAGGGCGTCAGGATGCACGTAAACCACATGGCCGCCTACACGGGCAAGAGGCCCATAGGGAAGCCGCACGACCGCTTCTACGACGCGCGCGCCGCCCAGAAAAGCCGGGGCTGGTGGGTAAGAAGGATCAGCCAACTAGGAGGCGGTATCTGGGCCACGGATTCTACTTACGGAGGCAAGATCCGCAACATACTCGACGATATGGGCCGATGATCCCGCACGCGACCGGGCTGCCATAAAGCAAGCCCCGCGCCAACGCGTGAAAAGGTTGGAATGCCGCGTCGCTTTTGGTACACTCCGCCTTGCCCGAGGCCGAGCCTGGGGCGTCCCATGCGGGGGCGTAGTTCAGTTGGTTAGAACGCCGGCCTGTCACGCCGGAGGCCGCGGGTTCGAGTCCCGTCGCTCCCGCCTCATCACCGTCTACCGCGACCGCGGGTGAGCCGTTTTCGAGGCACTCGAACCAGGGTATGAGATGTGGTACGTAACCCCAACCATTAGCCTTGAAAAGGAGACGCTTGACGTGAAGTCCACCGCATGAAGCAGGGACCCGAGCAAGACGAGGTAAAGAAGGTGGGGGATGTGATCGGTGAGATGGGCCGGGAGCGGATGGATCTCCGCGCCAGAAAGACTACCATCGTACTCGCCCAGGCCGCGTCCCTTGTATGCCTGGCCCTCGCCATAGCCAGTCTCGCGGGGTACATGCCTCACGCCGTCGCGCCGTCTATCCTGCTCATCCTGATCGCCGCTGGCGGGTTCGCATTCTCCATTATCGAAGGTCGCCGTCCTTGACGGCCAAGTTATACTAAATAACGTATTAGTAAACAGTTTAGGAGGTACCAATGGCAGCGCACGTTGATGTTACGGTCGATACGTTCGAGGATGAGGTTTTGAATTCCGACGTCCCGGTTCTGGTGGATTTCTGGGCTTCGTGGTGCGCGCCTTGCCGGCAGGTGGCACCGGTGATCGAGAAAATCGCCGAGGAGTATGAGGGGTTGGTCAAGGTCGCCAAAGTCGACGTAGACGCGGAGCAGGAGTTGGCGGGACAGTTTCAGATCTCCAGCATCCCGACTATCGCGTTCTTCGAGCCTGGAGAGCAGCCAAAGGCCGTCATGGGAGCCTTGCCGAAAGAGATGATCGAGTCCGCCTTCGAACTGGAGCGTTTCGCCAAATCGGCGTAGAGTACAGAACGAAAATGGGGGCGGGCGTAATCCGCCTTGATAGCCCGCCTCTCTTACTCTAGAATCATCGCGGGATATGCTTCGGCCTTCACGGTCACGGCGGGATAGCTCAGTTGGTAGAGCACATGACTGAAAATCATGGTGTCCCCGGTTCGAACCCGGGTCCCGCCACTCCATGGTTCGCGGTTTCGCGAATAGTCGTCTGATGAAGTCTGGTAGGTACGCAGATTCTCCAGTTTCGCTAGACTGTGGGCTGATTCCATGAAGAAGAACAATAGACATGCGCGTTCGGGATGTTTGGGGCTTGTGCTCGAGGTTGTGGCGTGGGTGATCTCGACGGTCCTGATAACGGTGGGCGCGTTCTTGCTGGTGGCGGGCGCAGTTACGTTTAGCCCCTCCGTGAAGCTTACGACCGTATTCTCAATTATCTCCGCTCCCATCGGGATTTATGTCCTGATCCGGATCGGAAGGAGCATCGTGCGGGACTTGCGGGATCCCGAAAGATGATAAGCCGTGGCGGCGGGTCGCGCATCTCGTGAATAGTTAATTTTCCCGATAAGAACGAGCCGGGCTTAGACAAGGAGGGGGGTAAAGTCAAGCCCGGCTACATGTACTTACGGACAGCATCCGTAAAGGTTTCGCGGAAACCTGGGAAGATATGTCATCCGCGTCTTTGTCACGGTGTAGGCGTGGGTCTCTCCGCTGCGGCGTCGTGAAACTGTATAGATGTGTTCACCGAGCCGGAACTTGCCGATATGCCGCGTATCTGGCTCTTGATGAATCTCCGCCGCTCGCCGCCTCGGGCATCTCCGTACAGCGCCTTGAGGCGCTCGTGTTCTCTCTCCAGGTCTCTCGCCAGCGCGACCAGGCTCTCCAACGTGGCGTTCTCGAGAGCGCCCTCGAACTCATCCTCCCGTGCGGACGTCGCCCACTCCAATGAGAGGGGATGCGCTTTTGCTTCGTCCGGTCTCTCGTCAACGCTGGCCGACAAAAGCTCCTCGGGCAGGATGCCGAGGGCGCGCGCGAGCTTACGGATGGTCCCGAAGTGTGGGGTCGAGATCCTGCCGCTCTCGACCCCCGAGACCGTGGTGGGACTGATGCCCGCTTCCCGCGCCACCATGTCTTGCGTCCACATCCGGAGCACCCGAACCCTGGCTAAATTCCTTCCTACATCGGCTTTCGGCATCTCATCCTTTCTATTCAGCCATATATCGTAAATATAACAGAAAAATCCATTAAAAACTGAAAATCTGTCAAAAAACTGTTTGAAAACTGTCTTAAGGGAGGTAAAATGTGCCTGTAAGAGTAAGTGGCCTCTGGTAGATGAAGGCTTTGAGTGAAGGAGGTAAGAGTCATGCTCAGTCCGTTCCGAGGGTTTATGGATGTGCAGGGTGAGATGGACCGTATGCTGGGTGAGGTGCTAGGAGGTTTCCCGTTGCGCCCGGGGCGGCGCCGCGCGGAGTCAAGTGTCTGGAGTCCCGTGATGGACGTGTTCTCCAGGCATGGGAACCTGGTGATCCGGGCTGAGTTGCCTGGCGTGAAGCAGGATGACGTGGACATCACGTTCTCTGATGGCGTGTTGACCATCTCCGGGCAGAGCGATGATGAGCACGAAGAGCGGCACGGCGGATACTACCTGCGGGAGCGCCGTCAGGGTTCGTTCCGGCGTAGCGTCACGCTTCCGGAGCGCACGGAGGAAGGCAAGATCCATGCGCGCTTCGAGGATGGTGTCCTTGAGGTTACAGTCGAGGACGCCGCGGTTATCGAGGAGCCTAAGCGTATCCAGATCGAAGGTCCGGAGAGCTAAGACGAGTGATGCATAACTTCTCAAACCAAAAGATCCGCCAGATGACGCAGAGGCCGACCGAGCTGGACGTTGAGATGCTGCCCGCAGGTGTAAGCTGCGATCTTGGCCGCCAGACGGGTCAGCAACCCCTGAAGGG
>JBBPZZ010000047.1:0-33925 GCA_038198445.1 Rubrobacterales bacterium
CAACTCGCCGGTCTCTATCTCGGGGGATTCATGCCAGAAAGCCGCCGTCTCTATCTCCGAAAAGTCGCGCACTACTAGTCAGTCGAGGTTGGCGAGGGCGAGACGTTGGAGCTTACCGTTCGCCGCGCCGACGGCCGGGTTCTCGCCCATCACGAAGAAGCCCTTGCACCAGCCATCGACCATACCCATGATCGCCGGGTAGATCGAATGGTCCCCCGTGATCCGCGGCAGATGGTCGAAGCAGTAGTCGTTCTCCTCCGTCGCCGCGTCCCCGTACCACGCCTTCATGAGGCTTACCATGTAGGCCCGCATGTTGCCCCAGTAGCCGGTCTTCGCGGCGTTGCGCTCGACGAACTCGTCGAGGTTCTGGTGCGCGTGGGCGTGCGGCATCGGGATGTAGCCGGGGAGGATGTTGTAGAGGGTCGGGATGTCGGTGGAGCCCTGGATCGAGGCGTGGCCGCGCAGCGCGAGGATCCCACCTCCCGGCCGCCCGATGTTCCCCAGAAGCAACTGCACGATGGACGCCGCCCGGATGTTCTGCACGCCGGTCGTGTGCTGGGTCCAGCCGACCGCGTAGCAGAAGGCCGAGGTCCGTTCTCTGCCGGAGTTCTCGCACAGGGTCTCCGCGACCTGCAAGAACAACTCTTTCGGACAGCCGCAGATCCTCTCGACCATCTCCGGGGTGTAGCGGCGGTAGTGCTTCTTCAACAGTTGGAAGACGGAGCGCGGGTGCTGGAGCGACGCGTCCATGTTCGGCGGCTCGCCGTGCTCCAGTTGCACCTCCTGCGCGTAGTGCGCCTGCTCGCCGGTCACGCCACCCTGCTCGCGCCTGCCCGCCGCGCCGCTAACGCTCGCGCCCTCGTACTGCCAGGTGCCGACATCGTAGGAGCCGCTCTCCGGGTCCCAGCCCGAGAAGAGACCGTCCAGGTCCTCCGTGTCGACGAACTCTTCGCTGACGATCGACGGCGCGTTGGTGTAGTGGACGACGTACTCTTTAAAGTACCGCTCGTTTTCGAGGATGTAGTTGATGACGCCGCCAAGGAAGGCGATGTCGGTGCCGGCCCGGATCGGGACGTGCAGGTTCGACATCGCGCTCGTCCGGGTGAAGCGCGGGTCCACGTGCATGACCTTCGCCCCCCGCTCCCTGGCCTCCATCACCCACTGAAACCCGACCGGATGGTTCTCGGCCATGTTCGAGCCCATGATGAGGATCGAGTCGGCGTTGGCGAGGTCTTGCTGGAACGTCGTCGCCCCTCCCCTCCCTAACGAGGTCCCGAGACTCGGGACCGTGGAGGAGTGTCATATCCTCGCCTGGTTCTCTATCTGCACCGCCCCCATCGCGGTGAAGAACTTCTTTATGAGGTAGTTCTCCTCGTTGTCCAGCGTCGCGCCCCCGAGATGGGCGAACCCGAGCGTGCGGTGAAGGTGTTTGCCGTCCTCGTCCTGGTCTTGCCAGTTCTCCTCGCGGGTCTTTATGAGGCGGTCGGAGATCATATCCACCGCCGTTTCGAGGTCCAGATCCTCCCACTCCGTCCCGTGCGGCCGGCGGTACTTGACCTTGTACTCGCGCGTCGGGCTCTGGACGAGGCCGCGGGAGGCGGCGCCCTTCGGGCAGAGACGTCCGCGGGAGATCGGGCTGTCGGGGTCACCTTCGATCTGGGTGACCTTCCCGCCCTTGACGAAGATCCGCTGCCCGCACCCGACGGCGCAGTACGGGCAGACGGACTTCACCACCTCGTCGGCTTCGGAGGTACGCGGCGCGAGATCCGCCGAACGCGACGACTGCGCGGAGCTGCCAAGCCCGAGGCGGTCCCCACCTACAAGCTGGCGCAATACCGGCCAGACTGGCATAGATCTACGCCTGCTCATACTCCTCCTCTATGGTGAACTCGTTGGAGTTCATTGTCCTCAACCAGGGCCGTATTTACACAATGCAACAGTTAAGAGATCGTAAGGTTTCGGTAAAGAACGTTCCACAACGTCGATTACGCCAGGTGTGATGAGGGATCTCCCACCGAATGTCCGGGCCGCGATCCTCCGTTATGATGGACAGGTGTTTTGATGTCGGCGGTAAGCTCGCGGAGGGTGCGGAGTTTTGTCCCTTGGAAACGCGGTACTCGATGCCATAGAGACCAAGAAGTTCGGCGGAACGCTCTCTGAAGAAGGGATCCAGGCGGTCGTCGAAGGCTATACCTCCGGCGAGATACCCGACTACCAGATGTCGGCGCTCTTGATGGCGGTCTTCATCCGGGGGATGGACTACGAAGAGACGCTGGCGCTAACCCGGACCATGGCGGAGTCTGGCGATACTTACTCGTTCCCGGAATGCGTGGATAAGCACTCGACGGGTGGGGTGGGAGATAAGATCTCCCTGACCGCCCTTCCCATAGTCGCAGCGTGCGGCGCCCCCGTCGCGAAGCTCTCCGGTCGAGGTCTTGGCACGACCGGCGGCACGATAGACAAGCTGGAGTCGATCCCCGGCTTCTCGGTAAACCTTTCGCGTGAGAAGTTCGAACGCCAGGTATCGGAGGTAGGACTCACGATAATCGAGGCTGGAGAGCTTGCGCCAGCGGACAAGGCCATCTACGCCCTGCGCGATACCACAGGCACCGTCGATTCGCTCCCCCTCATCGGCTCATCCATCGTCTCTAAAAAAGTGGCGACCGGCGCCGGGCATCTACTTTACGACGTGAAGTGCGGCTCCGGAGCGTTCATGAAGACCCTGCAAGACGCCCGCGAGTTGGCCGAACTTTTGGTGAGCCTGAGCGAGTCGCTCGGCATCCGGGCATCGGCGCTTATAACGGACATGGATAACCCGCTCGGCGCCGCCATCGGAAACTCCCTCGAAGTGCGCGAGAGCGTCCGCTTTCTGAAGAACGAACAAGTCCCCGAAGACCTCGCCAAAGAAGCCCGCCTCGTCGCCGTCCGCCTCCTCGAATTAAAAGGCGTCTCGGAACCAGAACGCGCCGTCGAAAACGCCCTCGTCTCCGGCGCGGCTTACGAAAAGCTGCGCGAGTTCGTCCACGCCCAGGGTGGCGCCGCGGACACTCTGGACGACCTGCCCGTCTCAAGCGAGACGCGGCAGGTCACCGCGCCGCGCACCGGATACGTCGCCCGTTTCGGCGCTCTCGGCATAGGACGGGCCGCGCTGGCGCTCGGGGCGGGGCGGGAGAAGAAGGGCGACGCGATAGATTATGGCGCGGGAGTCGAGGTGCTGGTGAAGACCGGCGACGAAGTCGAGCGAGGTCAGCCGGTCGCCCGCCTGTATGGCGTCCGCCAGGTAGAGTGGGCCGAACGTCTGGTACTCGACGCCCTGGAACTCTCCGATGAGACCATCGAGGCGCACCCTGCTATCCTTGACAGCCTGTGAGCAGTAGAGCCGAACGAGAGCTAACAACGACCGAGGGGAGAACAAATGAGTCCAGTCCATGTGCGGGCGGAGCCGGGAGATTTCGCGGAGAGCGTGTTGTTGCCGGGAGATTCCCGGCGGGCGAAGTACATCGCGGATAACTTCTTCGAAGACGCGCGGCTAATAACGGAGGAACGCGGGATGCTCGGATACACCGGCTCCTACAAGGGGAAGCCGGTCTCGGTACAGACGACGGGCATGGGCTGTCCCAGCGCTTCGATCGTGACGGAAGAGTTGATCCAACTCGGCGCAAAGAACCTATTGCGCGTCGGGACCTGCGGCGGTTATCACGGAGAGCTTCAGCTAGGCGACCTCATAATCGCAACCGCCGCCACCCCGCAAGACGGGACGGTCTCGGCGCTTACCCAGGGTGTCCCCTACGCCCCGGCGGCGAGCTTCGACGTCGTCCACGCCGCCCATCACGCAGCCGAGAGCGCCGGTACGCGGACCTTCACCGGCCCGATTGTCAGTTCGGACCTCTTCTACGATCCAGAGGAAGACCCGGCGGCTCTGTGGAGCGACCTCGGGGTGCTCGCCGTAGAGATGGAGGCGGCGGCCATCTTCACGATAGCCGCCATGCGCGGCGTAAAGGCCGGTTGTTTGCTCACCGTCTCCGACACCATCGGGACGGAGGCCGTGATTCGTATAGAGGACTCCGCCCTCAAGGACGCCGTGGATAACATGATGACGCTGGCGCTGGACACCCTGGGCGCCTTAAACTAGTATCTCCGTCAGGGAGACGCCAGGGCCTGGCGGGGGAACCGGCTCGCGTCTCGGATAAGACCTCGGGAGGAGTCTGAGGAGGACTTTTGACGATCCTCAACGAGTCGGGCATACCGGACGTACTGTCGCCGCTGCATGGCGTAAACGAGTTGGTTGAGAAACTTCCAGGCGCCGTGGTGGCCGTGATCGGCACCCGCGCCGAAGCGTATCTGGCCCAGTCACTCAAAAGCGCTCTGGAGGGCGGGTCTCCAACCGCCCGGCGCAACCCAAAGACGCTCTTCGTGGTCCTCGACCCGGCGGAGACGCCGGAGGGAGGCAGGATCGCGTCGCGCCTCATCGCCGAGGCAGCCGGCATCAGCGGGACGAGGATGATGCTGCTGGCGGGGGGCCGTTCGGCGGAGTTGATCGGTGTGGACATCGAGTTCGAGGCCCGGATGGTCTCCCGCCGGCTGGACATTCCGGTAAACACTATCTCTCTTGACCCGGACCCCGAGTTTCCCGGATGCCTCTGCACCGACCTCGAAGACCACGCGCTTGCCTCCCTGGTAGAGCTCTGCCCAACCGGCACATCGGACAGATTGGAGATGCCCGCTCAGAATCCGAAACAGGGTGGTCTCTTCGGAAGCTTCCGCGGCCGGGGCCGGGAAGACACCCGCGCCGGACAGCGGCCCGTAGTTCTTCTAGGCTCCTCAGGCGAACTCGAGGCAGACCTGGGCCGGGCCGGCGTCGAGGTGGCGGGCAGCGTACCGGGACAGGATGTCTCAGCCCTGCCCGCCATAGGAGAAGGAACCCTCGTAGCCATGACCAGCCCGCATCTGAAAGCTTCGCAAGCAGCCGGAGAGCGTGGCGCGAAGGTGGTACGGACCCTTATTCCCATCGGCATCGACGGAACGGCGCGCTTTATACAGGACGTGGCCGCCGCCGCGGGCACGGAGGCCAACGAGATGGGCCGGGCAAGGGCGGCGTGGGAGAGTATGGAGCACCTCAGAAACCGTATCCGGGGGAAGAGGGTCTTCTTTGCCGGAGACACGGGTTTCGAGATACCGCTCGCCCGCTTCCTGGCCGACGCCGGAGCCGTGGTGCTGGAGGTCGGCGCGCCCCGGCTGGACAAGCGGTTCCTCGCGGAAGAGATACAGGCGCTCGGCGCGGATGTGGACGTGGTCGAGCTACCGGACTGGCGCGGCCAGATCAAACGCGCCGACGAAACCCGTCCGGACGTCGTGATCTCCAGCCCCGGACTCTACGCGCCGCTCGTCGCCCGGGGACACTTGTGCCGCTCCGCGCGCGACCTACTCGACGTTGGCGCGCATGGCTACGATGGCGCCCGGCTCATCCTGGAACTTTTGGTCCGCACCTTCGAGCGGGCCGAGACCCTGGACTCCATAAGCCTGTGAGCGCCGTGAGGGACGCTTGAGGCTGCTGCGCGGCGTCTACGAGGGACCGGGGAGCCACGGAATACTGCGCGTGGCGGCCAGCATGAACGGCGTTCATGGCGTGCTGCGGGCGCTCCCGAACGAGGGGTATTTCCATACTTTATATAATTCCTGGTCCCGCACCGGAGAGTCTCCGCCGGTTACCCTCTCACCCATGTGGAAGATGGACTCGCTACCGGAGAGCACTACAGTCCCAGGACATCTCGGTCGGGACCTATCAGGTGTTACGCGCCGCCACCC
Organism: Rubrobacterales bacterium; assembly: GCA_038198445.1. Lineage (GTDB taxonomy): Bacteria > Actinomycetota > Rubrobacteria > Rubrobacterales > Rubrobacteraceae > JACDDK01. The sequence continues at coordinate 5,806 of JBBPZZ010000047.1, forward strand.
GGAGACGGAGACCGTTATCCTCGCCCGCTCGGACACCGCGCTACTTTCGGGAGAGGAGGTCCCGGCGACCTCCTTCCCCGAAAACTCTGACACCGGACTCGCCCCGAAGCTCATCACCTGCGGGTGGGAGTCGCCCGCTGTTGGTGAGATGGAGGCCACGGATCTCGCGCTGGAAGACCTCGTCCGGGCGCACGCCGGGAAGCGCGAGAGAAGTGCCGACCCGACCGTCAACGTCTTCGGCCCACCCATATTCAACCCTGGCGCGGCCGCCGAATACGAGGAAGCCGAGCGGCTCCTGGCCCTGATCGGGGTGGAGGTAAACGCCCGCGTGCCGCTCGACGCAAGCGTCCGGGACCTCTCCCGGTTGCCGAGGGCGTGGGCCAACCTGCTCCTGTACCGGGAGACCGGCGAGTCGGCGACACTGTATCTACAGGACGAGTTCGGGATGCAGCGGGTGACGACGCCAATGGTCGGCTCCGCCGGGACGGGCTCGGTTCTCCGGTCGGTCGGGGATCTGTGCAACCTGGACGGGAGCAAAGTCCAGCGCGTGATCTGGGGAGAGCTGGCCCGCACCACGAAGCTGCCGTGGTACTCCCGGCTCGCCACGCCCGAGACCTTCCAGGGCCGGCGGGTCGCCATCTTCGGGGACTTCACCTACACCCTGGGCCTCGGATACGCGCTGGCGCGGGAGGTTGGGTTCGAGGTCGCCCCATGCGGCACGTATCTAACCCACCTCGAACGCGACTTCCTCTTCCACGCGCACACCTTCACCGAAGACGCCTTCGTCACCGACGACCCGGACGAGGTGGCGAACCGTATAGAAGAATCCAGGCCGGACCTACTCATCGGCACCCACCTCGAAGGAGAGGTCGCCGAAGGACTGAACATTCCCTTCCTCCCACTCTGCCCGCCTGTCTCCTCGCACCCGTTCGTGCAACGTCCGCTGATGGGCTACGCGGGCTCCAGCGTGCTCGCCGACGCCCTGGACAGGTCCCCGCGCCGCGCGGAAGAGAAGGCCAGGGTCCTTCCCGCCGGTCTACCGTGGTCTGACGAGGCGCTTGACGAGTTGGAAGAAATTCCGGCCTTCCTCCGTGGCCGCGCCCGGCGTCTGTCCGAGGAACGAGCCCGCAAGCTCAACGCACCAGAGGTAACGGCCGATATCCTCGGAGACTCGCGCCTCTGATCCATCATGCCATCCCGGTATAATCCCCGGCATGGGAATTAGAGACTTTATCCAGTACTTGAAGGAGCACCAGCAAAAAGCCGGACGCGCCGCGGACCTCTCGAATGCCGAACGCGAGGAGACGCTTCAGGAGGCCGAGAGGATGGTCGGCATGGCGGATGCCGCCGTCAAGGAGCTTGAGTCGGTTATCAACAACCGCCGCATCAACCTCCCCGAAGAGCACGCCATCCGCTTCGCCCAGGACGTCTTCCGCCACCTGAGCGACGAAGAGGAGAAGGTGAAAGAGGAGCTACGCGCGAGCACCTGAAGTCGTTAACCGGCCGCCACTACTCAAGCAAGGTGACACGGCAGGCATCATCTTCCCCGAGCCTCCGTCGTGGCGCCGCGCCGGTCCGATGTTTACTCTGCCTGTTGGTGTTCGCGCCGCCTGTTATACGTTGACGGACTTCATGCTCTCCTCGCTGTAGCGTCCGCCGGCGGCCGCGCCGACGGGCGCGGCCTCTTCTATGCGGCTGAGGTCTTCATCCGTAAGCTCGACGTCAACGGCGGCTGCGTTCTCCTCCAGGTACTTGCGGCGCTTGGTGCCGGGGATTGGGACGATGTCCTCGCCCTGGTGCAGGAGCCAGGCCAGGGCAAGCTGACCGGGGGTTACGCCTTTCTCGGAGGCGATCTCCCGCACCCGCTCTACCATCTCCAGGTTTTTCTGGAAGTTCTCGCCCTGGAAGCGCGGGGAGGTTCGCCGGTAGTCATCCTCCGGCAGATCCTCGAACTTCTCGAACTGTCCCGTGAGGAAGCCGCGACCGAGCGGGCTGTAGGCCACGAAACCTATACCGAGTTCGCGGACGGTCGGCAGGATCCCATCCTCAACGTCCCGGCTCCACAGAGAATACTCCGTCTGGAGCGCCGTGACCGGATGTACAGCGTGTGCCTTGCGGATCGTCCCCGGCGCGGCCTCGGAGATGCCGAGGTAGCGTACCTTGCCCGCTTCGACCAACTCGGCCATCGCTCCCCACGTCTCCTCGACCGGCGTATCCGGGTCTACGCGATGCTGGTAGTAGAGGTCTATGTGGTCCACGCCGAGACGCTGAAGCGAGTCGTCGCAGGCTTTCCTCACATACTCGGGTCTGCCGTTGATCCCTAGCCGGGCGCCGTCCTCACCCCGCTCGTTGCCGAACTTGGTAGCGAGCACGACCTCGTCGCGCCGATCCGCGATAGCCTTGCCGACGAGCTTCTCATTAGTGAACGGGCCGTACATGTCAGCGGTGTCGAGGAACGTTACGCCGAGATCCAGCGCCCGATGGATGGTGGCTATTGACTCGTCCTCGTCGGGGCTGCCGTAGAACTCGCTCATCCCCATGCAGCCGAGACCAACCTCCGAGACTACTAGTCCCTGGCTGCCGAGAGTGCGCTGCTCCATATGTGCCTCCTCCTAAAATGCCGCGCCCGGCCATAAAATGGGAATCGCGGCTGATGGCGGGCTTACAAAAAGCTCTTACAGTATTGCCGCGGGTCAAGTTTTACCATCCCCGGCGCTTTATAAACAGAACCGGATGGCGATCACCGGCTAAAATCCTCCGTGCCATAGAGAACTTTCGCATGGAGAGGAGCTACGCATGAAAGGTATTGTCGAGGAGATCTACGTCACCTCGAAAGGTAGCGAGGCCATGGAACGTGTCGAGGAGGTCCAGACTATCGAGGGATGCGGGATCGAAGGCGACCGCTACTGCGAGGGGACCGGCTTCTGGACGACCTACGGAGACGTATGCCAGGTCACCCTGATCGACTCCGAAGACCTGGACTATATCGAGCGGGAGCTTGGCATCTCCGTCAAGAACGGCGAGCACCGGCGCAACATCATCGCGAGCGGCATAAAGCTCGAAGATCTGCGCGGCAAGCGCTTCAGTATCGGTGAGGTGACACTCGAATACGACCGTTCCCGCCCGCCCTGCAAGCACGTCCAGGACCTGACGGAACCGGGCATGACGCGCGCCCTGAGGGGACGCGGCGGTATCTGCGCGAGGGTCGTCAGGGCCGGACGGATACGGGCACGGGATACCATCGAGGCTGATTAGCCACAACCAGAAACGCGACGCCGAGCAGAACTCCGCCCAGCGGCGCGGGCGGCGCTGGAGACGGGTTTGGTTTCCCGTCAAATTTGTAGGCTGGCGGGATGGGGAGCGGTTTCTGTTCGGCGGCGAGGGCCAGTACCACGATGGCGCTCGTCCAGGCAATCGGCGCGGCGGCCTGGGGTTCTCCATCGCCGTCGATCTTCTCGGGAAAGGAACCGAGGCTCGTGCGGTGATCAGCGAGCCACATCAGGTAGCGGCGGGCCTCTTTTCTCCTCCCACTCGCCGACGCGGAGAGCGCGAAGAAAGCGGTCTCCGGCGTCCAGGACACGCTTGGGTCTTGCCTCCACCCCTCTCCGGGCAACATGCCGCCATTCGGCGCGGCGAGCCGCGAGGCCGCCTCTTCCACGGCCTTCTCGACCTTCGCGTCGCGCGGGGCGAACGGTGGCGCGAGGAAGTTCACCGCCGCGTCGGCGCCGCTACCGAAGCGGGTGGAGCGCGGGTAGCCGCGCGAGGCGAACTGCCTCTGTATGGCCGCGTCGAGATGGGCCGCCGCTTCCGAGTAGCGCCGGGCATCGTCTTCGCGCTCTAGCTTCGTAGCCATGTCGGCGGCGGAACGCAGGCCGGCTCTCACGGGCGCGGCGGTGCCGAGGTTCGGTCCCAGGGTTGGCGTCTCCCAGTAATCCGAACCGCCAGGAGGCAAACCACCTGGGCCGAGTGAATCCACCATCGCGTCGGCGGCCGCACGGACGCCGGGCCAAAGTGTCCGCATCTGAATGTCGGCGCGCTCGTGTTCCGGGTCGGTCGTGAAAGCGTACCAGGCTGCCCAGGAGAACCAACCCGCAGAGTCGAGTTGCGGCGCGCGGCCGTCGGCGACGGGAGAACCGTCCGGGTGGTAACGGGCGGCCCAGGTTCCGTTGGTTTTCTGGACTTTAGCCAGAAAATCCAGCACCTGATACGACTCCTCATGATGCTCCGTGGCGGCGAAGGCGGCGGCGGCGAAGCTCGCGTCCCGGGGCCAGACGTAGGCCCAGCGTTGGTCGGGACCCGCCAGCGTGGCCGCGCCCTCGGGCGTGAGCAAACGCAAGTCGAGGAGGGACCGCTCGGAGACCTGGCGCTCCCGAGCGTTTGTCCCTGGGACTGTCCCCCGGCCGAGCCACTTCCGGGATTCCGCGGCCACGGCCAGCGCGCCGGGGTTGTCGGAAGATACGGTTACCGGGTCGGTGGAGCTCGCGGGCAAGTAGCGCAGCCGGTCATCCGAAAGGCGCAGGACGCTGCTCGCGGGCAAGTATGAGGCGCCGGAAGCGTCTTGGGGTGGGATCCGGGCAAACAAGCCAGGATGGTTCCCGAGCAGACCAGCGGCCCGAAGCGGTACCGGCGGTGCGTAGGATGGACGATCATCCACGAGCGCGATGGATACAGCGCCCGCGAACAGTCCGAGAAGAAGGACCGTCCCTACGAAGCGCGCTCTACGTGGAACGCCGCGTTCCCCGCTCTTTCTCTTCCTTGCCATGCGCGTAATGTTAGATCATCCAGCGCGCCAGGGTTACGAGCGGTCAACGGCTCCAGGAACTCAGCCAGAGGTGCCTGTTCACAGACTCCCAATCCATGGGCCACGCCAGAATCATCGGGAGAAAGAAAAGCGTGAGGGCTACCGTACCGACGGTAAAGGCGACGACCGCCCACGCCCCCCAGGGAGGGCGGGTCCAGATCCGGTGCAGCCAGTAGACCAGCGCCAGCAGGGCGAAGGCGTAAGAAGGCAGATAGTTGTAGATGAAGGGTATGCGCGCGGTCGGTATCCACGGCAGTAAGAGCAACACGTAGCCCATCAATACGGGGACCAGAGGATGGTCCGCTATGCTCTTCCTAGACACCACCGCGCGGTACGCCAGATCCAGCAGACCGGCGGCCACGGCGAGGGTGCTGCTCCACCACAACAGGGGATTTCCGATGGCCAGGATCATCATTTGCTCTCCCGAAGCCGAAAAACCGTGATAGAAGCCCATTGGCCGGAGCATCAGCGGCCAGCTCCACCAGGGCGAGGCCCACTCGTTTGGGAAGGCCATCGACATATTGCGTATGGCCTGAAGATGCCAGGCCAGGACGGCCTTCCACTCCACCCACAGGTTCCCGCCGCCGTTCACTATCTGGCCGACGTAGACTATCAGCACGTAAACTATCGCCGAGACCCACAGGCCACCCAGAAACGGCCTGAACAGCTTCTTGCGCCAGAGGATGTATCCTACGGGTGCGGCGACCCCGAGGACGGCCCACTTCACACTGATCGAGAGCCCCAGCAAGACGGACGGCCAGATCACCTGCCCCTTCCGCTCCGCCCAGAGGGCCGAGAGCAACGTCGCCAGCACGAAGAACACCAGTATGCCGTCCATGTGCCCGATGCGGGAGTAGACGATGAACATCGTCTCCACGGCGATAAAGGTCCCGAGGAGTAAAGCGGCTACGCGATCCTTCAGGTAGTACCAGCCAAGCGCCACCCCGAGGGCCACCATCGCGCAACCGAACAACGCCGGCATCAAACGCCAGCCGATAGGGTTGTTGCCCAGGAGGGCTATGCTGAGGGCAATGATGAACTTTCCAAGCGGAGGATGAAGGTCGAAGAACGGCTTCCCCTGCAAGTAGTCGTTGGCGTAGACCGGAAAATACTTCTCGTCGAATATATGAAAGGGCGGGAAGCCGAGCCTATACAGCCTGCTCCATAGCCCGAACAAAAGGGAGAAACCGGCCAGAAACAGTATAGACCGGTACGCCCAGGAGCCCCTTACATTTAACAGAGATTTCACGCGGCAAAAGTTACTCTTTTTCAAAAGAGAATACCAGCGCTAATTTCTTATCCGCCTGCCGATCTCTCCCGGAGAGTCCTGGCGCGATCCCGGAGCAGAAGACGGCGTCCGGCCAGTATGGCTATCAGCGCGGCGAGGGCGATGCATCCGCAGACGAACCAGGCGGTATCGTAGGAGGAGCCCTCGACCACGAAGCCGAAGATCAAAGGTCCAAGGGCCGCCCCGCCGGAGGCGCCGGTCTGCGTGATCCCGGTGGCGGCGGCGGGGGCGCGCGGGTTGCTCCTGACGACCGCGAAGTTGAAGAGGCCCGGCCAGCCCCATCCCGCCCCGAACGCCAGCAAAGTTCCGGCGACGAGCAGGTAACCCTCTCCGGTCGAGAGCATGACGAACCCCGCCACGCCGGCCCCGAGCATCCCGGCGACCAGCCACAGCCGTCCACTGCTCATCCGGTCGGCGAAGCTACCCAGTGCGATCCGGACGACGATACTGAAAGCGCTGCCCAATGCCAGCAACAAACCCGCCGTTCCCACGTGTAAGCCCGAGGCCACCGAAGACTCCACGATAAACGCCCCTAGAGGAGTCGCGGCCGTGGAGCCGAGCCCGATGCCCACGGCCAGCAGTACCAGTGGGGCGACGCGCGCGTCTCCGGCCCGTGCCTCCTTCAGCCGCCGCACGCCGCCGATCTCCTCTTTCGGCACCACGGCCGCGACCAGCAGCGCCAGCGCTGCTCCGCCAGCGAACGCCCAACGCCAGCCAAGCGTTACCGCAATGCCCGGCACGGCCAGGCCCGCGAGCAGGGTGGCTGTTGGGATGGCCGACTGCTTGATCCCGAACGACAGCCCCTGCCGTCCGGCGGGCACCTCCCGCGCCAGCGACAGGTGCGTCGCCGGATGCGAGACCGCGTTAGATAATCCACCGATGAGCAGACAGCCCACCAGACCCATCCAGGAATGGGCGAAGAACGTAACCCCGAGCAGCGAGATGGCGCTACCGGAGGCGGCCAAGCGCATCCCGCGATGAGCCCCGATCCTCTCGACCAGGCGTCCCATGACCGCCGACATAAGCGCCGAGCATAGAAAGAACGCCGCCACCGCGAGACCCAACTTCCCCTCGGTAAAGTTCAGTTCGTCCCGCATCCGCACGGAGAGCCCGCCGGTCAGGAACGCCGGTAGGACCCCCGCCGTTGCGACCGCTATAGCCATCAGTATGGGACGAAGCCGCAGCCTTTCGCGCTCCATCAGACGCCGCGCGGCCTGCCCGCAGGTGGGTACCGCGTAATATAAAATCCGGACTCGAAACTCGAACCTGCCGCTGAACAGAGCATTCCGGGGATCATACCACGACGATGTTTCGCTCTTTCAGCTAACCTGCGCGCCTTTCCCGAGAGTCATTCCGCGCCGCACGCGAGTCCCGCGGCACGAGCACTTTGAGCGCGTTCGGAGCGAGGGAGAACGGTTGCGGGGTCCGGGCGACTAACTCGCCGTCCACATTTACCTCAAGCTCGGGCTCCGTCTCCAGCAGCACCCGTGAGGTCCGGTAGTGGCTTACGCACTCGCTCTGGATAAAGTCTCCGCTCCTGAGGTAACGGGCGACGCCGATGATGTCCCTGTGCCGCCCAAGCTCTATAGCGTAGACGTCGAGCAACCGGTCGTCCATACCGGCTTCCGGGGCCACCACCATTCCCCCGCCGTAGAACCTTCCGTTACCGACTGCTACCTGGAGAAGCCGCCCGAACTCCACAGGCTCGTAGTCCTCGTCCGGGAAAGTGAGCTTCGCGGAGAATGGTTCGTGCCTCAAGAACGCCTTCACGGCAGCAACGGGATATGCCAGGGCTCCGGTCACGCGCTTCAGCCCAGGAGAGAGCGCCTGCGTCACCTCCACCCCGAGCCCGACGGAGGCGAGGTTTACGTAATAATTGTCCCCCACCAGTCCCAGGTCTACATCCACCATCTTGCCACGCGCGATAGTTTCGCAGGCCTCGCGCACACCTGACGGTATCTCCAAAGTACGGGCGAAGTCGTTGGCGGTACCCATCGGCAGGAGTCCTAGAGCCTCGTCCCGGTTCGCCAGGAAGTCGACCACGGAGCTAACCGTTCCGTCACCGCCGCCCAGTATCACGAGGTCGTATCGTCCCCCGGAGTCCTCTCCCAGAACCTCTTTGACCGTTTCGGGGAGGCGGGCGGGATCTCTCAGAGCATAAGTCGCGCCGAGCGTCACCTCGAGCTCCTGCAACCGGTCCAGAGCCTCGAAGAAAGTTCGCTCCCCGGTGCGCGAGCGGGTGTTGACGATCAAAGCCGCCCGCCGCGGCCCGCTCCTCGTGAAATCTTCGGTCAAATCATGCTCCTATGAAGGGGACACATCACGGTTATTTGTATGCCACACCTGTACGCGCCGGGAAGCGGCAAAGTTCCCGGAGAGCATGCCACGAGAGCGACGCTACAACGCCCGGACAAGACCACCTTCGACCAGAATAGTCTGCCCGGTGACGTAGCTGTTCGCTGGGGAGGCGAGGAACGCGGCCACCTTCGCGAACTCTTCCGGTGTGCCGTAGCGACCAAGCGGTATCTGGGCCTCGAAGTTTACGCGCGCCTCTTGGAGCGGGATGCCCTGGGCTTCGGCCCGACGGGCGTCTATGGCGGCGGAGCGGTCGGTCGAGATGCGGCCGGGACCCAGAGTATTTATGAGGATTCCGTCCGGGCCAAGCTCGGCGGAGAGACTCTTGACGAGGCCGGCGAGGCCGGCGCGGAAGGTGTTGGAGAGGATGAGGCCCTCTATTGGCTGCTTTACGGACGACGAGGCGACGCAGACTATGCGTCCGCCGCCGCGCTCCCGCATATGGGGCAGCGTCTCGCGGACGGCGCGGATGAGGCTCATAAGGATCAGGTCGAACGCCGCGCTCCAGTCGCCGTCCTCGAAGTCGCCGAATCTACCGGCGGGCGGACCGCCGGTGTTGGTGACGAGGACGTCCACGCCTCCGAAGCGCTCCACCGTGCGCCGCGCGAGGTTCCGCACCTCCTCCGACCGGGTCAGGTCGGAGGCGTAGTGGTCTACTTCCGCGCCGGTTCGTTTCCTTATTTCGGAGGCGGTCTGTTCGAGCGCGGTTTCGTCGCGGCTGGAGATCATGACCCGCGCGCCCTCGGCGGTCAGTTCCGTCGCTATTGCCCGTCCGATACCCTTGCTTGCCGCCAGGACCAGCGCGGTTTTGCCTCGAAGACCGAGATCCATGCCTACCTCCTCACCGGGTTGGACAACGTCTCGAACCCGTCTATCCGGCACTCAACCATGTCGCCGTCTGTTATCTCCACCGCTCCGGGCGTCCCCGTCGAGATTATGTCGCCCGGAAGGAGCGTCATTACCTTCGAGTGGAACGAGACCAGTTCCCACGGGGAGAACGTCATGTTCGAGACGGTGTTGTGCCGGCGCGCTTCGCCATTCAGGACGGTCGCTACTTCCAGGTTCCGGAGCTCTTGTATCTCATCCGGCGTAACCAGGTGCGGGCCGAAGCTGAAGAACGTGTCGAAGCTCTTGGCACGGGTGAGATAGCGGGGGTTTCTTCGCAATATATCCTCGGCGGTCATGTCCAGGATGGTGGTGAACCCGGCGACCACGGAAGGGGCTTCTTCGACGGAGACGTTCTTCGTTTCACGTCCGATGATGAGGCCTAGTTCGGCCTCGGCGGTTACGCGTTCGGACTGTTCGGGGAGCACTATCTCTTCTCCTAGACCGATGATGGAAGTGTCCGGGCGCATGAAGCTCGCTGGCTCATCCGAGGGCGCGGCTTCGTCGAGGTCTCCGGCGTGTTCGGCGTAGTTCAGGCCGATGCCCCAGATCTTTCGCGGCCGACGGAAGAGCGGCGCGTAGTCGGCCTGATCCAGAGACATCGCGTCATCGGCCAAATGCTCCCTGCCCTTGTATTCGTACCAACCGTGGAGGTCGTGGAACTGTCCGCTCTCCAGTAAGGAGAGTAGGTCCGTGCCGAACCCGGCTCCTTCCGAGGCGCCAATCCGGACCAACGGCGCCACGCCGCCGGGCGCTACGATAGCCGCTGCCTCGCGGTTCTCCAGGTTGATCGTGGCGAGGCGCATATTGTTCCTCCCTATGATAGTCGACGCGATAAACCATTCTGACAGATCACCCTCTCCGCGCCTCTGGTTGCGGCTGCGATACCGCTATGAAAGAATCCGGTCAGGTGGCTCCCGGTAAGGGACGTGGGGCCTGGGTGGTGCGAGAGAGCGAAACCCCTTCTAACGAGGGGTCTGGGAGGAGATCGTCATTGAATTTCGACTATTCAGATAAGGTGCAAAGCCTCCGCGCGGAGATCATGGAGTTCATGGATGAGAATATCTACCCGAACGAGAAGACGTTCCACGATCAACACGAGGCGGCCGAGGACCGGTGGAGCATCCCTCCCATTATGGAGGAGTTAAAGGAGAAGGCGAAGGCGGCCGGGTTGTGGAACCTGTTCTTGCCGGGCTCCGATCTGGGCGCGGGACTCTCGAACCTGGAGTACGCTCCCTTGTGCGAGATTATGGGCCGCTCGCACATCGCCCCTGAGGTCTTTAACTGCTCCGCCCCGGATACGGGCAACATGGAGGTCCTGGTCCGTTACGGCACGGCCGAGCAGCAGGAGAAGTGGCTCAAGCCTTTGCTGGAAGGCGAGATCCGGTCGTGCTTCGCCATGACCGAGCCGGACGTGGCATCTTCCGACGCGACGAACATCCAATCGCGGATCGAGCGTGACGGCGACGAGTACGTCGTAAACGGCAGGAAGTGGTGGTCGACGGGGGCGCCGGACCCGCGATGCAAGATCTCCATCTTCATGGGCAAGACCGACCTTGACGCGCCGCGCCACGAGCAGCAGTCCATGATCCTGGTCCCGCTCGACACGCCGGGCGTTACGATGGAGCGTACCCTCTCGGTCTACGGCTACGACGACGCGCCGCATGGACACGCGGAGATCTCCTTCAACGACGTCCGCGTACCAGCTTCCAACATCCTCTGGGGCGAGGGCAAGGGCTTCGCCATCGCGCAGGGAAGGCTCGGACCGGGGCGCATCCACCACTGCATGAGGCTCATCGGGGTGGCGGAGCGCGCCCTGGAGACGATGTGCGAGCGGGTAAAGAGCCGCGAGGCGTTCGGCAAGCCGCTCGCGGAGCAGGGCGTGGTGATGGAGTGGATCGCCGACTCCCGCATGGAGATAGAGCAGGCGCGTTTACTCACTCTAAAGGCCGCCTACATGATGGACACCGTGGGCAACAAGGAGGCGCGTAGCGAGATCGCCCAGATCAAAGTGGTAGCGCCGAACGTCGCGCTGCGCGTGCTGGATCGGGCGGTTCAGGCGCACGGCGGCGCCGGGGTCTCGGACGACTTCCCGCTGGCGAACTTCTGGGCCGCGTCGCGCACCCTGCGCCTCGCCGACGGCCCCGACGAGGTACACCGGGCCTCGGTTGCGAAGCTGGAGCTAAAGAAAGAGCGCCGGACACAGAGAGAAGAAGTATCCGGAGCCGGGTACTAGAGAACAAAGCTCGGGAAAGGAGCGTTTGAGATGGCGACTACGGTGAACACGGTGACGGGGGAGATCTCCTCCGACGACCTCGGCATGACCCTGATGCACGAGCATTTCTTCTTCGGTTACCCCGGCTATCAGGGCGACCACACTTTAGGACCCTTCGACCGGGAGGCGGTCATAAACACCGCCGTCGAGGTCGCGGAGAAAGCCAAGGCGCACGGGGTGAAGACGGTGGTGGACGCGACGCCGAACGACTGTGGGCGCGACGCCCAGATGCTGCGCGAGATCTCCGAGCGTTCGGGGGTCCAGATCATCTGCTCCACCGGCTACTACTACGAGGCTGAGGGGGCGCCCGCCTACTTCAAGTTCCGTCAAGGACTCGGGACCGCAGAGGGTGAGATCGAAGAGATGTTCCGGGCGGAGATCTCCGACGGCATCGGCACTTCCGGCATCAAGCCCGGCGTCTTCAAGCTCGCCACCAGCAAGGACGCCGTTACCGACTACGAGGCGATGTTCTTCCGCAGGGCCGCGAAGGTCCAGCAAGATACCGGTCTCCCAATCATCACCCACACCCAGGAAGGCACGATGGCCCCAGAGCAGGCAGACCTGCTTCTCGCCGAGGGCGCCGACCCGGATCGCGTCATGATCGGCCACATGGACGGCAACACCGATATCGACTACCACCGCGCGACGCTCGAACGCGGCGTGAACATCGCCTTCGACCGCCTCGGCGTTCAGGGCATCGTCGGGATGCCGATGGACGAGGAGCGCTACAAGGTCATCATCCCGCTGCTCGAAGAGGGAAACACGGAAAGGTTGATGCTCTCCCACGATACGGTGAACGTCTGGCTGGGACGGCCACTCGTTCTGCCGGACGAGGTGGCGAACATTCTGGGCAACTGGCACATCACCCACGTATTCGACAACGTTATTCCGATCCTCAAGGAGTCCGGCATAACCGACGAGCAGATAAACACCATCCTCGTGGATAACCCGAGGCGGCTCTTTGGCGGCTGAGGCGCCAGATCGAGACTTCGTCCTGCTCGGCATTAAGTACGAGGCCGCAAAGGTCGGCGGCGTGAGCGATGCGTCTCTCGCCGCCATATCCGAACGGATCCAGGCCGAGGTAGGCGAAGGCTGGGAGACGGACAAGCAGGTTCTCCGGGGGCGCAACGCCGTACGCGCGGAGCACGGCCTCTCCAGGCTCGGTGAGAGTGCCCGCCGGAGTCCTGAGCTCGCCCGCGACCGGCGGCCGTTCCTGAGCAGGCTCTTCGGGAGGTAAGGCGATGCTGTACCGGAACTTCGCGACGCAGGAGGAACTGGACGCCCAGTACAATCTGAGGGTCCTCATGCCGGACGAATCCTCCTCCTATGAGGAGTTCTGCGCGCGGGAGAGCGAGAAGGTCCGGGGGGATCTCGACCATCGCCTTGATGTGCCGTTCGGTCCAACCCTCGCGGAGCATCTGGACATCTACCCGGCTGGCGATGGGGCTCCGGTACTCATCTATGTCCACGGTGGCTTCTGGGCGATGCGCGCGAGCAAGGAGTTCGGCTTTGTCGCGAGAGGTCCGGTCTCGCGAGGGGTCGCAACCGTCGTCACCAACTACGCCCTCGCTCCGGCGGTGAACATAGACGAGATCGTGCGCCAGACTCGGGCCGCCGTCGCCTGGACCTACAAGAATGCCGCGAGCTTCGGCGGCGACCCCGGGCGCATACATGTGGCGGGCCATTCAGCGGGCGGGCATCTGGTGGCGATGCTACTGGAGACGGACTGGGAGGGTGTCTACGGGCTTCCTCGAGACGTCGTCAAGAGCGCATGCGCCATCAGCAGTCTCTTCGACCTCGCGCCGTTCCCGTATACGTTCCTCCAGCCAAAACTTCAGTTGAGTTGGGGGCAAGCCCTAAGAAACAGCCCCATCCTCCACCTGCCGGACGAGGCTCCTCCGCTCCTCATCACTTACGGCGAGGACGAGACCACGGAGTTCAAACGCCAGTCGGAGGAGTTCCTGAAGACCTGGAAGTCTAAAGGTCTCGAAGGCGATTTGCTCGTACTCTCGGGAAAGAATCACTACGATGTGATAGACGGCTTCCTGGACGCGGAGAGCCCACTCTGTTCGGCCATACTGGGACCGATGGGCTTACAATAAGTCCGTCGAGACCTTTCTCACACCTTCAGGAGGCGAGATGCCGGCAGAGATCACCGGGGGCAAAATCGTCAACGTTCGCGGTACGGTCGTGACCTTCCGCCAGAAGTGCGAGGAGTGCGGTTACACCTTCGATTGGAACAAGACGACGATAGTCCCGGCGTATAGCTCTCGTAAGGTGCGCGCCTTTACCTGCCCGGAGTGCGGCAATTACCAGGAGGTAGTTGCCCGTCATTTCAAGGAGTAGGCTACACGAAGTCGAAGCCGACCTCTTGCCTCTCGGTCCGTAAAATGTAGATTCGGTTGTGCCCGCCGGGCTCCAGAGCGTCCAGACGTCCTATGCGCGCGGGCTCGACTTCTACATTCTTGCGCGCTTGCTTGATCGGACCTGCTACACCCAATCGTTATAGTTTGAACTATTGCGCGCATTGAAACGTAGGATCTCCGAAGAAGTGCCGGGACAAGGCGGATGGATCCCGACAGTATCCTAGCCGGACAATTTCACGCGCGTAACGTGTTTTGTGGATAGTTCTCGTGCCGAGGCTCTCTTTGTTGGCTGCCGCGTCGAATGATCGAGGGTACAACGAAACTGTTGAGGATGGTTTTCGTATAGGTCATTGGTTAGAAAAAGCGCCGCGGGCCTCTCCGGCGCCGACAGGAGGTATTGAGAGCTTTGACACCGAGAATTAGAGTCTATGTCTTGCTGGCAGCCGTTGTGCTGGCCGTGTTCGTGGTGGCGGGATGCTCACAGACGAACACGCCGGGACCGAAGAAAGCCAACGTGGCCCAGAATCCCGCCCAGGCGGCGACGCGCGTGCCGGCAGACGAGCCAGTCGCGCAGGTCGCCTCGCAGATCGGGCCAAGCGTGGTACAGGTAAACGTCCGGGGCGTCCAGCAGACGGCGATGGGTCCGCAGAATGCGGAAGGGATCGGGAGCGGTGTGATCTACCGCGAGGACGGCTATATCATCACGAATAACCATGTGGTCGAAGGCGCTCGCCAGGTCAACGTCGCCTTCGCCGACGGCTCCGAGGCGCAAGGGCAGGTGGTAGGCACCGATTCTTACACCGACATAGCCGTGGTAAAGGTAGATCGTAACAACCTCCCCGCGGCGAAGTTCTCGAACAGTCATAGTCTTCTGGTAGGACAACTCGCGGTCGCGATCGGCAGTCCTTCGGGGTTCCAGTCAACCGTGACCTCGGGCGTCATCAGCGGTTTGAACCGCGAGCTTGGCCCCCAGCAAAGCGGCGGTGGCCAGCAAAGCCAGTCGCTGGTAGACCTGATCCAGACGGACGCCCCCATCTCGCCCGGCAACTCCGGCGGCGCCCTCGTCGATAGAGAAGGCGAGGTAGTGGGTATCAACGTCGCCTACCTGCCCCAGACCCAGAGTGGCCAACCGGTGGAAGGGATCGGGTTCGCCATCCCCGCCTACACCGCTACCTCAGTGGCCGACCAGATAATCCAGAGCGGCCAGGCTTCCCATCCCTACCTCGGCATACGCCAGGGCGACCTTACCCCGGAGATCGCCAAACAGTTCAACATTCCGGTCAAGTCCGGAGCGATAATCGGAAGCGTTGGTCAAGGTACTCCCGCGTCCCAGGCCGGACTCCAGGCGAAGGACGTTATCACCGGCTTCGGAGGAAAGAAGATAGAGGATTCGGGAGACCTGCTCACCGCCCTGCGCCAGTACCAGCCAGGCGACACCATCAAGGTCACGGTCTCGAGGAACGGCAAAGAACAGACCTTCGAAGTCAAGCTGGGTACGCTACCACAGCAGGGCTGACGACCGAGAAAGCAAGAGATCGAGAGCGCGGGAAATAACCTTCCCGCGCTCTGGAGAACACTTACCGCTCTCGCCGAGAAGCAAGATCCCCCACCCACTCGAAGTAACGTCGGACGAGCCCCGCCTCTGAATCGCCCTTTGACGATGCAACGACTCAGTAACTTCGCCGCTACTATATTTATTTGAATATTTCTTCAAGTATGCATATAATCTGGGCATGTCGCATTTCAAAACAGCGCCGCCGGGAGCCCGGCTTCTCGAGCCGCGGGACGTGCTGGACGACAACGAATTCGCGGGGGTGGACGAGCGGGTGTCAGGGTTGATGAGTGCTCTGGCGAGCCCGACGCGTATTCGGGCGTTGTTCGCGCTGCTGGAAGCGGGTGAGCTTTCGGCGGGAGCTGTGGCGAAGGCGGTTGGGATGAGCGCATCGGCGACGAGCCATCAGCTACGGATGCTGCGAGACCTGGGACTGGTTAGCCGGAGGCGTGAAGGACGGCAATGTTTCTATGCGCTGGCCGACGCGCATCTCGGGGTGCTCCTGAGAGAGTCTCTCTATCACGTGGACCATGCGCGGATATCGGAGGAGGGCGGGAGTTGAGACGCGAGACCTTCGAGAAATCGCGCTCTAAAGATACCCACCGCACGGGTTCTGGAAGGTGGGCGAAACTCATCCATAACCTCTCTCACCTCACGCCGTTCGGGCACTCTCACGAGAGCGCGGACAGCGTGGACGATGCGCTTGAATCTAGCGAAGCCGGTATCCGGGCGCTGAAAATATCTCTGGTCGCGCTGGTCGCCACGGCCCTGTTTCAGGTCTTGATAGTAGCGGTTTCGGGGTCGGTGGCGCTGCTGGCCGACACGATACACAACTTCGGTGATGCCATGACCGCCTTGCCGCTGTGGCTTGCGTTCGCGCTCTCGCGGCGGGCGGCGAACAAGAGGTATACCTATGGTTACGGAAGGGCTGAGGACCTGGCGGGGGTAGCAATCGTGGCCTTGATCTTCTTCAGCGCCTGCGTGGCGGCTTACGAGTCGGTCCTCAAGCTGATCCACGGCTCCGAGGTGTCGAACCTGGGATGGGTGGCGGCCGCCGCCACGGTAGGATTCCTCGGCAATGAGCTGGTGGCCCAATTCCGCATCGGGGTAGGCAAGAAGATAGGCAGCGCGGCCCTCGTCGCCGACGGGCAACACGCACGGGTGGACGGCTTCACGTCGCTGGCGGTGCTGCTGGGGGCGGCGGGCGTGGCCCTCGGCTACCCGGTTCTCGACCCCATCGTGGGCCTCGGGATAACCGTCGCCATACTCTTCATAGTCAAGGACTCGGCGCGCTCCGTGTGGCGCCGCATGATGGACGCAGTGGAACCGGAGATAGTCGACGCTATCGAAAAGGCCGCCAGAGAGACAGCAGGAGTCGATGTGGTAGAGTCCGTCCGGGCGCGGTGGGTCGGTCATCGCATACATTCGGAGGTTGCGATCCGGATATCCAAAGACTTGAGCGTCGCCGACGCGTCGAAGATTAAGGAGAAGCTGGTCCAGACGGCCAGGGAAACCACGCCCAAGCTGGATCGCCTTGCCATAGATACACTGCCGCAAATGTAAGCTATACAACAACGTATCAATATATGTTAGATTGTATCTATGAACGATGATCGGTGTGCCCTCTTGTGTATCGACGCTCCTCGGGCAGAGAGCATTCGGGGGGCGCTTCCAGGCAGTGAAACCGTCAGGGAGGCCGCCGAGCGGGCGCGGGCTCTGGCGGACCCCACGCGTCTCATGCTGGCGGCGGCGCTGGGCGAGGGTGGGGAACTGTGTGTCTGCGACCTCGCCTGGATCTCCGGCCGGACGCAGAACCTCGTCTCGCATCACCTTCGGCTTCTCCGCTCTAACGGTCTCGTCACCTCCCGACGTGACGGTAAGCTGGTCATGTACTCGCTCACTGGTACGGGGCACGCGCTGCTGGAAGCCGTGCTAGGTGAAAAAACGGAGGCAAGATCATGAGTCAGTTCGTGGAAGTCCGGTCGCGCAAGTCTCTGAAATCGGAGGAGCGGGCAAACCTGGTGCGTCGGGCGAAACTTCTAGCGTGGCTAGGGGTAGGGTGGCATGGAATCGAGGCAGCCGTCGCGGTCGGCGCGGGTATAGTGGCGGGCTCGATCGCGCTCGTCGGGTTCGGCGCTGACTCCCTGATCGAAGCCATAGCGGGCTTCATCCTGATCTGGCGCTTCGCGGCCCCCAGGGCCTCTTCGGAGAACGCCGAGCGACGCGCACAGAAACTCATCGGCGCGAGCTTCTACCTTATAGCAACTTACGTGGGCTTCGAATCTTTGCGTACGTTCATTATCGCAGGACACCCTGAAGTTAGCTGGATCGGCATCGGTCTCGCAGCCGTCACCCTACTCACGATGCCCCCGCTCGCCATCGCGAAGGGGCGTGTCGGCGATAGGCTCGATTCCTCGGCCACCAGAAGCGAAGGCCGGCAGAACATGCTCTGCGCCTATCTATCCGCCGCCCTGTTGGTCGGTCTCGGAGCCAACGCGCTCTTTGGATGGTGGTGGGCGGACCCGGTCACGGCGCTACTCATCGCCGGGGTTGCCGTGAAGGAGGGCCGGGAATCCTGGCGCGGCGATAGCTGCTGCGCCGCTCCGATCGTTGCCGGTGAAGAAGGCTGCGAGGACGATTGTTGCACCTGAGTTTGAGAGAATAACGAGTCATGGCACACAGCCACTCACACGGTGAGGAAGGACACTCCCACGGCGTAACCGAAGACACCGACCGCCGCTACCTGGGTATTGCCCTGTTCCTTCTCGTCGGGTTCATGCTCGTGGAGGTAGTGGTCGGTATCATCGCTTCTTCTCTCGCCTTGATCTCCGACGCCGGACACATGCTTACCGATGCCGGGGCTATCGGTCTGGCGCTAATCACGATGCGCCTTGCGAGCCGCCCCGCGAAGGGAGCGATGACCTACGGTCTCAAGCGCGCCGAGATCCTCTCGGCCCAGGCAAACGGTATAATGCTACTCTTGCTCTCGGCATGGTTCGTCTACGAGGCCATCCGGCGTCTCATCGAGCCGCCCAAAGTCGAGGGCGGGCTCGTGCTGGGCATCGCCCTGCTCGGTATCGTAATTAACTTGCTCGCCACCTGGTCGATCAGTAAGGCCAACCGCCAGAGTCTCAACGTCGAGGGCGCATTTCAGCATATCCTGACAGACCTGTTCGCGTTTATCGCCACCGCCGTCGCGGGTGCGATCATCTTCTTCACCGGCGGCTACAACCGGGTGGACGCCATAGCGGCTCTCGTAGTGGCCGCGCTCATGCTCAAAGCCGGGTATGGTCTCGTCCGGGATTCCGGACGCATCTTCCTCGAAGCCGCGCCAGCGGGCTTTGATCCCGAAGAGATAGGCAACGCCATGGCCTCCCAGCCTGGTATCGCAGAGATCCACGACCTGCACGTCTGGGAGGTAACCTCCGAGTTTCCCTCGCTCTCGGCCCACGTGCTCGTGGGAAGAGACGAAGATTGCCACGAGAAGCGGCGTGAGTTAGAGCGCCTGCTGGAAAAGCGTTTCGGCATACATCACACCACCTTGCAAGTAGACCACGCCACCCAGGAAGTCATAGAGATCTCTTCCAAAGAAGACTTCTCCGAGGGGATCAACCCTTCCTCCTCCCTGCAACGCGAGGGACCGGATGGCCAGGATGGATCAACAGAGAGCTGAATGTGAAGTTGACGGAAGACTTGAAAGTGTGGGCGCGGAAGCTCAAGACAGAAGTCTACGCCCTGTATCTTGCCTACAAAGACCCAAGAGTTCCCTGGTACTCGCGAGCCTTCGCGGCAATCGTCGTCGGCTACGCCTTCAGTCCGATAGATTTGATCCCGGACCCCATCCCCGTCCTCGGGTACCTGGACGACATCATCCTGGTGCCACTGGGCATAGCCCTCGCCGTCCGCATGATCCCTCCTCAAGTCCTCGCCGAGTGCCGGGAGAAAGCCCGTGCCCTCGAAGACAGGCCGGTCAACAAGGTAGCCGCCGTCGTGGTCGTCGCGGTCTGGCTCGGCCTGGCGGCGTTGGCTGTATTCTTCGTAAGGCGCGCTTTGTAACACAACTCCAATGCTGCACCCACCGCAAGAGGAAAACCCCGTATGCTACGATTTCGACGGCACAAAGCAAAGAGAGGCGTGATTGAGCGGACGAAGTTACGAAGACGGAAACTCCCGGAAGACTTATATTGTGATAGGCGTGATCGTGGCGACCATTTTGGCTGTTTTCGCCGCTCTGGTCTTTCTCAGTTTGAGAACTCCCGTGGACGAAGTCCAGACCTTTGACAAGTTGAGCCGGCATCATACAAAAAATTCCGTATCCTATCCGCAGAGTCCGCCGGTCGGCGGAGAGCACGACCCGGCGTGGCAGAACTGCGGCTTCTACGCGCAGCCTGTGCGAAACGAGAATGGTGTTCACTCCCTGGAGCACGGGGCTGTCTGGATCACCTACCAGCAAGACCTGGCCCAGGATCAAATAGACAAACTGCATAACCTGGCCCGGAATCAGACTTACATCCTCGTTAGCCCCTATCCAGACCTCCCGTTACCAGTCGTCGCATCCGCCTGGGGCAAGCAAGAGCGCCTCAAAGGAGCCAACGACCCGGAACTGGAGAAATTCGTCCAGAAATTCCGCCAGGGACCGCAGACTCCAGAACCCGGAGCGCCCTGCACCGGCGGCGTCGGCAACCCCGGCTAGAGTCAGTCGCGGCGGACGACGCCCTCGCGCCAGGCGTAGACAGCGGCCTGGGTACGGTCGGCGAGGTGAAGTTTGGAGAGGATGTTCGAGACGTGGCTCTTGACTGTCTTCTCGCTAACATAGAGGCGGGAGGCGATCTCCGAATTGCTCGAACCGTCGGCGATGAGCTTGAGCACCTCCATCTCCCTGTCCGACAGGTCGTGGAAGACGTTCGGCTCGTTGCGCCGGGCGCCGTGTAGCTCGCGGACGACCCTCGCCGCCACCCTTGGATGGAGGACCGCCTCACCAGCGGCGGCCTTGCGGACGGCATCGGCTAGTTCTTCCGCTCCTATCTCCTTCAGGACGTAGGAGAGCGCTCCGGCGCGGATGGCGGGGAAGATGTGCTCGTCGTCGTGATAGGAGGTGAGCATTACGACACTGGTGCGCGGCGACTGGGCGGTCAGGCGGCGGGTCGCCTCGATGCCATCCATGCCCGGCATGATCAGGTCCATCAAGGCCACGTCCGGCGCGTGCTCGGCGGCGAGCTTTATGGCCTCCTCCCCGCTCCCCGCCTCGGCGACCACGCTTATGCCCGGCTGCGTCTCCAGGAATGCCCGCACGCCCTGGCGCACCAGCGCGTGGTCGTCCACCAGCAGGACGGTTATCTGTTCGTTCATGCTCCGTACTCCTTCTTTGCGCCGTCCGGCGGGCATACGCACGTTACGCGCGTGCCCTTCCCCGGCGCGCTATCGACGTTGACGTGTCCGCCAAGCCTGACCAGCCGCTCACGCATACTCTCCAGTCCAAATCCTCCACCGGCGCTCTGACGCGGGTCGAAACCGCGGCCATCATCGGAGATCCGGAGTGTCAAGGCATCCGTCGTGTAGGT
Organism: Rubrobacterales bacterium; assembly: GCA_038198445.1. Lineage (GTDB taxonomy): Bacteria > Actinomycetota > Rubrobacteria > Rubrobacterales > Rubrobacteraceae > JACDDK01. The sequence continues at coordinate 26,889 of JBBPZZ010000047.1, forward strand.
AAGGTCCACCTCGGCCTTGTCCGCGCCGCTGTGCTTGGCGACGTTGGCGAGCGCCTCCTGCGCGACCCGGAAGAGCGCCTGCTCGACCTCCAGAGGTATTTCACGCTCGCCCTGAACGTGAAACTCGGACGGGATCTCTGCTCCCTCGGACCAGCGGGCGGTGTACTCGCGCAGCGCCGCCGCAAGCCCCTTACCTTCCAGCGCGGCAGGACGCATCTCCTGGATCAGGACGTTAAGCTCCTTCTGAGCCTGGCGCACCAGTTCGTCGGCCTGAGAGAGGTGGGATCCAGCGGCGTCGGTGTCTCGCTGGATCAGGGCGCGCGCGGCGGCGATCTGAAGAGACGTGGCGAACACCTGCTGCTTGACGGAGTCGTGCAGGTCGCGGGCGAAACGGTTGCGGGCTTCCAGAGTAGCCAGTTCTCCCCGCGCCTGGAGCAGGTTCTCTAGCTGCGCGGCCATGCTGTTCAATTCTCGCGAGAGTTGCCCGAGTTCGTCCTTCGAGCGGTCCCTGGTCGTCACGGAGAAGTCTCCCCGGCTCCAGGACTGGGCGGCGCGGGCGAGATGCTGAAGCCGCCGGGTGATCCCCCAGGCGGTCAGGAAACCGACTATGGTGCCGAGTAAAGCGGCCGGTATCATGAGCAAAGTCGCGCTGATCCCAACCACGACGAGAAGTGGCCCGGTGAGGTTTGGCATCTTGAAGGTGCCAACGACCGCCCCGGCGATACCGCCATTCTTGTCCGCGACCGGAGTGACCGTCAAAACGCGCCCGTCTATGTTCGCCGAGAGCTTCCCCGAGTTCTCCTCGCCGTTGAGCGCCGCGTCCAGGAGAGGGGTGAGGCCTTTGTAACGTCCGGCGTCGAAGCGTTGTTTCTCTGGAACTCCTCTTAGCTCGGGTTCGGCGACGAGCAGCTTCCGCTTATCGTCCACCACGAATTGAAAGACGGTAGTGGGGTCGCTCGCAGGCCCCGAAAGCGTTATCCCCGTCCCCTGCGCGTCCGAACCTACGACGGGTTTCCGAAGCTCCGCGCGTATATCCCTGGGGTCCGGCGTCTTAGCGGAGAGTGGAGCTTCGAGTCGCGGCGCGAGGTCGTCCTTGAGGAGCTGAACGATCAACCTCGGCGCCAACTCCGAGTTGAGGAAAGCTACCACGGCGCTCGCCAGAATAAGCTCCAGCGCGAGCAGCGCAACCACGGTCACCAGCGTGTAACTGAACGTCAGCTTCCACCGCAGTCTTCGTAGAGAAAAGATGCCACTCTTCATGAAAAGTTCCGTTTATCCATCGCCTGGACCAGTTTAGTCCCAGCCGGGACAATACGCATCAGTCCTGAGACGCAGAGGTGATCAGCCTCCGGTACGATAGTACCCACGCAACCCTGCGTCCCTCCCAACGTACCTTCTATAAGATAATGCCAAACGGTGGACTCCGCGACATACCAGCGGAGACCCGAAGAGGAGGATCAACTCATGGCAAACGATGAGGAAGACAACGCGGGGGTCGTTGCGCCTCCGCCCTTGATCTACGCGGGACCATTGGCGGTTGGCCTGTTGCTCAACAGGAAGTTCCCCGTACCGTTCCTGCCGCGCAAGATGGCCCGAATCATTGGATGGCCGCTCTTCCTGGGCGGGCTACTGCTGGGAGGCTGGTTCGCCCGCACGATGAGACAGGCGGACACTCCACTAAACCCGGAGAAACCCGTATCGAACCTGGCGTTCGGAGGACCATTTCGCTACACCCGCAATCCCGGTTACCTCTCGATGGCGATGGTCTACACAGGGGTCGCCAGCCTCAAGAACGCGCTCTGGGCCATACTTCTCCTGCCGGCGGCGCTGCATTTAATACAACACGGCGTAATACTCCGCGAGGAGCGCTACCTGGAGCGCAAGTTCGGCAAGGAGTACCTCGACTACAAAGAGCGGGTGCGGCGCTGGCTCTGATCCGCCGCAACCCATATAACTGCTCTTGGCGACCCTCCGCGCTCCCTGAAGCAGGCTATCCCATCCCGACTCCGGGGAACAACGGGAGCAAGAGCAACATCGAGGAAATACTGCCCATACAATGTACGGCGATGCTCAAATAGATATTCCGCTTCCACCATGCGGCGTAGACCATCGGCAGCAGCCCAAGTATAAGGCCCGCGTTCTGCCAGGACAAAAAGAGCACCATGTTGACCAACGGGTCCAGGCGCCGAGACGCGAGATACGAGGCAACAAGTACCCGCGAAAATACATTTCCTCGACGATGGGACCGGCGATCCCGTTAAAGACGAGCCCTACGACCCACGTCAGTGCCAGCGCGTGACCGGAGTAGCGCGAGAAATCCTCGGTGAGGAAGAAAGAATCCGGCACCCAGAAGAACACCTCTTTGATAAAGAAAGCGTCCAGCGGTTGGTAGAGAAGCACGGAGCAGGCCGCCATCCACACGAAGATGGAGAAGACTACCAGGATGATGAACTGTCCCCGGGGCAACGGCTCCCGGTAGAGCACGACGCCCCCGGAGACGAACCGCTCTTCCTGGCCTCATAAAGACGAAAACCGAGTTCGAAGGGAATAAGGACGAGAACGACAGCGAGAAAGATCCCCATCAGAGACGGGAACCCGAGGCTCCGCATGACCGGCGCGATCGCGATATAGAATAGGGTAACCAGGACACCCGGCAACAGATGCAGCGCGATTGTTCTCTTGGCGGAGTGCTGCTCACCCGCAACTTCCGTGCCTTTTGGATGCCCTGCTGACTCCATCTCCACGCTCCTCCCGCCAATTTACAAGGCGAAAGCATTCTAAGCCAGGAGTCTCACAACGCGCCGTCCGTTGCTGGTCTGTTCGTTGGGTGCGAGAATAACCTGGGTCAGGTTATCGGCTTTCTCTGGAACAACTACTCTTGGAGACGCGATTTGCTCAGAACGGTCACCGCGACGCGCTACGTGACTCCCTTGCGTGAAGGCGGCTCGTTACCGGCCGTGGTCGAGGCCGACGACCTGGGGACTTATGTACTCAAGTTCCGGGGCGCCGGGCAAGGCCGCAAGGCGCTCGTGGCGGAATTGGTGGCGGGTGAGATCGCACGCGCCCTGGGCCTCCCGGTGCCGGAGATAGTCCTGACGCGCATAATCCCCGAGCTCGGCCGTGGGGAGCCGGACCCGGAGATACAGGACCTCCTCAAAGCAAGCGCCGGTCTGAACCTCGCCCTCGACTTCCTGCCGGGTTCTCTGGGCTTCGATCCACTGGTCGAGCCGCCGGATGCGGAACTGGCCTCCCGCATCCTGTGGTTCGACGCCCTGGTGACGAACGTGGACCGCACGCCGCGCAACACGAACCTGCTCGTCTGGCACGGCAGGCTCTGGCTCATAGACCACGGCGCCGCCATGTACTTCCATCACAACTGGCCCGGCCGGGAACCCGGCATGGACGGTTCGGCGCTAAAGACCGCAAGCCAGAGACCATTCATGGCGGCCCGTGACCACGTACTTCTACCCTTCGCCGGGGCTATCGCGGAGGCGGACGCGGCCCTGGCTCCTAGACTCACAACGGAGGCGCTGCGAGACATAGTCGAGATGGCGCCCGACGAATGGCTCGCGGACGAACCCGGTTTCGCGGACGCGGAGGACGTACGATCGGCGTACATCTCCTACCTTTCCAGTCGTCTAGAGAAGCCCAGATTATGGGTGCGAGAGTTGGAGGAGGCCCATGCCGAGTCCCTTTGAGTACACTCTGCTGCGCGTGGTGCCGCGCGTCGAGCGAGGAGAGTTCATCAACGCCGGGGTGGTGCTCTACTGCCAGGAAGCGCGCTTTCTGGAGGCCCGCGTACACCTGGACCACGAACGCCTGCGGGCGCTCGACCCGCGCCTCGACCCGGAGACCGTGCTCGCCCACCTCGATGTCGCGTGCCGCGTGTGCGCGGGCGGTCCCGAAGCGGGCGCTCTCGGACTCCTGCCGCAGGTCCAGCGCTTCGGGTGGCTCGCCGCGCCGCGCAGCACCGTCGTGCAGCCCTCACCCGTGCATACAGGGATCGCGGAAGACCCGCGAGAAGCTATCGAGCGTCTCCTGCGCGTCATGGTCCTCCCGCCCCAAAACGGGGATGTAGAGTTACCCTAGCAGGAAGGGCTCCAGCGGGCGATCAGCCCCGGTCGCGTTCGAGGAGGACCATCATGATAAGCCCGGCGAGCAGGAGCTCTTCCTCTTCTACGGAGAAGGCTCCAAGCTTCTCGACCGTGAACCGGCTTTCGAGGACGGTCCGCTCTTTTCGCAGGCGCAACACGGGCGCGCCGCGTAGGTCGGCGAGATAAGCTGGATTGAAGAAGAGGCCGCCCAGGGCGTCGCCGAACGGGATGGTCTCCATCAGGCCGTCGAGGACCTTCGTCCAGGGGTTCTCCTCGTGGATGGCGCCGATGACCGTGTTTTGGGCGTCAGATAGAGTGCAGCTGCTCTTCCATAAAGAGCGTACGCCCTGCTTGCTGACGGCCCCGAGCGCCGCGCCGTTGGAGGTGCTCACGGAGTAGCTCGCGCCGAAGTCCAAAATCCGATCGGCTTTCATGCGGAAGAGAAGCTTTCTCTGGTCTTCGTCCGCATATACGCCAACGTCCTCCTTAAGTTTAAACTTCTTCTTCCTCACGTAGGCAACCAGTTGTCCGGCGGCGTCCGTCACCCGGACACGGGTACCGATAGTCACTATCTTGAAGCTGAGATCCAGCGGATAGTTCAACATATAGCCTCCTTTTCAGGACCTTCTAAGACGAGTGGAAGCCCCGGCCTGTAACGGGCCGGGGCTTCCACCGTCCGAACGATACGTTTAGCGGTTTTCGATCAGGTCGGCGATAAACGGGTAGCGGTACTCGCCGTCGCGGCTAACCCTGTAGGCCGCGTATGCCGAATGCGCGAACGGCACGATGGTGAGGACGGCCATTACCGGGATTAGAAGAAACCCGATCAGGACCAGCGTCAACAGGCCCGTCAGCACCCAACCAGCGCCAAGGATAACGAACCACGCCACCTGATACCACATTGCCTGCAGCGCGTTGAACGCCACAGTACTGGAGCGGTCCCGGTAGACCAGCCACACGATAAGCGCCGCCACCGGCCCAAGAAACCCGGTAACTAGGTTGAGGAAGATGCTCAGGTGCGAGAGCACCGACCAAGTCCTCTCTTCCTGCGTGATCATGACCGGGCCCTGATCTCCTCCGAAGCCATCACTCCCGAGCTCGGCTCCCGCAACTCCGTAGTTCTTCGCCTCCACAACTGCTCCTCTCTTTCGCTCAACTGCCTACGCTATAAAGGTACGCCCGGCTACCTCTTTCGGCATCGGCCCGTGGACCCAATATGGATAGGTCCGGGGGACTATCCTGATCCCGCACTCCGGACGTCAGCTACGAATAGACCCTGTGGCGAGGTCGCTGTCACAGGGGGCAAAGTACACGCACGATTGGAACACGATGCAACCGCAAGCAAATCGCCGGTTGCTTGTCCTACATCGCTACGACGCACCATACCGGTGAGAGAGTGCCGCTCTTCACGAGCCAGGGCAAAGTGCCGAGGAATCCTCGAGTCTAGCATCCAGTAGTGGAGATGTCGGAGTGACCGGACGTTGCTTGCACGAAGGACACCTTTGCGCCCTGGTCCATCGCATGGGAGGCGTGGGTGTGCCTGAGACAGCACAGCGAGATACCGGAGACGTTCTTCAGCCCTCGCCAGGAGCTTTCTTGATCTATTGCGTAACCACGGTTACACTATTTCCGCCGTGTTTGTCCATGAAGGGGTGTAGCTTGCAGCAAGAGAGCGTTTCCAATAAGAAGGTAAGGTTTAGGGAGGCGTTCTGGTTCTGGGTGAAGCTGGGGTTCATCAACTTCGGAGGTCCTGCGGGCCAGATCTCGATCATGCACAAGGAATTGGTCGAGCGGAAGAAGTGGGTTTCTGAAGGACAGTTCTTGAGGACCTTGAACTTCTGCATGATCCTACCGGGCCCCGAGGCGCAGCAGGTCGCCACCTATATAGGGTGGCGTTTACACGGCGCTCGTGGTGGCATCGTGGCGGGTTCTTTCTTCGTCATACCCTCGATCTTCGTCTTGCTCCTGCTCTCCTGGCTGGCCGCTGCTCACTCAGACGTAGCGGCCGTCAGGGGTCTGCTCTACGGGGTCCAACCAGTGGTGATCGCGGTGGTACTCTCCGCCGTCATCAGGATCGGAGGTCGAACCCTAAACCATACCGTGCTGGTGGCCTTCGCCGTGGCGGCGTTCGTCGCCATCTACTTCCTCTCCATTCCGTTCCCGGCGGTCGTTGCCGCCGCTGCTCTCGGCGGGTTGGTCTTGCAGCGTCCCCTGCCCGGCGTGTTCGCGGCTCAGGGACACGGCTCGGAGGATGGTGAGGACGATACGGCCGTGGTCGAGGGGGCGCGTGCCGGGAAGCGGCCGTCCGCCATGCGCAACCTGAGGCTCCTTGGGATCTTTGTCATGCTGTGGGCCGTGCCGGTCGGGACACTCTTCCTCTGGCGGGGCGGAGGAGACGTGCTCGTCCACGAGGCTCTCTTCTTCACCGGCGCGGCGTTCGTAACCTTCGGTGGTGCCTACGCCGTCTTGAGCTACATAGCCCACGCCGCGGTCGCGGGTTACGGATGGCTCTCGACGGGCCAGATGGTTCAGGGGCTGGCCCTCGCCGAGTCCACACCTGGGCCACTCATCATGGTCACCCAGTACGTAGGGTTCCTCGGCGCATGGAACAATCCTGGCGGGCTCGATCCCCTCTTCAACGGTGTTCTCGGGGCGCTGATCACCACCTTCGTCACGTTCCTGCCGTGCTTCTTGTTTATATTCCTGCTGGCTCCCTATGTGGAGATGCTCTCGGAGAACTGGTGGGTGCAGGCGGCTCTGGTAGGTGTCACGGCGGCAGTAGTCGGCGTGATCGCGAACCTGGCCGTCTTCTTCGCGATCCGGGTCCTGTTCCCCCACGGTGTTTCGCCGGGAGGGCTCGACGTCTTTGCCCTCCTCCTGGCCGGGGTCTCTTTCGCACTGATCCAGAGGCTCAAGGTTCCGATCCACTTCATGGTGCCGCTG
>JBBPZZ010000048.1:0-2668 GCA_038198445.1 Rubrobacterales bacterium
AACTACCGCTCGGGAAACCCAGCCTGAAAGAGACGCGTACCACTCAACAGGTCGCGCCCGGCGTTACCTACACTCGCATCGAGCGCGGTGAAGTCTCCAGGAAAGACGTCTACACCGTGGACGTTGCTTTCAAGTCGGACAGGAGCGCCGCCCAGAGCCTCGCGGAGCAGTTGAAGTCCGACGGTTACAAACCTCGCGTCATCAAAGTCTCTCAGCGAGCGCCGGACGACCCCGAGAGCGGTCCGTCCGGCTATCTGGTCCGCACCGGCTCCTTCAAGACGGAGACCGAAGCGAATGCGCTCAAGACCCGGCTAGAGGCCGACGGGTATACCGACCTCCGGGTCGTCTACACGGGCGAAGACGGCGGCAAGACTACGGGGCCGTGGGTCGTGCACGTGCTGAAGATAGATCCAACCTCCTACAGCGGGACGCTCGAACCGACATTGGCAACGGAGATCGTGCCGGGCAGGGAGAAGCTGACTTCGATCTCGGCTCGCACGCACTCTTTGGCGGCGATAAACGGCGGGTATTTCGTGATCGGTGAGAACGACGGCACGCCTGGAGACCTGGCCGGCATCTCCATGCTGGACGGTTCCCTGGTCAGCGAGGCGGTGGACGGCCGCACGGACCTGGTCCTCCCCGAAGGAGATGGGAAGGGAGCGGATGTCGCCACCCTCTCTGACAATCTCTCCGCCACCTCTTCCGATGGCGCGGCTCGCGAGGTGGATGGCCTCAACCGCAAGCCAGGCCTCATCCGCGCCTGCGGTGGCGATGGTGGCGATCAACCCACCGAAAAGCCCAAGCACGACTTCACCTGCACGGACTCTAGCGAGTTGATCCAGTTCACTCCAATCTTCGGCGCGAACACCGAGCCGGGCAACGGCGCCGAGGCCGTCCTCGACTCCTCGGGCAAGGTAACGGAGCTACGTGAAGGTCGAGGCGGCGCCATCCTGCCCGGCGGCTCCGTCCTCTCCGGCACCGGCGAGGGCGCCGACTGGCTCCGCGCCCATGCGAAGCCCGGCGCGACGATCCGCGTGGCGAAGAAGATCTCAGCCGACGGCGCCCCGCTTGCCGGTAAGATGGGCGTCGTCAACGGAGGCCCGCGCCTCTTGAGCGGCGGCGCGTCGGACATCACCGCCTACAAGGAAGGTTTCGTCTATCCAGAAGACCCGGAGTTCTACTACCGTTTCGGCATCCGGCGCAACCCCCGCACCCTCGCCGGGGTGACGCTTGGGGGCGACCTGCTCCTCGTCACCGTGGATGGTCGCAAGCCCGGTTATAGCGTCGGCGCAAGTTTCCAGGAAGAAGCAGGCATCATGGACGCGCTCGGAGCGCAGGAGGCCGTCAACCTCGATGGCGGCGGCTCGACGACGATAACGCTAGGTGAGCAACTAGTCACCCACCCTTCCGACACGACCGGCGAACGGCCGATAGGCGACGCAGTGGTCTTGCTTCCGTAAATCAGCGTGACCAGTTAGAGGATATGGTTGGGTTTGGACACGCCCTGGCTCCGGAAGGTGCACGAAACCATCCGGCGACCGTGAGTGAGACCGTAGGCGCGTAACTGACCGACAGCCCTTTCTCCCATAAACACTGTCTTTAAGCTTCCGTCGGGACTCTGGACGGTCTCCGGCTATCTCCGAGCAGCCTGGAGTGGATATCGAGGAGACCGTCCAGGACCGCTTCCCAGCTCAGCGTGGCGGCGAACTCTCTGGCGGTGGATCCCATTCTCTGGCGCAGCGCCGCATCGTCGACGAGTAGCTCGATCTTTTCGAAAAACTCCGCATCGTCGCCGAAGGGGACGGCGAAGCCGCTCTCGCCGGGTCTGATGCATTCTCTCGGTCCTCCGATATCGTAGACCACGGCCGGAAGCCCGGATGCCTGCGCCTCTGCCACGGCCCGCCCGAGCGTGTCGGTAGCGCTCGGGAAGACGAATACGTCGCAGTAGGCGAAGAGACGGGCGAGCGCCTCGCCCCGCAGGACCCCGGTAAAGGTGGCGTTCTCCCCGAGCGCCTCCTCCATCTCCTCGCGGTATGGACCATCTCCCGTCACCACCAGATGCACGTCTTCGCGGCGGCGGCGAAGGTCGAGATAGCCGTGAAGAAGTCGTTCCAGCCCCTTCTCTTCGCTGACCCGGCCGACGTAGAGGAGTAGTGTGCTGCCGGCTCCGAGGGATTCGCGACGGTCTGGTTCTCTCTTGCGGGGGGTGAAGAGCTCTCCGTCCACACCGTTCTTCAGGAACTCGAAGTTTTGGATACGGTAACCGCGGTTGCGGAGGGCGAGAGCCATTGCCTGGGACGGCACGGCGACTACGGAGCAGCGCTCGTAGAACTCACGGACGGCTACCTCCACTATCTCGGCCACGAAAGCATCGCCGGAGAGAGCGCGGGCGTAAGCTCCGAACTCCGTATGGTAAGCGCCGACCACGGTGATGTTCAGGAGGAGGCCGGCGATCAGCGCGGCCAGTCCCAGCGGCCCCGGAGTGGCGACGTGCAGCGAATCGTACTCTTCTGTCGCAATGTGATCCAGGACGTCCAGGAACGAGGGGACATACAACTCCAGACCGTCGTAGAGCGGCACCCGGAGGGTTGCGATGGACCGCAGGGAGACTACTTCCGGCTCGTCCGGGCCGCCGCAGCGCACGAAGCTCAGGCCGTCAGCGCGGCTG
>JBBPZZ010000049.1:0-30952 GCA_038198445.1 Rubrobacterales bacterium
AACTCGGGGTCTTCGGCCATCTCGACGTGGGCGTCGAAGATACCGGCCTCCTTCTCGCTGCCGCCCTCCCGCATCTCATCCGCGGTCGCGGAGAGCTTCCTGGAGACGACCTCGACAGCCTCCTGGAAGCGCCCCATCTCCCCCTCGACCTCGCCCTCGGAGATCTTCTCCCGCTCGGGTTTCAACTCGCGGGGGACGTGTACGAAAGCGGGTCCTACCGCGACCCCCTCGGAGGCCGCGACGCCCGTCAAGCGTGTGCCGGCCATCGTCTACTCCTCCTCTTCTTCGGAGAGGATGGCGACCAGCGCGTCCACCGCCGCCTCCTCATCTTCGCCCTCCGCCCGCACCAGCACCTGCTCGCCATGCTTGGCCCCGAGCGTCATCAGCTTGAGCGAGCTCTTGGCGTTAGCCTCCTGTTCGCCCTTGATGACTACGATGTCCGAAGAGTAGCTTTTGGCCTCCTTGACGAACTTGGCCGCGGGCCTGGCGTGCAATCCGGCCTCCGGGACGATCGTCGCTTCTTTCTCCACCATATTGTCGCTCCCCTTTCCTTTGCGTTTGGCATCGTTTGATATTTTGATATGGGCGTCTAGCGTGTTCCCTCTACGGCGCCTCCTCCAGGTCCATGTCGCCTCTCATCTGGATGTCGGCGAGGGCGTGGGCCATCGGACGGGTGGCGGGATAGAGATCTCTGTAGATGGCGTAGAGTTCGTCGTAGATCTCGCGGTTCTCCTCGTTGGGTTCGACGGTGTCGGAGACCGAGGCCCAACTGACGTCGCGGTCCAGCAGGCCGCAGGCGATACCGGCCAGCATGGCGTCGCCGTAGGGGGCGCCGATGTTCCGCTCCGGGAGCCGCTGGCTTATGCCGGTGATGTCGGAGATGATCTGGGTCCACAGCCCGCCTTTGGTCCCGCCGCCGACGGCGATTACGCGCTCGCCCTCGCCGCCCGCCTCGTTGACGACCTCCAGCAGGTGCCGCGCCCCGAACGCGGTTGCTTCCAGCAGCGCCCGGTAGAGGTGGCCGCGCCCGTGGCCGAGGGTGAGGCCGCACATCACGCCGCGCGCGTCCGGGTCCAGGAGCGGCGTCCGTTCGCCGGCGAAGTACGGCAGAATGAGCAGGCCGTCCGAGCCGGGAGAGACTTCGGCGGCCTCTTCCGTAAGCTCCTCGAAGGGTTTGTCGCCGGAGATCTTCTTGAGCCAGGCCGTGAGCGAGCCGGAGGTAGCCATGCCGCTGGCGAGGTTGAAGGTGCCTTCGAAGAGGTGGGCGTTGCTCCAGAGGTTCTCGGCGGGCAGCGCCTCTTCGGCGACCACGATGATCGACATGGTGGAGCCGTAGATGATTATGGCGTCACCGGGATTCTTCACCCCGACGCCCAGGCTGTCGGCGAAGCTATCCGTGCTCCCGACGGCCACGGGGATGCCCTCGGGCAGTCCAGTCGCCTCGGCGCCTTCTTTAGTGATCTCGCCCGCCACGTCCGCCGACCAGCGAAGCTCGGGCATCTCCAGTCCCGGCGCCACGTCTTCGCACCAGTCCTCGATCCAACGGTTCTCACCCGTGTGATACAGCGGTTCGCACATGCTGGCGGAGGCGTGATCCAGGACGTAAGCGCCGGTGAGCCTGTGGGCCACGAACGTGTGCGCCATGAAGAAGTAGCGCGTCTTCTCGTAGACCTCGGGCTCGTTGTTCGCGAGCCAGGAGATCTTCGGCCCAACCGATTGCGCGCTCAACGGGTTGCCGCACCTCTGGGTGATCTCCTCGTCCCCGTACTTCTCGGTGAGCTCCTCGACTTCCCTGGTGGCCCGTGTATCTATGCCGTAGAGGATGGCGGGCCTCAGGGGGTTACCGTCTCCGTCGGCGGCGAGGAAGCATGGCCCGATGCCGCTGACACACACGGCGGCCACGGAAGCGCCGTCGGCTTTCTCAAGGAGTTCGGCGCAGACCTCCGTGAAGTCTTGCCACCACATCTCTTCCGCGTCGTGCTCGGCCCAACCGGGCTGGGGCAGCGAGAGCTCGTGCGGTCTCTCGGCCTCGCCGAGCACCTCCCCGTCCGTCGTGGTGAGCACGCCCGTGGTGCTGGACGTCCCTATATCCACCCCCAACAACAACTCGCCGCTCATGGCGCTCCCTTCCCCCGGTACTGGCGCGACGGCTTCCCCTGCCGCTAGGCCGTAAACCTCTTAACGATCCCCTACAGCGTACTCTAACTCTATACTCTCAGATACCGTCCGTACGTTCCACAACGAGGTCCACGAGTGGGTGATCCTCGTCTATCCCGGCGTAGCGAGCCAGCGCCGAACGCTTACCCTCCGCGTTTATGGTCTCTTGCAGTTCCACGGCTTCCTCGTCTTGCGGGTAGTCGAAGGTCAGCACCGCCGCGATGACGGCGGCCAGGTTCCTCGGCGTGTGGCCCATCTCGAAGAGGCGCAGGGCCGGTGAGACGAACCGCTCGTCGTGGCCGAGCTTGCGGATCGGGGCGCGCGCCACCCGCGTCGTCTCGTCCGAGAGCCTGGGGTTCTCGAAGCGGGAGAGGACTTTTTACCGGTACTCCCGCATCTCTTCCGGGTCGAAACCGTACTCCCGCGCGAGCAGCAGGCTGGTCTCTTCCAGGGCCTTCGAGGCCGTGTCGCGTACGCTATCGTCTTCGAGGGCGGCGTGGATCGTGGACTCGCCGCGCGCGTATCCCAGGTACGCTATCGCGGAGTGGCCCGCGTTCACCGTGAGCAACTTCCTCTCGATGTAGGGCATCAGGTCCTCGACGTAGGTGACGCCCGCGATCTCCGGGCGCTCCCCCTTTATCTGAGAGGCGTCAACGACCCACTCGTAGAAAGGCTCTACCCGCACGTCCGCGTTCATGTTAGGCACCTCATCCCTGATACTCCGGCACGATACGGTCGACCGCCGCGTTCGGGAAACCGGAGATCTCCTCGACCGCCTCCGCGTTCTCGTCCGGCACGTTCTCCATCACGAAACCCTTTAGCGCCTGGCTGGCCCCAACCATGTTCTCGCAGGCGATCACGTTGACCGGCGCGCCCCCGAGCCGCGTCCGCTCCACGAGCCCTTTCGCGATGGCGGGGGCGATGATCTTGAGGACCGTCGGACCGACGGCCGTGGTAATTAGGTCCGCCCCCGCCAGTTGCTCCGTCACCTCGTCCGCGTCGTGTTCGGAGTGTAGCGCGGTGACCCGGTCTACCAGGATATGTTCCTCATCCTCATCGGCCAGGATGACCTCGTAGCGTCCCTCGTTCTTCAGGGCGTCCACCATATCGTCCCGGACGTCCACGAAGGTAATGTCGTAGCCCGCCTCGTGCAGGAGTTGGCCGATAAAGCCGCGGCCGATGTTGCCGGCCCCGAAATGTACGGCGTGCATTCAGGTCACCTCGTCGAAGATCGCCAGCAGCTCTTCCTTCGTCTGCGCGTTCACGAGCCGCTCGACGTTCTCCTCCTCGGAGCAGACGATGGCGACTTTGGAGAGGATCTCCAGGTGATCGTCACCCTTGCCGGCGATCCCGATGACGATCTTCGCCACGTCTCCGTTGCCGTACTCCACTCCGTCGGGGACGGTGATAACCGAGAGACCGGAATTCTCCACCCACTTTTTAGAGGCTTCCGTGCCGTGCGGGATAGCCACGGCGTTGCCCATGTACGTTGAGACGGACTCCTCGCGCTCCAGCATCGAATCCACGTAGCGGTCGTCGACGTGACCGTTCTCCACGAGCAGTGCGCCCGCCCGGCGGATCGCCTCGTCCCGGCTGCCGAGGCTCGCCCCCAGCTCGACGGTATCCGGTGTCAGTATCTCGGACATATCCATGCTCCTTTCATAAGAGTTTGTCGTGCAGGTAACGGGCAAAGATGTTCTGGAGCGCCGCGACGACCTGGGCCTCCGAGCCGTCCTCGAAAGTCGCGCGCTCCGTGGGTTGCTCGACCATGGCGACCGAAATTTCACTGATCGCTTCTAGGGCCACCGTGGAGATGTCGAGTGGCGCGACCATAAGCAGTGTCCGGCGCACACGCATCATCACGCCGTCCATGCCTTCTATATCCAGAGGCTCGTCGAAGTCGTGCAGGGAGAAGGCGGGCCGGACGACGTTGGGGTCTCGGGTGTGAAACAGGGCCAGAGCAGTCCCTGGAATCCCGATTCCGCCAAGCTCCATGCGCGAGATCAGGCTGTCCTCAAGACTTGCGGGGTCGGAAGCGAGTCCTCGCGCGGTGAGTGAGGCGCACATCCGGCGTACCGCCTCCCGGACGGAGCCTTTGGCCTCGTGACGATCCAGGAAGACATCGTCTATGAGCTCGGCTATAAGTTGTGTAGCCTCCGCCATCTGGCGCAGCTTCGCCTGTCCACCGCCGAAAACTTCAAGGGATTCCGAGACCGCCCGATTTGCGAGCTGGCCGCCGAGCCTCTTCTGCCTCAGGTGGTCCCGGATGCTGCCGATCTCCTCCTCGGAGAGCAGGGGCCGGACCTGCACGTATAAGTCTTCGGGTATATGTAGCGGGACCGTGGAGACCACGAGGTCGAACTTGTTCGCATCGAGCCTGTCGAGATCGAACAACGAGGCGTTGTGTACCTGGCGGATCTGGGGGAACGCCTTCTCCAGCCTGGAGGCGAGTATCCTGGAGGAGCTGATGCCGCTGGGACAGATGATCAGGACACTGTTCGGGAAGTTTCCCCGCCCGCGGTCGAGCGCCGCCCCGAAGTGCATGGCGACGAACCCGATTTCCTCTTCGGGCACTTCGTCTTCGACGAACACTTTTTTCATCCCCCGGTCCACGAGGTCGAAGAGGGCCGGATAATCCTCCTTCATCTCGGAGAGCAGCGGGTTGGAGATCCTCATGTTCTCCCGCAGGCGGTGGATGGCCCTCTCTATGTGGGCGAGAAGCCCGGTGTACAGGGAACTATCACCGGCCAGGGTCACGCCGGTCTGCTCGGAGACGAAGTGGATCAGGGCCTTTACCCGCGAGGCGATCTCCAGGTCTGAGCTCTCGAAGTAACGGTCGAGATCACCATCCTGCCGGAGTTTCGTGCCGCGCAGGTGCTGGGTCAGGTAGGCGATTTCTTCCTCGGGCACATTGAGCCGAAAGTTCTGCTCTATGGCTCCGGCCAGATTCCGGGCGCTGGCGTACTCGGCCGTGTCGCGCAGCCTCGGTAAGACTTCGCTATCCATCTCGATCTCCCCGCCCCGCAAGAGGCATTCGACCATCAAGGCCACGTGGACACTCAGGTTTACGAAGGCGCTGTCAGCTATAGCATATGGAAGGTCTTTCACCGCTTCGCTGGTCAGGGTCCTCACCGTTTGTAAACGTCCCTCATCGATCATCCCCATCAGGCTGCCGGTTAGGTGATCCACGTCTCCGGTGGGCTGCTCGCCGGGCTCTTCCTGGTCGGAGAGGAACGCGGCCTCGTCAAGGTCTTGCAAAACGAGCTGGCTCATCGCCCGGCGAAGGTCGTTCTCGGCCCCAACCACCTGTACGCCATAACCGCGTCTCCGAACTAGTGAGAGTCCAAAGCTCTCCAGCCAATCCTCCGCCTCGTCCAGGTCGCGGCCGACCATACCAACCGAGACCTTCGACCGGCTCGCCAGCGTCCGCAGCTTTATCGGCTCGTCCGAACCGAGCAGCATCCCGAGCAGAGAGGCCTGCCTCTCCTCCGGCGTGGGTGCCAGGGAACGCATCTCACGCAACTCTCCCAGGGTCCGCGTTCGCAGTGGCTCCGGGCCTTCGACCCTCATTCCCCACCCCGCCCGTCTTACGAGCGTGAGGTCGTGCGAGGTGAGGAACTTGGATGCTGATCGCAGGTCGCGGTGGACGGTCCTCGCGCTCACCCCGAGCCGGTCGGCGAGACCATCGGCGGTGAGTCCCTCGGGGTGGTGTAGCAGGGCTTCGATGAGCCGTATCTCACGGAGTGGAAGTACCATCTCGCCGAGCCCTGCCATTCACCCCCGCGCTATACGCGCGCCGTGGAGATTTCCTCTATCAACTCATCGTACTTCGGGCTGCCGAGGAAATTGTCGACCGAGACGTGCTGGGCTCCGGGCAGCTTCTGACGCGCCCGGTCGGTCAGGTCCTTGTGCGTGACGACGACGTCCGCATCGTCGGGTATCTGCGATATCGAGGCGTTCTTGACCTCTATGTCCGACAGCCCGGCTTTCTTGGCCTTGTTCTTGAGCAGTGACGCTCCCATCGCGCTGGAGCCCATCCCCGCGTCGCAGGCGAAGATGATCTTGTTGACCCGAGAGTAGTCGAAGGACTCTTCCTGTTCGTCGGAGGTCTCGTCGGCCGACTCCTCGGATGACCCGTTTTCACCGTTTTTCGTGAGCGTTCCGGCGACGCTGCTCTTCTTGCCCTTCATGGCTTCCATCTGCCCGGTAGCCATCGCCAGGTGCTGCTCGTCTGACGCCTCGTCACCGGCGGAGGAGCTGCGGATTATCACGGAGGCCACGAGGAAAGACACGATAGTCGCGACCAAGACGTCCGCCAACACACCGAAGTAGTTGCCGCGCGGTATTAGCGCGAGGTAAGCGAAGATGCTGCCGGGCGCCGGGACGGAGACGAGGCCGGCGTTGAAGATCACGGCGGTGAAGAGGCCGCTTGCTCCACCGGCGATGGCCGCGAGGACCAACAGCGGCTTCATCAGGACGTAGGGGAAGTAGATCTCGTGGATGCCGCCGAGGAACTGGATGACCGCCGCGCCCGGCGCCGAGCTCTTGGAGATGCCGCGTCCGAACACCGAGTACGCCAGCAGGATTCCGAACCCCGGACCAGGGTTGGTCTCAACCATGAAGAGGATCGACTTCCCCGCACTTCTCGCCTGCTCGATGGCGAGCGGAGCCAGGATGCCGTGGTTGATCGCATTGTTCAAGAACAGTATCTTTGCTGGTTCGACGAAGACGCTGACAAGAGGCAGGAGTCCGAGGCTTATAATGCCGTTGACGCCAGCGCCAAGCACGTTGCTCAGGGCGGTGACGGCGGGACCAGCGCCTAGCACGCCGATGATAGCGAGGATGCCGCCCAGGATGCCGGCGGAGAAGTTGTTCACCAGCATCTCGAAGCCCGGACGGATCTTGTCCTCCACGAGCCCGTCGAACTTCATAATGAGGTATCCGCCGATTGGACCCATGATTAGCGCGCCGAGGAACATCGGCACGTCGGACCCGACTATAACGCCGATGGTGGCTATCGCACCGACCACGCCGCCCCTTGTGTCGTAGACCATCCGGCCGCCGGTGTAGCCGATCAAGAGCGGCAGCAGATAGAGGATCATGGGGTCCACCAGCTTCGCCAGCGTCTCGTTAGGGATCCAACCATCCGGTATGAACAGGGCCGTGATCAAACCCCAGGCGATGAACGCGCCGATGTTCGGCATGACCATACCGCTTAGGAAGCTGCCAAACTTTTGAAGCTTTACCCTGAAACTCGCCCCTCCCGAGTCGGCTCCACCCGCCACACTAGATGTCTGTTGCGTAGTTGGTATATGTAGATTCGCTCTCAAAAAGAGGTCAGAGCCTATTCGGACCTAGTCCTCCGATTCTCCAACGTTACTGGTAGGTACGAGGACGATCCCACCCGTTTCCTAGGATGGTGCACCACTCTGAGCTGTGGGCCTAACGTTCTGGTTTAAGCGGAAGAGGTTCGTCGGATCGTACTTGTCCTTCAGGGCTGCCAGCTGCTCGTAGTGTGCGCCGTACGCCTCCTTAACCCGGTCTTCGCCCTCTTCTCCTAAGTTGTTGACGTAGACCCCTGTCTCGAAGAACGGTTGCATCGCCTCGAAGAACTCACGCGTCCACTGAATATTCTCTTCTGAGTCGGACGGATCGGACCACTGCGAGAGGATGAGGAAGTCGTAGTGCTCGTCCCGATGCGGGAAGGCCGTCGCTGCTGGGTCCACACGGCTGGCCGCTCCATGCATCTGCTGGAGCCCTACACCGGAGATCGGGGAGGGCATTTCTGCCACGAATCGGAGCATGACCTCGATCGCTTCCTCGCTTAGGTGCTTCAGCCAGCTCGACTTCCAGTAATGCTGCCGACCTAACGGGAACCCCGTGTCGGGTGCGCTCTGGAGTGCTCGGTACGACATTGGCTGGATGTTGTCTTCTAATGGTGAGCCAAACGTGCGCAGAGGATGCAGCACCCGTTCTCCCGTCTCTATTGGCCCGCAGTAGCAGACGGCAACGCCAACCACGACGCTGCCATCCGGGGCGCGACCCAACGAAGCTGCGGTGGACAGCTCATCGGGGCAGGTGCTCGCAAACTCGTGGTAGAAACGAAGAAAGTCGCGAGCCTCGGCCGCTGAATACCGAAGTCCGCCTCCCAGCATGGGACCAACAGGGTGAAGCTTGTACTCGAACAAGGTAACCACGCCGAAGTTGCCACCGCCACCCCTAATCCCCCAGAAGAGGTCCTCGTTCTCCTCGTCGCTGGCCGTTAGCAACCGACCATCAGCGGTCACCACGTCGGCCGAGAGCAGGTTGTCGCAGGCGAGGCCGTGTTTGCCGTTGAGCCAGCCGAGACCGCCTCCGAGGGTGAGACCGGCGATACCGGTCAATGAGACGACCCCGAGGGTAGTCGCCAGCCCGAACGCCTGCGTCTCGTGATCGAACTCGCCCAGCGTGAGGCCTGCTTGAGCTTGCGCGGTTTGACGCACCGGATCGACCCGGATACCTTTCATGGGCGACAGGTCGAGCATCACCCCGCCATCGCACACTGCCTTGCCCGCGACGTTGTGTCCACCGCCATGTACCGAAAGCAAGAGATCGTGCGTCCGGGCGAAGTTGACTCCCTGGATCACGTCTGATGTCCCTGCGCAGCGGACGATCATCGTTGGACGCTTGTCGATCATCCCGTTGAAGACGGCGCGAGTGGCATCGTAGCCGTCGTCTTCTGGGCGTATGAGTTTGCCGCGCAAGTTAGCCGCGAACTCCTGCACGACCGCTTCTTCGAGGGGCTTGCTCACGGGCATACCCCAATGGCCCTGCTCACCCACCATAACCTATCGTCCTTTCCCCACTTTGGTACAGCGTCCCATTATGCTACAGCGAGCATCACTGTGCATTCCCCCTAAGTCCCCTGAATCTGGAGACCACTACGGTATCCGTGTCAAAGGATAAGGGGCGGTAAAAATAGGGCCATCCACCTTTCCGTTGAAAGGAGCATAAGATGGACCGATCCGAACATGCCCAAGGGTACGCTCTCTTAGAAGAGGCTGTCACCGTTTTGTTCTGTCTGGTAGACGACGTCTACCAGACCATCAACCCTAACGCTCAGCGCTACGAGAGGCTGAAAAAGCTCTCGGATTCAGAAGTCATAACGCTCGCCTTGTTCCAGCAACTCCGGGGTATAGAGAGCCAACGGTCCTTCCTGCGCGACGCTTCGAGATTCTTCTCTCACCTCTTTCCTGGGGTGATTGGTCTCGCTCCTTCCTCCTTGCACCGTAGGATTAGGAAGTTGCGACGCTTCCTGGAACCCATGAGACGTGCCGTACTAACCGACCTCGTCGGCACGCCCGAGACCTTGCTCATCGATTCAACACTTCTGTCGGTATTGCACCCCAGGCAGGTGGGGCAGTCGGCAGGCTTTGCGGGTGCGGCCTGGGTGAGGTGGGGCTCCTTCTCAGCCTACGGTGTGAAGCTGCACCTGCTTTGCTCCACTAACCGGGTGCCGCTCTCCTACGAGCTGACCGCCGCCAACGTCGCCGAGGTGCGCTTGACCAAGGAACTGCTCGAAAGGGCGAATCTAGGAGAGGACATAGCACGCAGGCTTTTCGGGGATCTAGCCTACCGGAGCACGGCGTTGGAGAAGGCCCTGGCTGAGACCGGGGTGCTACTGGTAACCGAGCGTTCCCGGCAGAATGGCAAGAGGCAGCAGATCGAGATCGCCCTGGCAAGCTTAAAAAGGGTCTTTCGGCTCGAGGTGCCCCTGGCGACAACGCTGGTGGGGCTCGTCACCAGGATTGCGGCGAAGATCTGCTCCTACACCTACGCCTTCTTGGTCAACCGCCACCTGGAGAGGCCGCAAGGTCGGATCAAAGACTTGTGGGCCTGAAATCCTCGCAACACTCATCTAGCTTGAGACATCGTCCTTCCTTTCTTATTCGTCTTTTGATCTAGATTTAACCCACCTTTTATAGCCATCTTAGGACTATTGACCCACTTGTGCAATATGTACTTATGTAGATACCGGCATGAGCGTTGTTGACAAAACCAGAATAGGGAAAGCGAGCCCACCAAACCACCTGGAAACACCCCGAGACACGCGAACCTGAAACGGCGACTTTAGACGTAGTAGAAGGGCTTACTCGAAAGCCGATAGTTTAGGAGACGGAACTAGCCTCGCACAGCGAATCCCTAACCTTCTCCCATGAAGTGACGCGACGGTTTCTCGTCAGCCTTGCGAATCACAGTTCGTCATCCGCGCACCGTCCATCTCCAAACCCTGGACTTTGAATTCATACTTCATCGTTCCTGAAAGCCGCCTGTAACCCGCAAGTCGCTTCAGCCCAAAACAGGTTCATTTGCAGGGCTTTTTCTTCGGAGCAAGAAAAAAGGCGGACCCGAGGGTCCGCCTGACACTAAAGCTATATCTTACGGTTAGCTACACTTGGAATAGCCGCAAGAGTGACATACTACGCAGCCTTCCTGCTTGGTCAGGCCGCCAGAGCATTCTGGACAGGCCCCGATGACGGGGAGGTTTTTGGCCTCGGGGGCTTCCTCGACCAGATAGTGTTCGGCCATCGCTTTCGCCACGCCGTCGGGGACGGAAAGGATCGCGTTCTGGCCGAAGCCAGCCGGGTGGCCGTCCTGGATTCCGCGGAGCTGGTGAACGACCTCGGCGGGGGTAGCGCCATGTTTTTCGGCCAGAGAGATCATTCGTCCCAGCGCGTCGGAGAAGGCCGCTGCCGTACCGCCAGGCTTGCCGATGACGATGAAGCACTCGCGCGGGCCGAACTCATCGTCGTTCATCGAGACGTAGAGCGGACCGTGGCCGGTCTGTATCTTCTTCGTCACACCGGAGAGCGTACGCGGCCGGCCGTTGCGGGCCTTGGCGAGCGAGACATACTCCTTCTCGACCTCGGTGCCGGGCTGCACTCCTACCCGCGTCTTGCCGGTCGAGAGGACCTGGGCGTCACGAGAACCATCGCGGTAGACGGCCATCGCCTTGCAGCCGAGCGAGAAGGCGAAGCGGTAGGCGTCTTCCACGTCCTTCGTCGTCGCCTCGTTCGGGAGGTTGATGGTCTTGGAGATGCCCATCGAAGTGTACTTCTGGAACGCGGCCTGCATGCGGACGTGCCACTCGCTGGTTATGTCGTGCGAGGTGACCCAGGTGCCACGCACATCGTCCGGCACCTCTTCGATGTCGCGGACGGAGCCGTGCTCGGCGACCTTCTTCATCAGGTCCTCGGAGTAGAAGCCGCGGGCTTTGGCGAGCCTCACGAACTCGGGGTTCACGTCCGGCAGCTCCATATCGGCCTGGCGGCGCATGAACGCCACGGCGAAGAGCGGCTCGATGCCGCCGGAGCAGCCGGCGATTATGGAGATGGTGCCGGTCGGGGCGATGGTGGTTACGGTCGCGTTGCGGACGCGGTCGCCGCGCGCCTCGTGGCGCGAGCCCTCGAAGTTACCGTAGACGCCGCGCTCGTCGGCGAGCGTACGAGACGCTTCCCATGCCTCATCGTCCACGAACTTCATCACCTTCTCGGCGAAGGCGAGGCCCTCTTCGGAATCGTAGGTAATGCCGAGCTTTATCAGGAGGTCGGCGAAGCCCATGACGCCGAGCCCGATGCGGCGGTTGCCCCGGCTCATCGCGTCGATCTCCGGGAGAGGGTAGTTGTTCATCTCGATCACGTTGTCGAGGAAGCGGATGGTGGTGTGGATCGTCTCGCGCAGCTCGTCCCAGTCGACCTCGCCCTCACCCGGCATACGTCCCTCTATAAAGAAGCGCTCCAGGTTGATCGAACCGAGGTTGCACGAGTCATACGGCGGCAGATGCGCCTCCGAGCACGGGTTCGTTGACTCTATCGGGAACTGCGGCGTGGGGTTGTCGTCGTTGATCTTGTCGATAAACACCACGCCCGGCTCGCCGTTCAGCCACGCGCCCTCGACTATCTTGACGAACAGGTCGCGCGCCCGGACTGTCTTCCTGACCTCGCCATCACGCGGGTTTTTCAGGTCGAAGTCCGTGTCGTTCTCGACGGCCTCCATGAAAGCATCGGTGATAGCGACGGAGATGTTGAAGTTGTTTATCTGGTCGTTCTCTTTCTTGCAGGTGATGAACTCCTCGATATCCGGGTGGTCCACCCGCAAGATGCCCATGTTCGCCCCGCGACGGGTGCCGCCCTGCTTGATCTTGTCCGTCGAGGCGTCATATATAGCCATGAACGAGACCGGCCCGCTCGATACGCCCATCGTACTCTTGACGATGTCGTTCTTGGGACGCAACCGCGAGAACCCGAAACCCGTCCCGCCACCACTCTTGTGAATGACAGCCTGGTGCTTCAAGGTATCGTAGATGCCGTCTATAGAGTCCTCGACCGGCAGGACGAAACACGCCGAGAGCTGCTGCAACTCGCGGCCGGCGTTCATCAGGGTCGGGGAGTTCGGCATGAACTTCCTCGACAGCATCATCTGGAGGAACTTCTCCTGCGACTCCTCGTAGAGAGCCTGCGCTTCCCCACCCTCCTTGAAGCGAAACTCGCCCTCGGCGATGTTCGACGCCACGCGCCGGAACATGTCGATGGGCTCCTCAATAGCCTCGCCCTGCTCGTTCTTCTTGAGGTAGCGTTTCTTTAGAACGGCGATCGCGTTCTCAGACAACTGGGCGTCCGTTAACCTATTCCTGTCTACTTCCATACTCATCCTCCCTAAGTTTACTGCTCGTTTCTTTTATTCCAACAATTACTTAACCGCCAGATTCAGCGCCCACCCACGCTGGATCCAGCAAGCCTTACTAGCTCGGAGCGGAACTGGTCCACGTCCGTGTACTGCCTATATACAGAAGCGAAGCGCAGATACGCAACCATATCAAGCCGCCGCAGCCGCATCAACACCATATCGCCGAGCCGCCGCGAGGTTACCTCATGCCGCCGCCGCTCACGGAGATCGGCTTCGATCTCGTCCACGAGGACCTCCACATCCTCGTCCGTGACCCGCTGCTTGGCACAGGCACTGGAGATGCCCGCGCGCAACTTCTCCCGGTCAAAGGGCTCCCGCCCACCTTCCCTCTTTAATACCATCAACCTCAACGGCTCCCGGCGCTCATACGTCGTAAACCGCTTTCCACATCCCTCCGCCAGACACTCCCGGCGCCGGCGAATGGCGTCCTTCGTCTCCGACAAACGACTGTCTATTACTTTCGTATCCTCGAAATCACAATATGGACACTGCACTTTGTAACCCCCGTAGCCTCAACACCACATCTGGTTATTGAAGCAACCTAACACACCACATTTTCGGATAGCAATAGCACTTATATAACCTTCAACGTTAGGTTAATTTAACGCTAATACTCCGAATCGCCCTTTTCAAGCGGGGTTCAGGCTTCTTACTATCACAAGAAACTTTTTTCAGAAATTTTTTCAGAGCAGCTACAATCAGCAGAAAAACCCGCAAATCGCGTACCTTTACGTTCAGGTCGAAACAGTACGCTATACCAGGCATTTAACTTTGAACTTGTAGGCTAAAACGATTCAACATCAGGTTGAGGTTTATTCTGTATCCACGCTTCAGGCTTGTGCCACATGTGCTTATTCAGGCTTCTGGCGACGTTCTCTGAAGAAATCCCGGAGCAGTTTAGCAGCTTCGTCCTCCAACACGCCATGTTTCACGGGATAGGTATGGTTGAGGCGAATATCTTGGGGAAGGTTGTGCAGGGTTCCGGCGAATCCGGCTTTTGGGTCGGGGGCGGCGTAGACGAGGCGTGAGACTCGGGCGGCATGGGCGGCGCCGGCGCACATGGGGCAGGGTTCGAGGGTCGCATAGAGGGTGCATCCGGTCAGGCGCCAGGTATTCAGGCTCGCGGCGGCCTGGCGGATAGCCAGAAGTTCGGCGTGGGCGGTCGGGTCTTTTGTCGCTTCACGTTCGTTGGCGGCCGTGGCCAGTATTTCGTCACCCCTGGCTACTATGGCGCCTACGGGGACCTCGCCCCTTTCGGCGGCCTCTTCCGCGGCCGCGAGGGCGTGGCGCATCATTGCCAGGTCCGTAAGTTCGGAGAAATCGGGTTCAAGTAAGTCGGGCATGCGGCCGATAATAGCAGGGAGAGAGTTCGCTTGGCGGTGCGTTATACACAAGGCTCGATGTCACCCAGGAGGGATATAGTGCAGTGTAGCCGAACCGGGATAGAAGACCTCGTGGAGGTGCGTGAGGTTTATGAAAAGCTGAAGGAGAGCATCTGCCGGGTAATAGTCGGCAAGGACGGGGTGGTGGACCTCTGCCTTATCTCTTTGCTCGCCGGTGGTCACGTGCTTTTGACGGACATCCCCGGTGTAGGCAAGACGACGCTCGCACGGGCCATTTCCTCATCCATAGACGCGGAGTTCGGCCGGATCCAGTTTACGCCGGACCTGTTGCCGTCGGATATCACGGGGACGGGCGTCTTCGACCCGCGGCAGGCGCGCTTCGATTGGATCCCCGGTCCCATCTTCGCGCCGGTCTTGCTGGCCGATGAGATCAACCGCGCCACCCCCCGCACCCAGAGCGCGCTGCTCGAAGCGATGGCCGAAAATCAGGTTACGGTGGATGGTATCTCGCGTCCACTGCCGGAGCCGTTCTTCGTGATGGCGACCCAGAACCCTCACCAGTTCCACGGCACCTATCCCCTACCGGAAGGACAACTCGATAGGTTCATGGTCGCTACGAGCATGGGTTATCCGGCGCGGAAGGCGGAGTTCGGGATCGTTCGGGCGCAAGTGGAGCGCAGGCCGCTGGAGGAGATGGAGCCGGTCGCCGGAAGCCAGGAGGTCTGCGACGCGCGAGAGCTAGTTCGCAGCGTGCAGATCCACGACGAAGTCCTGGAGTACGCGGTTAAGATCGCCGAGGCGACCCGCGAGCATCCGGCGGTCTCTCTGGGAGTCTCACCGCGCGGCTCCATCGCCCTCATCCGGGCGGCGCAGGCGCGAGCCGCTACAAGGGGACGGGACTTCGCGGGACCGGAGGACGTCAAGGCGCTCGCGCCGAACACGCTGCCGCACAGGATCAGTGTCCGCGGCGGAGCTTCTGGCGTTACGGCGGAAGGTGTCGTCCGGGAGGTCCTGAACTCCGTACCTTCACCAGCGTAGGGCTTCGAGCGGCCGGATAGATGAAGGCTCTGAAATATATAAGGAAGATGGCGAAGTTCATCTTTGTGGGATGTCTCGGGGTGATCCTCTACTCTATCGCCACCACCTCCGGCGCGGGATGGCTGTACGTGATCTCGGCCAGTATCGTCGGTGTGATCCTCATCTCCGCGCTCGTCCCTCTCTACAACATGCGCGGCATCGAGATGATACGGCATGCTCCGGTAGTAGGGACGGCGGGTGATCCACTCTCCTGTAAGCTGGAAGTCCGCAACACGGGCCGTCTCTCCAGGTATCTGCTGGAGGTAGGCGACAACTTCGCCGGAGATACGGGTGGCGGAGTCGTGGAACGAGTAAGACGCAGCACACCAGAGAGCTTCGATTACACCCTCGAGAACCCGCGGCGGGGGATCTACTCCGGCAGCGAGGTAGTTATACAGTCTGCGGCGCCGTTCGGGTTGTTCCGCGGCAAGCGCCGGATGCGCGTGGCCTCAAACACCACCATCTATCCCAGGACTTTCGACGTAGCGGGCCTGCCGCGTCCAACGTCGCCGGATGCCGCGGGTGCGGAACGTGACGAGGCTTCGGAGATGCACCGGGGACTCGGGGGCGAGTTCTGGGGAGTACGGGAGTACCGGCCCGGAGACCCGGCGCGCCTCATAGCCTGGCGCCAGAGCGCCCGCAGCCTCGCGTCGGGGAGGCTCTCCGTGGTGGAGCTTGCCCGCGAGATGGATCCCCCACTCAAACTCGCCCTGAACCTGGACGCCCGCGCTCCGGCGGAGGTTCGGGAGATGATCGTTTCGGCCGCGGCCTCTCTGATGCTGCGCGCCCTCAAGGAGAACCGCGAAGTCGCCGCTGATGCCGGTCCCCAATACCACGACTTCCCCGAAACCCCAGCCCCAGCCCCAGACGCCATCCTAAACTGGTGTGCCGGGCTCATCGCCTCCCGGCCACCGGTCATGGAAGAGGCGAACATCGAGATACTGCCGGCCATGAACTACGAACGGCTTCCGCGAGCGGAGACGGTTGTGCTGGTCTCGTGCCACGAGTTCGCCGGAGAGGGCGCCTGGATGACACCGGATGAAGAGCGAGCACTGGTGGATAGCATTGAGTCCAGCGGGCAGCGGGTGACAATGCTCGGCCCGGACGTGCGAGAGCCCTGGAGGATCTCTTGAAGCTCGACCTGCCGGAACTGAAACTTCCGGCCAACTTCCCGAGGAGCCGCAAGCTTCCGCCGGAAGACTCGGTGGAGTTGCGGGCGTGGGTACTGGCGGCGGTGCTCGTCGGTGAAGTAGCCGTCCTAGCTAGTGGATATTTCGACTGGGCGACCGGCGTTCTGGTCCCGCTGCTCACGGCCTTTGCGTTCGTGGTAAGCCACAATCGGCGGCGGGAGAACAACTTCCTCATAAAACTGATGCTGGCGTTCGGCGCTCTGGCGGTGCTGGCTATGTTCTTCCGGGAGGTTCTGTCGTCTCTTTATGACACGCGGGTTCCGCTCGCCCGGTTGTTCATGTGGGTGCAAGTCATACATGCCTTCGATCTTCCAGCCCGTAAGGACGTTTCGTACTCGCTGGTGAGCGGGTTGATCCTGCTAGCCGTCGGCGCGGTCCTATCGACGAGCCTGTGGTATGGGCTGTTCGTACTCGCCTTCCTCATCTGCGCCCTCGGCGCGCTGGCCCAGATCCACCTGTCGGAGATCCGGGGGCGCGCCGGTATCGAACCATCCCGAAGCCGGGGCCTTACCCTGGGACTCGTCCTGCCAGGCTGCTTCGCCGTAATTGTCCTCGGGTTACTTTGCTTCGCCCTCATGCCCCAGAGTCAGAGCATGAACCTCTCGATAATGCCGACGTCGGCCTTCCAGAACTTTCAGGGGAACTTCTCCGGCGGCATCCAGAACCCGTACTACAAACCGCCGCCCGGCGGAGATCCGTTCGCCGGTCCGCCGCAGAATATCTCGGCTGACTCCTACCACGGTTTCAACCCGTACATGGACCTCCGCAGCCGCGGCAGGCTCTCCGACGAGGTGGTGATGAAGGTCCGCAGTGAGGAAGCGGTTCCGTACCGGGGAGTGGTCTTCGACGAGTACAACGGCAAGGGCTGGGAGATCTCGACCCGCGACAACGCGGAGAAACTCGACTCAGCAACCGCTCCGCGCTTCGACCTGTACGCCGCGCGTAACACAGAGCCCGCGCAGGGACCGACGCGCCAGGTTGCTCAGGTCTTCCACGTAGAGAAGGACTCCTCGAACATCATCTTCGGCGCGTACCGTCCCGAGACAGTCTTCTTCCCAACTAGCACCATCAAGGTGGATTCCTACAACTCGATAAGAGCGCCGTATGAGATCCCGGCTGGCTCCACTTACTCGGTCATCTCCCAGGTCCCGAACGCCTCCCCAGACCAGCTCCGTCTAGCAGGTACGAACTATCCGGCGGACGTAGTACAGAAGTACACCGAACTCCCTCCGACGGGACTGGACCGCACCCGAAACCTCGCCCGCAAGCTGACAGCAAACACGAACAACCCCTACGACGCCGTTATGAAGATGAACGAGTACCTGAAGAACAACTATCCCTATGACCTCTCCATCCCGCCTTAGAACAAAAGCATGGACGCCGTCGAATACTTCCTCTTCGAGCAGAAGCGGGGCTACTGCGAGCAGTTCAGCTCATCTCTGGCGGTGATGGCCCGGTCTCTGGGCATCCCGGCCCGTGTGGCAACCGGCTACGTCTCCGGCGAGTACAACCCGTTCACCGGCCTCTACGAGGTGAAGGCCAGCGACGCCCACGCCTGGGTCGAGGTGTACTTCCCCCGCTACGGATGGTCCACCTTCGACCCGACTCCCAGCTTCGACTCTACCCCCTGGCAATACGAGGCGGCGGGCGATATGCAAGGGAGTAAAGTATTCGGCTTCCTCGCCGGTAAGACTGGCGCAGCTCTCTCCCCCGCAATCGGCGCTGCAGGCAGCCTCATGCGAGGCGTGGCCCGATTGGACCCGGTGAGTATCGTCATTGCGGGGCTCCTGCTCGGTGGGCTCTCTGCTCGTCATCTACTCTCGCAGGTACCTGGCTAACCGTAGACAAAGTCCGGTAGTGCAGCGTTACGTAAAAGTCTCGGATGCGCGGATGTACAGCCGGTACAAGAAGATAACCGCCGCCCTCGAAGAAGCAGGCATCAGCCGGGAAAGTCACGAAACCCCGGAAGAGTATTCTCGTCGCGCGGCGGAGGAAGTCGGAGAATCAGCAGTGGCACGGTTAGGAGAGATCTACCTGTACGCCCGCTTCCGCGACGCCGTCCCCGCCGCGCTCGTAGAGGAGTTCGACCGGCTGGAGCCCGCGGCCGCCGCAAGGCAGCTAGCAAGCCGCGCGCGCCGCCGTTAGTTAGAGAGGGTATCTCGCCTCTCCTCTACAAGTTCCGCCTCGATTCGCTCCTGGATCTCATCCCGCACCTCTCGGAAAACCTTCAGCCGCTCCTCCTCGCTCCCGGTGGCTTGCGAGGGGTCCTCGAACGACCAGTGCAGGCGATGCTTTGCGCCGGGAAAGACCGGACATGCCTCGTTCGCATCGTCGCAGACGGTAACGACGTAGTCGAACGGCTCACCGAGATAGCGTTCCAGTGTCTTCGACTCCTGATCGGAGATATCCACCCCGATCTCCTCCATCACGGCGATAGCTTGAGGTCTTACGTGCGTCGCCTCGGTACCCGCACTGTGAACCTCGAAGCGGTCCTCTGCGAGATGCCGCAGCAGTCCTTCAGCCATCTGGGAACGAGCCGAGTTGTGGGTGCAGAGGAACAAGACCTTTTGAGTAGAGCCACTCTCCCCGTTCTTCGAGCCTAGGACCATACTAATTCACCAGCGATTCTAGCTTCCGAGAAAGATATCTCTTTAGTATCCACACGCGACTCTTCGGTGCCTTGCCGCGTTTCCCACCGCTCTTTCCGTTCGCGCTCGCGCTCCGCTCTGAGCTTCGCTATCTCCTCTTCTGGATGCTCCAGCCAGTGCAGGATCTTCGCCTCTATCTGGTCCCGAACCTCCCGGAACTTATCCAGCCGCTCTTCTTCGGCAACCTCCGCGCCACGGGGGTCGTCGAACAGCCAAGAGAGCCTGAGCCCGACACCGGGAAAGACCGTGGGACAGTTTTTCTCCGCCCGGGCGCATACCGTCACGAGGTAGCCGAAGTGCATCCTACCCATATACGCTTTCAGACCCTTCGGATATTGGTCTCTTATGTCTATACCGATCTCCTCCATGACCTTCACGGCATACGGGTGCACCTCGTCGGCAACTTCGCAACCTGCACTGTAGGCCTCGAAGCGGCCTCCACCATGCTCCCTCAAGAACGCCTCTGCGATCTGGCTCCGAGCTGAGTTCTGCGTACACAGAAACAGCACCTTCGTCTTGTTCACGGTCTACCTCCTCCCTTTCGGCGTCCTACTGCCCATCAAGATTAGTTTATGGGTTTTCGGTGTCCTTTGAGTTAAACGCTGGTTAAACTCGCGCGCTCCGATCCGGCAATATTCCCAGGTGTCCCGCGGTCTCTCCGAGCAACTCATGGACGGCATCCCGATCCAGCGAGTAGAAGCTCCACTTTCCTCGCTTCTCTTCCCGCGCCAGCCCGGCCTCCCTGAGCTTTCCGAGGTGATAGGAGACTTTCGACTGTCCCATCCCGAAGTAGCGCTCGAACTCGCAGACGCAGATGCCCGCGTCCTGATCCCCGGCCGGGACACCGCAGTCCGGCAGGTCGCAGCAACTCCGGCCCTCGAACATCATCCCGAGCATCCGCACCCGGATAGGGTCCGAGATCGCCCGTCCCAGCGCCACCAGACGCTGGACCGACTCCTCATCCGGCACAGAAGTTGGACCCCCGTTTTCCTTCAGCAACTCGAACGTTTTTTGCGCCACGTCTTACCGCCTCTCCGGTTTACGAGCCCGGATGAAAGCACTCGCGACAGGGACTTTCTGGGGCGCTCCAGCATCTCCGCAGCAGCCGGAACCCGCCATTACTTCCGGGTCGTAGACGTGAGTCACTTCGACGGAGACGTCCTCGAACCCCGCCCGGGCGAGGATAGCCTCGTACTCGCTTTTCTCCAGGGCTCCGGAGACGCAGCCGGCCCAGAGCTCGACGCTTCGGATCAAGTCCTCCGGCAAGTCCCTCTTGCTCCCGAGAAAGACCACGTCGGAGACGGCGAATCGGCCGCCGGGCTTGAGCACCCGGAACGCTTCACCGACCACTTTCTCTTTCTCGGTGGAGAGGTTGATGACGCAGTTGCTGATAACCACGTCCACGTGGCCTTCGGGGAACGGTATGTCCTCTATCTCCCCCTTCAGGAACTCCACGTTCTCCACCCCGGACTTCCGCTGGTTCTCACGCGCAAGCTCCAGCATCTCGTCGGTCATGTCGAGACCGTACGCCTTCCCTCCAGGAGCCACCCGCCGCGCCGAGAGCAGCACGTCGATCCCGCCACCGCTACCAAGGTCCAATACGACCTCTTCCGCTGACAGACTTGCGAGCGCCACCGGATTGCCACACCCGAGCGAAGCCCCCACGGCAGCTTGAGGCAACTCGCCCTTCTCAGCCTCCGAGTAACTCTCCCCCTTCATGTCCACCTCGAAGGCTCCGGGCGTTCCACAACACTCGCTCTCACCTTCCCCGGCAACCAGAGCGGCCTCAGCGTATCGCCGCCTCACCTGCTCCCTGAGATCCTCACTCATCAGCGCCACACCTCCACCTCATATCAATATTACTTGATCTAACTTACATCAAAATGTATTGATTTGTCAATTGCGATTGTGCCTGAAGTACCTTCGTATCGAAGAATCGCAAAGCACAACCGCAGAGGCAGCGAGCACCAATGTTCCGCGAAGGCCTTCTGATCCACATTTTACCTGGAAAACAGTGGTTTCTTGCAGTAGGATACTTTAAATGTTAACTGCAGGTTTCAATTAACTGTACAGTTTACAGTTAGATATTTAGCAAACATGTCGCTCTGGTATCAATTGGAACTATTACCTGCAAATACCAGTATTTTATTCCTATTTGTTTTACCTTCTACTTTAACTTCATTGTAGAGCTGAACTGTGCTCGATGCCACCGTTTACACCAGCCCACTGGCGGGCCGGGAGGCCCCACAGGGCGATGAAGCCTGCGGCGGCGGCCTCGTCGAAGGTGCTGTTGGGATCGTAGGTGGCGAGGTCCTTGCTGTAGAGGGCTTGAGGAGCGGTACGTCCGACCACGGTGCTGGATCCCTTGTAGAGCTTGATGCGGACAGTGCCGGTCACGGTCTTTTGGGTCTCACCTATGAAAGCGTCGAGTGCGGACTTGAGGGGCGTGAACCAGAGGCCCTCGTAGGTTAGCTCCGTGTAGCGCTGCTCGACAGTCGCCTTGAAGCGGAGGACGTCCTTGGTGAGGGTGAGGGTTTCGAGCTCCTTGTGGGTTTGGATGATGGCCAGGGCCGCGGGGGC
The DNA here is from genome assembly GCA_038198445.1 of Rubrobacterales bacterium. Taxonomy (GTDB): domain Bacteria; phylum Actinomycetota; class Rubrobacteria; order Rubrobacterales; family Rubrobacteraceae; genus JACDDK01. Next base: position 21,721 of record JBBPZZ010000049.1, read on the forward strand.
CTCGTAAATTTCGCGGCTCTTGATGCCGACGAGGCGGTCTTCGATCATGTCGATCCGTCCAACGCCATGCGCTCCGGCGATTTCATTCAGTTCCAGTATCAACTCGACGAGCGTCATCTCCCGGCCGTCGAGGCTGATCGGCAAGCCTTCCTCGAAGCCGATCTCGAAGTACTGCGGCTCATCTGGCGCGTCTTCGGGGGCGGTGGTCATCTCGAAGACGTCCTCGGTCGGCTCGTGGTCCGGGTCTTCGAGCGGACCGGCCTCAATGGAGCGACCAAAGAGGTTCTCGTCCACGCTGTAGGGAGATTTTTTGGTGGTCGGTACGGGGATGCCGTGCTCCTCGGCGTAGGCCATCTCCTCGGGACGACTCATGTTCCAGTCGCGAACCGGGGCGACGACGGTGAGGTCCGGGGCTATAGAGGCTGTAGTAACGTCGAAGCGGACTTGGTCGTTGCCCTTTCCCGTGGAGCCGTGGGCGATGTGCGTCGCCCCAACCTCGCGCGCCGCCTCGACGAGCTTCTTCGCGATGAGCGGGCGTCCGAGGGCGGTAAAGAGCGGGTACTTGCCGCCGTAGAGGACGTTTGCCTTGATCGCCGGGGCCAAATACTCCTCGGCGAACTCGGCCTTCGCGTCCCGGATGAAGGCGTCGGCGGCGCCTATTTTGATGGCCTTGGCTTTTACGTCCCCGGCGGGCTCTCCCTGACCAAGATCCAGGTACAGAGCGTAGGGGATCGCCCCCTGCTGCTCCAACCACTTCACGCAGACCGAAGTATCCAACCCGCCCGAGTATGCGAGCACGACTTTCTTTCCTTCTAGCGTCATTTTTCCTCCTGAGATGTATTTATATGACTTCGAACGTTTCGCCGTCCACCGGAACCTTTGCCCGTCCGGAGAGTCCTTCGCGGTCCAGTTCCCTCACGAGATCCTCACGAGAGAGCAAACAGTGGTTGATAGCCTCCATATGCACGGCGACGACCCGCGAGTTAGGAAGGGCGCGGCACACTCGGATTACGTCTCCAGCGGTCATCGTAATTGGTCCGCCTTCGAGGAACCGAGCGGCTCCGGCGTTTAGGATCACCACGTCAGGGTGGTGGACGCTCAAGGCTTCCTCGACCTCCGTGCACCAGATGGTGTCTCCGGCCACGTAGAGGCTGGGTGAACCTTCCGCCCGCGCGACGAACCCGGAGACTGGAGCCATGCGGCGGCCGATCTCCCCAGTACCGTGCTGGCCGCCGGTCCTCGTAAAGAGCAAGTTCTCCCATTTCAGTTCCTGGTGGATCGGAACGACTTGCCTGAATCCGGCGGACTTTATCTTGTCTTCGTCTTCGGGCTGGCACAGGATCGGGGTTTGGCTGGGGATGAGATCCCTCGCTCGCCCGTCCCAGTGGTCCGCGTGCGTGTGAGTTACGAGTACGGCGTCGATCTCCTCTAACAGAGCGGCCATCTCCTCGTCGCCGAACGGCAGGTCCACGAGCGGGTTGCGCCGTTGGTTGGGCGTGTTTGGTACGGGCTCCGCGGTCCCGGCGTGTCCCAACATCGGGTCCACCAGCACCTGGACTCCTCCTGCCTCGAATACGAACGTTGCATGACGTATAAACCGTATCCGCACGACGCGGTCATCCTTCCTTCGAGGGTGGATACCGGACCTCGTGTCCCCGCTCGCGCAGCGTAGAGGCAGCGAGGTCGAGTTGGTCTTCCTTCACTAACACGTAGTCGGTGTCGAAGGTCGAGACGGCGAAGACGCCCACACCGGCCTCCGCCAGCGGTACGGCGATCGACGCCAGCACCCCAACCAACGAAAACTCGAACGTTCCCTCCAGCTTGAAGGCGCGCCAGCCCTTCTCGCACTTCACCTCCGACGGTACGCGCTTCTCGGGGCAGACTATAGATAACTCATTGGTCGTGCGGGTCACCGAGAAGATAGATGAGGCGATAGCCCAGCCGGGAACTTCCGCCCCGGCATCGAGGCGGCAGACGGCCAGGCGTTCATCCAGCGTAGTCAGACGCAGCGACAGGCTCAATGTGCTTCCGGAAGTTCCCCCCACGTACCCTACTCGATGTTTCCGGCGGGGCGGGTCTTCGCCCGGCAAACGTCGGCGATGAGGCTTGCGACCTCCTCGGCGGCGGCGTTGTCCGGGGCTATGGCGAGCACGGTGTCCTGCCCGGCGATGGTACCCAGGATCTTGAGTCCCCTGACCCTGTCCAGGACGCTCGAGACGGCGCCGGCGGTACCGTCGCGGGTGTGGATGACGACCTGGTTCTGAGCCTGCGTGAGGCCGAGTACGAAGCTCGGCAGAACCTCGATGCCTGCTGAACCGGGGTCGTGCGGGAGCGCCAGATAGCGGTTGCCGACCTTGAGGACGCCCAGTTCGGCCAGGTCCCGGCTGACGGTGGCCTGCGCGACCTCTACGTTTTCGTCGGCGAGGGCCGCGACCACGTCCTGCTGGGTCCCGAGGTCCTTCTCGGATATGAGCCGGAGGATGAGATCCTGCCGCGTCGTCTTGTCCACGGGTGAGATTGTGGAACCCAAAGCGCCTAGCCTCCTACTTGAGATGTTCGAGCCCGAGGTCTTCGGGATACCCGAGCGCCAGGTTCATATTCTGCACCGCCGCCCCCGACGCGCCCTTGAGCAAGTTGTCCACCGCCGAGAACAGGAGCAACTTCCCGGCGCGCCGATCCACCGCCGCCGAGAGCCGGCACCGATTGGTATTCGCCACGTGCGCGACGTGCGGATACTCCGCCCGCGCCTCCACGAACTTCCAGCCCGCGTAGTCCTCCGCGTACCAGCCGAGGACCTCCTCCGCCTCCGGCACGCTCTCCACGTCAACCACTATGGTCTCCAACTCCCCACGCGTTATGGGGATGAGGTGCGGTACGAACGTGACCTCGGGCGTCTCCCCGACGCGCCGCAGCATGGCCTCTATCTCCGGCGTGTGGCGGTGGCGCGGGGCGCCGTAGGCGTTGGCGTTCTCGTTGGCGCTCACGAAGTGCGTCTTCACACTCGGCTTCGCCCCCGCCCCACTCACCCCCGAGAGCGCGTTTATGGTGACGGAGCTTATCCCACCGACCCGCTTCACGACCGGCGCGAGAGCCAGGATCGCCGCCGTCGGATAGCATCCCGGATTGGCTATGAGCCGCCCCTCCGCCGCCCCGAACACCTCCGGCAGCCCGTAGTGCGCCTCTTCGAGAAGTTCCGGCGCGGGATGATCCCCATACCATTCTTCGTACACGCCGACATCGGGCAACCGGAAGTCCGCCGAGAGGTCCACGACCAGCCCGGTCCCGGCGTCCAGTAGATCCTTCACTACTCCGGCGCTCTCCATGTGAGCGTACGCGACAAACGCCACGTCCAGCGCCGAAGCGTCTATCTCATCCGGCGCTACGAAGTTCCCATCCACTGCCAGATGCGGGAAGACCTCGCCCACCACGCGTCCGGCATACCCGCGGGAAGAGACCTCCATCTCCCCCACCTTAGGATGCCCGGCAAGCAGCCGCGCAAGCTCCGAGCCCGCGTAGCCACTCCCGCCGTAGATGCCAACCTTGAGCGCCATGTCCGCTATTAGAGCATCTGGCGGATAATTATTCAAGTTATTGCATAAATCGCTTGAATATCGCGTGCGCGGATGTAACAATACGGCCTGGTTATGAATAAAGATTCAACAATCGGAATAAAGACTCTCTCGGGCGGGGCGGTAGCTCCGGCGGGGTTCGTTGGGGGCGGGGCTGTATGTGGGGTGCGGAACTCTGGCAGGCGGGATCTCGGCCTCCTCTTCTCCGAACACGAATGCACTTCGGCGGCAGTCTTCACCCGCAACGTCCTCAAGGGCGCACCTCTCGTCGTGACCGGCGAATCTATCGAGGGAGGTGACGTTCGGGCAATTGTCGCCAACAGCGGCAATGCCAACGCGGCGACCGGAGATCGGGGACTGCGAGACGCTTACGAGATGCAGGCGCTCGCGGCAGAGGTTCTCGGGGTCGAGGCGCGTCAAGTAGCAGTGGCCTCGACCGGCGTCATTGGCGTTCACCTTCCGATGGACAAGATAGGGAGCGGCATACACGCGGCCTCCGCGGACCTGGGACGAGATGGGACCGGGTTCGCTGAGGCGATCCTGACCACCGACACCAGGAGCAAGGAGGTGTCGGTGGAGATCGAGGTCGCGGGCAGGACGGTGACCGTTGGCGGGACGGCGAAGGGTAGCGGCATGATCCACCCGAACATGGGCACCATGCTCGCCTTCCTCACCACCGACGCCGCCGTGGAGAAGGACTGTCTGCAAGAGACCCTCGCGCGGGCGACGGACCGCACCTTCAACCGCGTGACTGTCGACGGCGACACTTCCCCCAGCGACATGGCACTTCTGCTGGGGAATGGAGCGGCCGGCAACGAAACGCTCACGCTCGACTCGCCGGACTATCCGCCCTTCGCGGAGGCGGTTGAGAGAGTGGCGCGTGAGCTGGCGAAAGAGATCGCCCGCGATGGCGAGGGCGCTACGAAGCTCGTCGAGGTCGTCGTGGAGGGAGCGGCAAGCGAAGAGTCCGCGGCGGCGCTCGCGAAGAGCGTCGTCGGCAGCAACCTCGTCAAGGCGGCGGTCTTCGGGCAGGACGCAAACTGGGGCCGGGTGGTCACGGCGATGGGATATTCGGGCGTGCAGTTCGATCCCAATGGGGTGGAACTCTGGTTCGGGCCGGTCAAGGTCTTCTGTGATGGAGAGCCCGCGCCGCACGAGGAGGCCGAGGCGAACGCGGCGCTGGCGTCGGATGAGGTCAGGATCACGGCCCGCTTGAGCGAGGGCAGCGCGTCGGCGACGGCCTGGGGCTGCGACCTCACCTATAAGTACGTCAAGATCAACGGGAGCTACCGGACGTGAAGGCGGGAAAGCCCGTGGAGAAGCCCGTGGTCGTCAAGATAGGCGGCGGCGCCCTGGCCGGTGGCGCTCTGGAAGATTTGCCGGAGATCCTGGCTTCCGGCAGTCCCGTCGCCCTTGTCCACGGCGGTGGGCAACAACTCACCCGTATGCTGGCCGCTCTGAACATACAGAGCCGCTTCCACGAGGGCCTGCGCGTCACGGACGAGGAAATGCTCGAAGTGGCGGAGATGGTCTTCGCCGGTAGCGTAAACAAATTTCTCGTGCGCGAACTTAATGCTCTTGGGATACCGGCGGTTGGGATCTCCGGGACCGACGGCCCTACGTTGCACGTCGAACCTATCCCGGACCTCGGACGTGTCGGGAACGTGGACCGGGTCGATCCGCACCTCATAGAGACTCTATGGCAGGGCGGTTTCGTGCCGGTCGTGGCGCCGCTCGGGCTCGGGCCGAAGGGCGCGTACAACGTGAACGCCGACTCCGCCGCCGCCGCGCTCGCCGTCGGGCTTGGAGCGGGGCATCTGTTCCTGCTCACCGACGTGGACGGGCTGCTGAAGGACGGAGAGATCGTCCACGCTATAGACCCCGAAGAGTGCGAGGGCTACGTGGAGAGCGGCCTCGCGGTGGGTGGCATGGTGCCGAAGCTGCGGGCGGCGGCGGAAGCGGCGCGCGGCGGGGTCGAGGCGAGGGTCATAAACGGCAATGAGAAAGGCGTGCTCGCCGGGGCGGTCTCCGGCGAGCGAGTTGGAACTTTGATATCCGAAGGAGTCGTGACATGCAAGCAGTGATGGAGACCTATAAGCGGTTGAACATAGCCCCAACGAGCGGGCAGGGGAGCTGGCTCTTCGACGACGACGGCAACCGCTACCTGGACTTCATCGCCGGCATCGCGACGAACTCTTTGGGCCACGGCCATCCAGCTCTGGTGAAGGCCCTACAGGAGCAGGCCGGGAAGCTCATCCACTGTTCTAACCTCTACGAGGTGCCGATCCAGGGCGAGGTTGCAGCGTTGCTCACTGAAGCAACGGACTTCGACAAGGTCTTCTTCTGCAACTCCGGCACGGAGAGCGTCGAAGCAGCGATCAAACTGGCCCGCAAGCACGCCTACACCACGCACGGCCCGGATAAACACGAGGTCCTGACCTTCTCTAAGTCCTTCCACGGCCGCACCTACGGCGGCCTTACCGCGACCGCGCAGTCCGCGCTCCAGGAAGGCTTCGGCCCGATGCTCCCCGGAATGGTCTACGCGCCCTTCGGCGACCTGGAGGCCGCGAAGGCGATGGCCGGTCCGCAAACTGCCGCCATCCTGGTCGAGCCCATCCAGGGCGAGGGCGGCATCAACGTCCCGCCGGAAGGGTTTCTCGAAGGTCTGCGGGAGCTTTGCGACGAGTACGGGGCTCTCCTCATCTTCGACGAGGTCCAGACGGGGATGGGCCGCACCGGACACCTCTACGCCTACCAGGGCGTCGGCGTCGTCCCGGACGTGCTCACGAGCGCCAAGGGCCTCGGCGGCGGGGTCCCGGTCGGGGCGATGATGGTGAAGGAGGAGTACGCCGCTCTCGGGCCGGGAAACCACGGCTCGACCTTCGGCGGCAACCCGCTCGCGATGGCGGCGGTAAAGGCCGTTCTCGGCGTCGTGAACGATCCGCAGTTCCTCGAAGAGGTACGGCTCAAGGGCAAGATACTCAAGAACGCGCTGGAGAAGCTGGCGGAGCGGGTTCCCGGCGCGGAGGTGCGTGGGGAAGGACTCCTGATCGGCCTGGACCTCGGCCCCGAACTCGCGCCCAAAGTCTTCGAGCACTGCCTGCGGGAAGGGTTGCTCGTCAACATGATCGGCGGTACGACCATAAGACTCGCCCCACCGCTCACCGTGACCAGGATGGAGGTGCGAGCGGCGCTCGATACGTTTCGAGGCTGCATTGACACCCTCATAATAGCTGACCAGCCTGAACCCGCCGCCGTGGCCTAGAGCAGTGATGATCCCGCAGCTAGACGACACTCCGCCCCCTCCGTCCCCACTTTCGGGCCGCGATTGCCTGACCCTGGCCGAGTTCACCCCGCAAGAGACGCAGCTCGTCCTCGATGAAGCCGTCAAGATAAAGACCCTCCAGAAGAGCCGCATCCCCTACCGGCCCCTGCGCGGCCAGACGCTCGCGATGGTCTTCCAGAAGCCCTCCAACCGCACCCGCGTCTCATTCGAGGTCGGGATGTACCAGCTAGGCGGCCACGCCCTCTCCTTGAGTCCCCAGGAGATCCAGATGGGCAAGCGCGAGACACCGTCCGACACCGGACACGTACTCGCCCGCTACATAGACGCCATCATGGTCCGCACCTTCGACCACGAGGAGCTGGAAGAGCTGGCCGCGGCGGCCGACGTGCCGGTAATAAACGGCCTCTCGGATACCCACCATCCCTGCCAGGCGCTCGCGGACCTGCTCACCGTCCGCGAAGAGTTCGGCGCTCTGGGAGGCGTCAAGATAGCCTACGTTGGGGACGGCAACAACGTAGCCCACTCCCTGGCTCTCGGCTGCGCCCTCACTGGCGCGGAGCTAACCATCGCCCATCCCGAAGACCACGGCCCCGACCAGAAGGTAGTAGACCTCGCCGAGAAGCTCGGCGCCGCTCCGACACTCACCGCAGACCCGCAAGAGGCCGCTGCCGGCGCGCGGGTCGTCTACACCGACGTGTGGGCGAGCATGGGCCAGGAATCCGAGGCCGGAGAGCGCAAGCAGAAGTTCGCGCCCTACCAGGTGAACGAGGAGCTAATGAGCATCGCCGCCGGGGACGCCATCTTCCTTCACTGTCTCCCTGCCCACCGGGGCGAGGAGGTCTCAGCCGGAGTCATAGACGGTCCACGAAGCCGGGTCTTCGACCAGGCCGAGAACCGCCTGCACGCCCAGAAAGCACTGCTTTATCTACTTCTGAGCTAGGAAGCGCTTTTTCAAGCATTATCGGACCACTTTGCCAATGTTTCCGCCACCTCTCCGTCCGGCATCGTGTGTCCTTGCTCGAAGCTTTTCATCCGGGCGACATTCTTTTTTGTATCCCAGGCGTCGATGAAGTAGGTCTCTCTGGCCGCGTCGTGCGAGGGAGTCGTGGACAAGATGAAGGGGTAGAGTGGGACGCGGTTCCCACCACCTGAAGTCAGGAAGAGTCCATCCTTAACTGGTCTTTCGTGGAGGACTACCTCTTCGAGAGGAAAGTCAGGGTGGTCTCCAATGTAGCGCAGGCACTTCACGGAGCCACCTATGCTGAGATCCGTGCCGGTTTCTTGCACCCGATGGATCGGATAATCGGTGAGGAAATACAGTGCCTCCATGCAGCGCCTCAGTTTTTCCTGTACTTCGTCCGAGGCGGCCGCGATGTCCTCCAGGACGGTCGGACCGCGATCGTGTTTGTAGTCGTTCTTCGCCTTTATGAGTTCGAACACGTCCCGGCCGAAGCCTCGCTGCTCGGAGCCGATCTTCAGCCCGCGTATGGCCGTGGCGAGCGGGACATCCCGGTATGCGGCGAAGACTTTCGAGCAACGCTGGATTATCTCCTTCCAGTGGCCGGGGGAGATCCCACCCGACCACAGGCTTCTGATATCCAGTCCCGAAGCCTCCCGGTCTTCTTCCTTCAAGAGCGCCAGCGACACCGAGGCGAGGAACGCCAGGACGTTCTCGGCGAAGCGTAGCTGCTCCTTGTAGAGGTTCCTGGGGTCCACGGTGCGCGACAACGCCCTGTAACCGTGGGCCAGAGGGTACGGGTAGGAGGTCGAGACCCACCGCTCCAACGCGTCTCGCGGCGCGATGAGCGCGGAGATACCGGCCTCTAGACCGTCCTCGAACAGGACGTGCTGACGGGCGAACCTCTTCCGCGTCCAGCCCTCGCCCCACTTCTTGCTCAAATCGTCGTAGGGCGTGGCGGAGACTATGTAGGAGTCGAGGAGGACCTCCAGCCCGTCTCTCCGGGCGATGCGGTCGGAGAGGTCTCTTAGAGCGAGGTATAGGTTCACCTTGTCGTTGCTGGGCGGCGGGTCGTCGTTCCTCATGCCGTGCGGCTCCACGAAAACGGCTTTCTGGGAGCCATCCGCGTGCTTCACCCAGAGTATGAAGTCCGGGTAGAAGCCGGCGGTGTCGAAGAACCCGACGCCCCTCCCTTTCGTGAGGTTGCGTAGCAGGAAGAGCTTCTCGTCGTTGGTAGCGTCGTTCTTGCGGCAGTAGGACTTGAGGGCGGCGATGAACTTCTCCTCGCTATCCTCCAGGCCGGGCGGGGAGACTTTGATCTCGTCGCCACGCTCCTTGAGGAGCGGCTGGTAGAGGTGGCGGTCGAAGAAGACGTGTGGCAGGCTCCCGGCGTCGCTGGCGTGAGTTTCGTCCGCCTCT
>JBBPZZ010000050.1:0-20721 GCA_038198445.1 Rubrobacterales bacterium
ACGGCGTTGCCCCACTCGGTCCAGGAACCGTCGTAGTTGCGTACGTTGCCGTAGCCGAGGAGGTAGTTCAGCACGAACCACGTGTGGCTGGAGCGCTCACCGATGCGGCAGTAGGCGATTACGTCGTCGCCCTCGCTCAGTCCGGCCTCGCCCTCGTAGATCTCCTTCAGCTCATCGGCGCTCTTGAACGTGCCGTCCTCCCTGACTGCCCGCGCCCACGGCACGCTCGCCGCGCCGGGGATGTGCCCGCCGCGCATGGCGCCCTCCTGCGGATAGTCCGGCATGTGCAGAAGCTCACCGGAATACTCACCAGGGCTGCGAACGTCCACCAGCGGCCCGCTCTTCTCCAGGTGCTCGAGCACGTCTTCCTTGAATGCCCGGATCTTGGAGTCGTCCCTGGTCGGCACCGGATAATCGGCCTGCGGGAAGGAAGGCACGTCCTGAGTCATTTCGCGGCCTTCGGCCTCCCACTTTATCCTGCCGCCGTCCATCACCCGCACGTTGTCGTGTCCGAAGAGCCGGAACACCCACAGGGCGTAGGTAGCCCACCAGTTGTTCTTGTCCCCGTAGAATACGACCGTCGTATCCGGTGTGATTCCCTTCTCGCCCATCAAGCGCGCGAAGTGCTCTGGGTCGAGGTAATCGCGCATCAGGGGGTCGTTCAGGTCCTCCACCCAGTCGATCTTGACCGCATTCGGGACGTGTCCGATGTCGTAGAGGAGCACGTCCTCGTCGCTCTCCACGATCCGGATGTTCTCATCGTTCAGGTGCTCCGCTACCCAGTCGGTCGTAACCAGCGCCTCCGGGTGTGCGTAACCTTTCTCCGCTATCTGCTGTTCGGTCACGGTTCTCCTATCTTCGTTGTCAACTGCACAGGTGCATATTTTAGCGTATCTCCGACAAATTTTATCGGATTTAAAAAATAGCCGGATACCGGGAGTATACTGCTCGGCATGACAGGATATGAGGGTTACCAGAGTCTTGTAAATTCGGCGATTTCCGGCAGGCTGGATCGGGCGTCGGCGCACGAGCTTGCGCGGTTCGTCTTCGAAGATCCCACCCCGGCGATGCAAGCTGCGGCGGAGGTCCGGGACAGTGTCTTTGGACCACGGATCTCCTACTCGCGCAAGGTGTTCATACCGCTTACCAAGCTCTGCCGCGACAACTGCGGCTACTGCACCTTTGCCCATCCGCCGCGTCCCGGTGAGCGGGCGTACCTGACACCCGAGGAAGTCCTGGAGGTAGCCCGCGCCGGCGCGGAGGCCGGCTGCAAAGAGGCTCTCTTCACGCTCGGGGACAAGCCGGAGAAACGATACCCCGAGGCGCGCGCCGAACTGCGAGAGCTAGGCTTCGAAACGACGATCGAGTACCTCGTTCATTGCTGCCGGCTGGTGCTGGAAGAGACAGGATTGAGGCCGCACGCCAATCCTGGTGTGCTGAGTGAGGAGGACATGCGGGTATTGCGGGAGGTATCGGTCTCGCAGGGGATCATGGTGGAGCAAGTCTCGGAGAGGCTTTTGGGCCGCGACCTCGCTCACTGGGCTTCGCCGGATAAAGTACCGGAGCGCAGGCTCGCGACGCTGGACGCGGCGGGTAGGCTCGCGGTGCCGTTCACGACGGGGCTGCTTATCGGGATCGGGGAGAGCATCGAGGAGCGGGTGGATACGATCCTCGCTATCCGGGACCAGCACGAAAGGCACGGCCACATCCAGGAGTGCATCGTCCAGAACTTCCGGGCCAAGCCGGGGACGAGGATGGCGGAGTCGCCCGAGCCCTCCGAGGACGAGATGCTCGCGACCATCGCCCTGGCCCGCCTCTTGCTGCCGCGCGACGTGACTGTGCAGGCTCCACCTAATTTGGCAGAGACGACGGCGAATAGCGAACCTTCCTACACTCGCTACATAGACGCCGGTATAAACGACTGGGGCGGCGTCTCGCCCGTTACGCCGGACCACGTTAACCCCGAACGACCGTGGCCGCACCTGGAGGAATTGGAGCGGGCGACGGAAGCGAAGGGTTATCTGCTGCTGGAGCGGCTGGCGTTGCATCCAGCCTATGCGCTGGGCGCGGAGCGATGGGTGGATGAGAAGCTGCGGGCCGGTGTCTGGGCCGGTATAGATTCAGAAGGGTTCGCGCGGGTCGAGGACTGGGCGCCGGGCACGGAAGAAGAACTTCCCGAGAGGACGGTGCGGGAGATCCAGGGCCTCCGCCCCTCGAAGACACGACCCGAGTTCATGCGGGCGCTCGCGGGGGCCGGAGAGCGCGACCTCACCGAGGAGGAGATCTCCCTGCTCTTCACCGCGCGCGGCACGGAGATGGCGGAGCTGTGCCGGGTCGCGGACGAGCTTCGGCGCGAGGTAAACAGCGACGAGGTGACCTACGTCGTCAACCGGAACATCAACTACACGAACCTCTGCTACTTTCGGTGCCGCTTCTGCGCGTTCTCAAAGGGTCCCAAATCCCTGAACCTGCGCGGAGACCCGTATCTGCTGGATACTGCGGAGGTCGCGCGCCGCGCCCGCGAGGCGTGGGAGAAGGGCGCGACCGAGGTGTGTATGGTCGGCGGCATCCACGGCAGCTTCACCGGCCAGAACTACATAGATTACCTGCGGGCTGTCAAGGACGAGGTGCCGGAGATGCACGTCCACGCCTTCACGCCGCTGGAGGTCTTCCAGGGCGCGCATACGCTCGGCGTCAGCGTCGAGGAGTTTTTGGGAGATCTCAAGGAGGCCGGACTGGGTACATTGCCGGGGACGGCGGCGGAGATACTGGACGATGAGATCCGGGCCATCATCTGCCCGGATAAGGTAAACACCCAGGAGTGGGCCGACGTGATGCGGGCGGCGCACGCGGTTGGACTGCGGGCGACCACCACGATCATGTTCGGCCACGTCGAAGGGCCGATCAACTGGGCGCGGCACCTGCTCGTCCTTCGCGACATCCAGGCCGAGACCGGCGGCTTCACCGAGTTCGTGCCGCTTCCGTTCGTCCACATGGGCGCGCCGCTCTTCCTGCAGGGACGTAGCCGCAGAGGCCCGACTTTCGCCGAGACGGTCAAGATGCATGCCGTCGGGAGGATCGCACTGCACGGCTACATAGATAACGTGCAGGTCTCCTGGGTCAAGCTGGGGATGGAGGGCGCGAAGCTCTGCCTCCAGGCCGGGTGCAACGACCTCGGTGGCACGCTGATGAACGAGAGCATCTCACGGGCGGCGGGAGCCAGCCACGGCCAGGAGATGCTCCCCGAGGAGCTAGAGCGGGCCATACGGGAGATCGGGCGCACGCCACGCCGCCGCACCACGCTCTACGGCGAACCGCAGCGGGAATACTCCACCCGGTAACCGCAGCCCAGAACACAGAGCTTTTCGAAGTCATCAACCGATCGGTTGACGCTTAAACCAACCTTCCGACGCCGTATTTATATACCTCTGGTCGATTACTTTTCCGTTTGACTCCCCGATACTTACTGTTGCAACAAGGTGGTCGAAGAGAGCGGAGGCAACGGGGATGGCCCTTGCAAGGAGAGACGCGGCGATACAGGTCGAAAACCTGGAGAAACGCTATGGCGCGACGGTCGCGGTAGACCGTATCTCGTTCCAGGTAAGAGAAGGGGAAGTCTTCGGGATCGTCGGCCCCAACGGCGCCGGAAAGACCACCACGGTAGAGTGCCTGGCGGGACTGCGCCAACCAGACGCCGGCGCCGTGAGCGTTCTGGGCCTGGACCCGCGGAAAGAAGGCAGGAAGCTAAGAGAGCGCGTCGGGGTCCAGCTCCAGCAGGCGGCGCTGCCAGACGACATCAAGGTTTGGGAGGCGCTGGACCTCTACGCATCTTTCTACAAAACCACTTCCGACAAGCGACCCTTGCTGGAGCAGTGGGGCCTGGGGAAAAAAGCCAGCACTCGTTTCAAAGACCTCTCCGGCGGTCAGAAGCAGCGGTTGTTTATCGCGCTCTCGCTCGTGAACGAGCCGGATCTCGTGTTCCTGGATGAGATCACCACGGGCCTGGACCCGCAGGCGAGGCGGGCGACGTGGGATCTTATACGCGGTATCCGAGAGCGAGGAACTACGGTCGTGCTGGTAACGCACTACATGGATGAGGCCGAGAAGCTCTGCGACCGGGTGGCGATCATAGACGGCGGCCAGATCGTGGCGCTCGACTCGCCGGAAGCCCTGGTGGGTGGAGTACGCGCGGAGTCCAACGTGCGTTTCGGCGGCCTGAACGGGTTCGACCCTGCGCCCCTGCGCGACCTGCCGGGCGTGAGCCGGGTGATGCGCGAGGCGGGCGACGTAGTCGTTTACGGTCACGGTCCGCTGCTCGCACGGGCGGTGGTCGAGCTGGAACATCACGGGATCACCCCTACCGAGGTGAGCGTGGGACGCCCCACGCTTGAAGACGTATTCATCGAGAAGACCGGCGGAAAGATCCGTGACTAGAGTTGCCTCTATACAACGTTACTCGCGCCTTATCAACTCGGTGGTCGCCTTCGTCGCGGCTCTCTTTCTCAGCATCACGCTGCACGAGTTCGCGCACGGCTTTGCCGCTCTCGCACTTGGCGGCGAACCAACCGTCTACTCCGGTTCCGAGGATAATCCTTCTCTCTCCCCGACGCGCGAGTTCCTGGTCGCACTCGCCGGTCCCGTGTTCAGCCTGGTAAGCGGCTTTGCCGTCCTGACTCTCTACCGCTCCGGACGAGGTTTCGGCTACCTGTTCGGGACATGGTTCGGTATCGTCAGCGCCCAGAACTTCTTCGGCTATCTCATGACGGGTCCGTTCGTGGCCTACGGCGACATCGGCCAGGCGCTGCGTCTCGCCTCCGCCCCGGCGCTCGTGTACGTCCTGGTGTTCGTCGCTGGCGCCGCGGGTACCGTGCTGCTGGGGTACATCCTTACCGCACGGCTCCTCACATTGACCGACAATACCGGTGGAGATAGGGCAGCCCAGTTACGACAACTCGCCTTCTTCACCTGGATGTGCGGGGCCGGGCTCGCACTTCTTCTGAGCGTCGGCTCCGATCTCCTTAGCAGTTATGGTGCGTTCGAGGCGCTGGCAATAGTTGCGGCGGGCGTGCCGGCGACTATGGCGCGATTCTTTATGGGGCGGTTGAGCGTCGAAGGCAAAGGATTTGGCGGCGGGATGCCGTGGGCCGGTATCGTGCTGTTGGCAGCGATAACAATCCTCCGCCTTACGGTGCTCACCCAGGGAGTCAAACTGTGAGTGGTTCCTGCTCGACAACGGAGAATCTCCAAAGGAGGCTAGGATGAAAGCCCTGTACAAGATGACGTGGGTTGAGACGAAGCTCTTTATGCGGGAGCCGGCAGCGGTCTTTTTCACGCTGGCCTTCCCGGTCATGATACTCCTGCTCTTCTCCTCTCTCTTCGGCAACCAGCCGGTCCGGGGGTTCCCGGACCTTCGGACGGTGGACGTTATGGCTCCGGCTTACACGGGCATGGTGATCGGGACTACGGCCCTGCTTGGTCTGCCCATCACCCTGGCGGGATACCGGCAACAGGGCATCCTGCGGCGACTCCGAGCGACACCGCTGCATCCCTCGACGATACTGGCGACACAGGTGATCGTGAGCCTCCTAATGACCATACTGGGCATCGCGCTGCTCATTGCCACGGCGTTCGTCGTCTATGACCTGCGTCTGCCCGAAGCTCCACTGTCGGTGACGCTCGCCTTCATAATCGCCTCCCTGAGCTTCTTCGCCTTCGGGTTCGTTCTGGCCGGACTGGTGCCGTCGGCACGAACGGCCCAGATCGTGGGGCAGGTGATCTTCTTCCCCATGTTCTTCCTCTCCGGAGCCGCCGGCATCCCGCGAGAGATGTTCCCGGACACCCTGCGCCGCATCTCCGACTTCGTGCCGCTCACCTACGTCGTCAACTTGATCCAGGACCTGTGGATAAAGGGTAGCTGGAACCTGACGGCGCTCGTGGTGCTGCTCGGGTTGCTCGTCGTGTGCGTCACCGTCTCGGCCCGGACTTTCCGATGGGAATGAGGAGGTAATAGAGATGCACCACGATCTACTGGTGGAGACAGCAAACCTGACCAAGCGCTACGGCCAACGCATCATGGCGGTCGATGACCTGAATCTGACCGTTCGGAGGGGCGAAGTCTACGGCTTCCTCGGTCCCAACGGGGCAGGCAAGACCACCACCCTGAGGATGCTTCTCGGCCTGATCCGGCCGTCTTCGGGAGAAGCTCAGGTGCTCGGCGAGCATCCTGGAGCGCCGTCCGGCCTCACGCGCATCGGCGCATTGGTGGAATCCCCCACCTTCTACCCCTACCTCTCGGGCCGGGACAACCTCATGGGGATGGCCCGGCTCTCCGGAGTGAGGGCGGCCAGAAGCATGGTCGATGCTGCCCTCAAGCAGGTGGAACTGCGAGACAGGGCCGGGGACAGGTTCAAGAAATACTCGCTGGGGATGAAGCAGCGGCTCGGGGTGGCGGCGGCGCTACTGAAAGACCCGGAGCTGCTTATCCTGGACGAGCCGACGAGCGGCCTGGATCCCAAAGGGATGGCGGAGATGCGGGACCTTATACGATCTCTGGGCCGGGGCGAGAGGACCGTGCTGCTCTCCAGCCACCTCATGGGAGAAGTCGAGCAGATCTGCGACCGTGTCGGGGTGATCCGACACGGCAAGCTCGTCGCCGAGGGCTCGGTGGCCGAACTCCGCAGAGAGGGAGGGCTGCTACTGCGAGCCGAGCCTACCGATAAGGCCGCTCACGTAGCCGCGAGTATCAGCGGGGTCGAGGATGTTATTACAACAGACGCGACCATAAGGATCACGGCGGACCCGGAAATAGCACCAGAGATAGCCCGCAAGCTTGTCAAGGCGAACATCAGGATAAAGGAGATCCGGCCGTCCCAACGCTCACTCGAAGAGGCGTTCTTCGAGCTTACCGCGGAGGAGGTAGAGTAGCTCATGGGATCCAGTTTCTCTTTCGAGCTTCTCAAGCTGAGGAAGCGCCCATCGACGTGGGTGCTGGGCGCTATCCTGGTCTTTATGGTGGTCTTCTTCGACTACTTCCAGTTCTATTCCGCCATCAGGTCTCTTCAGGAAGGCGGCAACGACCCAACCGGCCAGATCACGAACGTCCAGCAGTTCGAGGAGTACCTGCTTCCGGAGAGCGTTCCTGTGAACGTCGCCGGCCTGCTCTCCTTCTTCGGCGGCCCCATCGCACTCATCCTCGGCGCCCTCGCTGCCGGGAGCGAGTACGGCTGGGGAACGCTCAAGACGGCTCTGACCCAACGTCCGGGTCGACTCGCCGTCCTGCTCGGCAAGCTCCTCGCGGTCGGTGTAGTGCTCGGCGTGTTCTCTCTGCTCGCCCTCGGAACCGGCGCGATCAGCAGTTACGTCGTGGCCGGTCTCTTCGACGAACCGGTCGACTGGCCCTCCGCCGGGAACAGTTTGCAGGGACTCGCGATCATATGGCTCATCCAGGCAGCCTGGGCTACCGTGGGGGCGTTCCTCGCCCTGCTCTTCAGGGGCACCGCATTAGCTATTGGGCTCGGACTCGTCTACGGGCTGGCGGTAGAGAACCTTATCTTCGGCTTCTCGGATCAGAGCAAAATTATAGAAGCCCTCACCAACGTCCTCCTGATAAAGAATGGCGGGGACCTCGCTAACTCATTGGGTGAAGTCCCACGGGCGTTCTCGTCACCAGACCCCGCGGAACCCGCCCAGGCGGCACTGGTACTTGGGTGCTACGTAATCGGACTCATTCTCATAGCCGCGCTAGTCTTTCGCCGGAGGGACGTGACGTGACCGGACCTTCACGCGCGGAGTAAGATGTAGTCGATGAGACTCCTAAAGGGCATATTGCCAGGTTTCGGGGCTACGGAGGGTTCGACACTCAAATCCCGTCCGGCTCCCACAGAGGAGCATGCCTGGGAGCGGTGGGGCTGGGCATGGCACACGGCTTTCTACGTATTGCTTATAGTGTCTCTGTTTTCGAGTCTGGCCGACCTGGGTCTCTACGGAAGGCCGCAGG
The DNA here is from genome assembly GCA_038198445.1 of Rubrobacterales bacterium. GTDB lineage: Bacteria > Actinomycetota > Rubrobacteria > Rubrobacterales > Rubrobacteraceae > JACDDK01. The sequence continues at coordinate 7,997 of JBBPZZ010000050.1, forward strand.
TGGTGATCTTATCCCTGAGCCTGGTCTTCGGCGTCTGGTACTGGATAATGTTTATCCGTTCGGGCTGGCTCGAAGGGACGCGCCCGGCCCTGATCTACGTCGCTGTCGCGTTAGTGCTGTGGTTCGCGCTCGTCTCGCTGCACCCGGCCTACCACATGCTCCTCTTCATCCTCTACAGCCAGATATACAGCGCGCTGCGGATCCGATTGGCGATACTCTGCTCCGCCGTTCTGACGGTCATGATAGTAGCCCGAAACCTCGTTACGGAACCGGGCTCGGCGCTCGTCTGGATTCTCATAGGCGTATTCTCGATAACGTTAGGCTCTCTATTTGGAATCTGGATAGACTCCATCATCAAACAGAGCCGTGAGCGCCAGCGGCTTATCGAGGAGTTGGAGGCCACGCGCAAGGATCTGGCAAACGAGGAACGTCGGGTGGGTATGCTCGAAGAGCGGGGGCGTCTGGCGCGGGAGATCCACGACACCCTAGCGCAAGGCTTTATCAGCATAGTCACCCATCTGGAGGCCGCCGAGGAGGAACTACCTCCGGGAACAAAGCTCGTGGAGCATCACATGGAACGAGCAAAGCGCGCTGCGCGAGATAATTTGGTAGAAGCTCGCAGGCTCGTGGCGGCGCTCAGGCCGGAGATACTGGAGAGTTCGTCGCTGCCTGAGGCCCTGGAGCGGGTCTCGACGCGCTGGTCGGAGGAGACCGGAATCTCCGAGAACGTAGAGAAGACAGGCGATTACGAGCAACTTCCGCAAGAGCTACAGGTCACGTTGCTGCGGGTCGCACAGGAGGCGCTCTCCAACGTCCGCAAACACGCAAATGCCCGGCAGGTAACACTCACCCTCTCCTACCTAGAGGACATCGTCGTGCTAGACATTCACGACGATGGTACGGGTTTCGCCCCCAACACGACCACCAATAGCTCGGAGGGAGGTTTCGGTCTTCAGGCCATGCGCGAGCGTGTCGAGCAACTTGGAGGACGGCTACTCATCGAGAGCGCACCGGACGAAGGAACGACTTTGGCCGTTCAACTACCGTTGGCGGTACGGACGGAGGCGATCCAGAGCCCGGAGAAGCGGACATGAAAAAATCCATCCGGCTGTTGATAACCGACGATCATCCCGTGGTGCGCGCCGGGCTCGAAGGCATGCTCTCCCGGCAACCGGACATGGAGGTCGTGGGCGAAGCCGGCGATGGCGCGGAAGCCGTGGAGATAGCCGAGCGTCTGCAGCCGGACGTGGTGCTCATGGACCTTCGGATGCCGGAGATGGACGGAGTTGCCGCAACGCAGAAGATCAAAGCCGTACGTCCCGAGACGCAAATCCTCGTACTAACCACATACGACTCCGACGCGGACATCTTGCGGGCCGTCGAAGCCGGCGCTACCGGATACCTTCTGAAAGACGCGCCGCGGGAAGAACTCTACGAAGCCGTCCGCGCCGCCTCGCAGGGCAAGGTCTTGTTCGCCCCTGCCGTGGCGGACAAGCTGATGCGGCGCATTCGAGAACCCCGCCGGGACACACTCAGCCACCGGGAGATCGAAGTTCTTAGCTTCGTGCGCCGTGGATTGAGCAACAAAGAGATTGCACGCAGCCTGCACGTCAGCGAGGCGACAGTAAAGACTCACCTGATCCATGTCTTTAAGAAGCTCGGCGTGGAAGACCGGACAGCGGCTGTTAGCGTCGCCCTGGAACGGGGCATCTTGCAGTTGAACCGATAAAGAGCTGGAGACGAACTCTTACGGTGGATTGACGCGCCGTCTCGGCGCGTACGCGATAGACTGCTCGCTAGCCTTCGCCGTGCTGGTCGCCCCCCCAGATCGGCCTCAGCGTCATCACCGGCGGGGCGTCCTCCGGCTGGCTCAGGACCGGGCCGCGGCTCGAAGTCTGGGTTTTCTCGACCGTCTCCCTGAGGACATGGCTGTACTTCGTCCTCAGCGAGCGATCGGCCTGGCAAGCGACCGTCGGCAAACGGATCATGAGGCTCTACGTAACCGATCTCGCCGGACACCGAATACGCTTCGGACGAGCCTTTCTCCGCACAGTCGTATAGATTATCCCCTGGGAGCTGACTCACCTCTCCCTGTTCTTCCCGCCGCCTATAATGTTCGACAATTCAGCGGGGTTCCGGCCCACGCTGGCAATAGTCTACCTCCTGATGGCGATCTACCTGGGGCGGTTATTATCAGTCCCCGCAATCGGAGCATCCACGACTTCGCGGCGGGCACCGTTGTGAAACGGCGGTGAGGTTCGTCGTCGCGAAGCCGACGGCGAGTGGCGGTACCGTCGCTCAATCACGATACACAACCAACTCATCGAGTGGCCTCTTGGAGCGGCGCTTAGGCGGGTCGCCCTCCGCGTACCCGAGCGTGAGCAAAGCGTGCGGAATGAGCTTTGGGTCCAGCTGGAGCGCCCTTGTAACTGTCTCTGGAGAGAAGAGTGGGGCGCACATCCAGCCCGCGTCGAGCCCCAGGTCGTAGGCGGCGAGCAGCGCGTTCTGCGCCGCCGCGCCTAGAGACTGAACGGCCATCGTGGTCTCGCTCTCCTGACGATCGGGGTCCGGGTAGGCGTCGAGGTCCTCCAGGTAGAGACAGAGGAGCACCAGAACCGGCGCGTCGAGCAGGCGTCGCCGAGATCCCTCCAACCGCTTCTCGACTACTTCCGTATCCTGACCGTCCATCTCCAGGTTTGTCCGCCACTCTTCCCCCATCGCGTCAGCGAGCCGCTGCTTCGTCTCCGGCCGGCGCAGGACGGCGAAGCGCCAGGGCTGGCGGCCGTGCGGCGATGGAGCCCAGCGCGCGGCTTCGAGCACCCGCTCCACGAGCGCGTCCGGCACCTCGCGAGGCAGGTAACGCCGCACCGACCGTCTACCGCGTATGGTGTCCAGTACCGGTGGCGCACCCTCATCCGGGGTCTCTAACGCGCCCCAGGAAACGGCCCGTTCGGGGCGTATGGCGATGACCGGGTTGTCTTCTATCTTCATGGTCTCGTACTGGTGGTACTTCCCGCGCAGGAGCTTCACAGCGACGCCGTGTTCCTCCGTGCCGGGTTCCAGAAGCTCCGCGACGCCGCGCACCATTACGAAGGCGAGTTGGTCCCAGTCCTCGGCGTACCGGTCGGCGATCAGGGCGACGTTCGGGTTGGCGAGGATGTTACGGACCCTCTTCAGCCGGGTGGGCGGAACGTCTTTCGGTTTCTCATCCAGAGCGATGTAGATGACGCCCGGCGTATAGGCGAAGCAGACGGGGATCGCGTGCGGCTCTCCGGCGGCGCTGGCGGTCGCGAGCCGGGCTACCCGCTGGCGCGCCAGGAAAGCCGTCTGTTCCGGGGTGAGGGCTTCGGAGGCCGTTTTCAATCCTTCACTGCTTCGCGGACCTTCGGCGCGACCTCGGAGGCGAACAGGCGGATGTTTTCGAGCGCCTGTTCGTGGGTGACGCCGGGGAGTCGGCCCCAGAAGCAGAGGTGATCGTAGGGAGCTTCATCGTAAAGATTTATGAGGCCATCGGCCACATCGTCCGGGGTGCCGACGAGATAACGCTCCCAGGGCAGGTCCTCGGCATGGATCGGATCGAGCCGGGGCTTCTCCCTGTCGGTGCCCCACTCGGCGTAGCGCGTGCGCTGGTAGGCGATGGCCGGAGCCACTATCTCCCGCGCCCGCCCCGCGTCCTCGTGGACGAATGCGACGCCGGAGGCGATGTAAGGGAAGTCCTCGCCCTCGCGGCCGTGGCGGGCGAGAGCCTCCCGCACCTTCCGGTAGGTCTCCCCGAACTCTCCGCCGCCCGCCGATGCCAGGAAACCATCCGCCAGACGCGCGGCTCGGTCTATGGCGGGGTCCGCGAACGCGCCGATGTAGATCGGAAGCTTACCGCTCGGACGCGGCTCGAACGGCAGGTCGTCGAAGCGCCACCGCTTTCCTTCGTATCCGGTACGTCCCTCCTCGAAAGCCTGGTGGATAACCTCCACTCCCTCCTCGAACAGCGAGGGCCGGTACTTGCGGTTGTAGCCCAGGGCCTCGAACTCGTGCTGCACGTAGCCCTGCCCGACGCCGAGCGTAAAGCGTCCGCCGGAGATGAGGTCCACGACCGCCGCGTCCTCCGCCACGCGCAGGGGATGGTGCATCGGCAAGAGCAGGACGTTCGTCCCGATCTCGATGCTCGACGTGCGGGCCGCTATCGCCGCCGCGACGACCAGCGGAGAGGGCAGGTACCCGTCGTCCACGAAGTGGTGCTCAGAGAGCCACACTCCCGTAAACCCGAGCCTCTCCCCCTCTTCGATCTCCTCCAGGCACTCCGCGTAGAACTTCGCGTAGTCGCCCAGAGGCAACTTCTGCCGGAAGTCGTACCAGAGGCCAAAAGTCGGTCCCGCTCCATCGTTGATCAAAACGTCTCCTCAAGAGAGCCTGCAACTCTAGCGTTCGTCCGACAGTATAGAACCGAAGAGGTAAGTAGAAACAGGCGCTACGTCAGGAGAAGACGGACGCCAACGAAGATCAGCATACAGGCGAGGACGAGCTTGAGAGGCCTTCCGGGTATCCGGGGCGCGATGCGGCTGCCGATCAGGACTCCGGGGATGCCACCTATGAGCAGTGTACCAGCGAGACCGAAGTCCACGTTGCCCTGGGTCATGTGCGCGAGGCCGACGACGAACGAGAGGACCGTCGCGTGGGTCACGTCCGTGCCGACGATGACCGCCGGCGCTATCGGGTAGAGGAGCAGCAGAAGAACTGCCATCACGCTGCCGGAACCTATAGAGGTGAGCCCTACGAGGTAGCCGCCGGTCGCGCCGAACAGAACCGTGTACATCCGGCGCTTGCGGCTCATCGGAGATTTGCCGTCCCATAGGCCCGCCCTCGGAGTGTCGTCCCTGGGAGGCATGAAGAACTCGCGGTAGATCAGGGACAACCCGACCAGCACGAGGGTAAAGGATATGATGGTCACCATGATGGATTGGACCGTCTCCGGGTCGAAGGCGACCTTGATCCACTCCAGAGTCCCCACTCCCAGGAGGCCCGCCGGGAGGCTGCCGAGACCGAGGAAGAGCGCGATCTCCAGGTTCACCGACTTCTGGCGGAAGTGCTGAAAAGACCCCGTTAGCTTCGTCAGGGTAGCGAAGGTGAGGTCCGTCCCGACCGCCGTGGGCGCCGGGACTCCTATCGAGAGGAGGAACGGCGTCATCAGAGAGCCGCCCCCGACGCCCGTCAGGCCGACCAGGAAACCGACCAGCAGGCCGAAGAGTGCGGGGGCGGGATCTATCATCTAAGTCAGCTTAGGCCCGGTCGAGTATCGTGGCGGGCCGCAGGTAGCCAAGCTGTTCCAAATGCTCGATGACCCTGCGGGCACTATCCTGCGGCTCTTCTTCGTTGGTCTTGATGTGAAGCTCGGGAGCCACGGGCGCCTCGTAAGGGTCGGAGACACCGGTGAACTGTGGGATCTCGCCCGAGAACGCCTTCTTGTACAGGCCCTTCACGTCCCGCTCGGCGCAGACCTCAAGCGGTGCGTCCACGAAGACCTCGATGAAGCCGTCGCCCACGTTGCGCCGCACCTGGTCCCGGACCTCCTTGAACGGCGAGATCGCCGAAACGATCACACCCACCCCGTTGCGCGTCAGCAGATCGGCGACGAAGCCGATCCGCAACACGTTCGTGTCCCGGTCCTCCCGGCTGAACCCGAGTCCCTTGGATAGGTTCGTCCGCACGATGTCCCCGTCCAGCACCTCGATCTTACCGTGGCGCATACGAAGCTCGTGCTCCACGATGTCCGCGATGGTCGTCTTCCCGGCGCCCGAGAGCCCCGTAAACCAAAGCGTGAACCCGCGACCATACCTCGTTCCATTCTCCATTACCGTTCTCCTTTGCTTCTAACTTTATTCTTGGAAGTTCCTCGGCTGCTTGATGGTCTTCTCCTCATCCCGCAGCCCGTTGATAAGTACCTCGACCACCTCGGGACGGGAAAACTCAGGCGGCGGGTACTCCCCCCTGCCCAACATCTCCCGCACCTTCGTCCCAGAGAGGAACACGTGGTTCTCCTTGTCGTGCGGACAGGTCTTGGTCGTCCCCATCCCCTCGCACGCCTTGCAGAAGAACGAGTGCTCGAACATAAGTGGCGTTATCCCTAGCTCCTCACCCTCGAACTCATCGAAGATGTGCTGGGCGTCGTAGGTGCCGTAGTAGCTCCCAACTCCGGCGTGATCGCGCCCTATGATGAAGTGCGTACACCCGTAGTTTTTCCTACACATGGCGTGGAAGATCGCCTCTCTCGGTCCAGCGTACCTCATCGCCGCCGGGAATACCGCGAGGACCGTCCTGTCCTTCGGGTAGTAGTTGTCAAGGATAGTCTCGTAGGACTTCATCCTCACCGCAGCCGAGATGTCGTCTGACTTTGTCTCGCCAACGAGCGGGTTTAGGAGCAGACCATCTACCGTCTCTAGGGCGCTCTTCTGGATGTACTCGTGAGCGCGGTGTACGGGGTTACGGGTCTGGAAGCCTACTACCCTCTTCCAGCCTTTCTCGGCGAACAGTGTCCGTAGCTCCGCTGGTTTGTAGTAGTAGCCTGGGAAGGGACGAGGGTTAGGCTCGTCTTCTAGCAGGGTGATCTCTCCACCTACCAAGACCTCTCCTTGACGGTACAACGCGGCGACCCCCGGATGCTCGGCATCGGTTGTGCGGTAGACGTTTTGAGCCTCTCGCTCCTTGTCGTAGGTGTAGAGATCCTCTACCCTCATGGTGGCGACTATGCGTCCATCACCATCGGTTAGAGCAATCTCTTCGCCTTCGGAGAGAGATGACGCCTCATCCTGGCTGACAGCCAGAGTAATAGGAATGGACCAGACCAGACCGTTTGCGAGACGCATGTTCTCGACGACCGAATCGTAATCATCCTTGAGCATAAAGCCGGTGATGGGACTAAAGACACCACTGGCGATCATCTCAAGGTCGGAGAGAGTCCTTGGGCCGAGGGTAACCTGCTTGAGGTTTGCGGCCTGCTGCTTTAGCTCTTCGCGCTCGTGGGCTGGGGCGAGACGGTTGACCAACTCTCCTCCGTGTGGCGCTATGGATGTGTACTCGGTGGCGGCCTTCATCGGCTGGCTCCGGTGGAGATCACTTGCTTCTCCGGTTTGGTGGGCAGCCTGCGCCAGACCCGGCCGGCGAGCCCGGCGGCGCAGTGGTCCCAGGGATGTTCGCCGACGACCCAGAGCCTCAACTCCGCCGAGTAGCCGCGGGAGATTTCCAGGAACCGCCCGTAGCCCATACCGGCCTCTTCGAGGCCTTCGCCCCAGTCCTCCCAGAGGAGGTCGGCGACGAAGCTCGCGTCACTGATGAGCCGGTTGCCCTCTTCGGGCGATTCATCTAGTAGAGAGCGAGTCTCGGCTTTCAACTCCGCCGGCTCCTCCGGCAGAGGGAGTCTTCTGCGTGCGTCTTCCAAATTAGTACCTCACCGCTTCGTGCTCGACCGGGGCTCGGTCCGTCCCGGAGTAGTTTTCGAGATGCTCTTCGAAGTCTATGAAGAGCGGAGCTTCGGGATCGAAGGCCCGCTTCAGGCTCTTGAAGGCAACCCGCTTGTCCAAAGCGTCTAGCTTATTCAAAGCCTCCGGCTTGTCAAGGTCTCTGAGTTCGAGTCTGCCCTTTACACGTTCGAAAGCGTCTAGACCTTCCTCCGTTCGTACTAGCACGCTTGAGTACCCGTCGGCGCTCCCGACGCTCCCAACGGAGATGTCCGCCGCGTGTCCCATGAAGTCCGCGCACTCGTCGCAGCCTTTCAAGGCGGCGCCGTGGAAGTCCCGGATCGGCTCCTCGAAGATAGTCTCTCCGTCCAGGTCCTGGACGATCATCTTCCCCCGGATGATGTCCACCCGGCCGACGTTATCCAGGTCCACGCCGCGCTTGTCCTGTATCTCCTGAAGCATCAGCTTCTCGTAGTTGAAGCTCTTGGTGCAGAGCAGCGCGATGGTCAGCGTAATAGCCTCCACCTTCGATGATCCCCACGTCCAGGGCCGCGCCTGCATGGCTTTTATCCCCTCGATCTCGCACGGCGTCCCGACGACCGCTATGCGCGCGTTCGGCGGCAGGTCGTACCCCTTGAAGTCCACGTGTCCGAGGGCGAGCGTCTGGTTGTAGAAGCTCCCCGCGCTCTCGCGCACCTCCTCCGGCGTCGTCGCCAGGAAAGCCTCGCCCTTCCACCGCTCGGTCGCGCTCTCGCGGGCGACCAGCGCCCCGTCGATCTCACCCGCTTCGAGCAGTGAGATCAAGAGCGCGCTCACGAAACCGCCGTCCTGCACGCCGTCCATAGTCTGCTTGACGCGAGCGGTATAGCTCTCCTCGACATGGCCAACTCCCTCGACGGAGTGGTCCACGCCCATGATCTTCCACGTCGATTCGTACTGAAGTCCTCCGCGCGGGCAGAAGTCCCAGCACAGCGAGCATCCGGTACACATCTTGACGAGCTGCGGCAGGTCGTCCTCGCCGAGCCCGATGGAGTCCGTCGGGCAGGCCGCGACGCACACGCCGCACTGCACGCACCGATCGGCGTCGATGACCGCCTTCTCCAGGTCCCAGAACCATACCTTTCCGGGAGCCTCCTCGATGTCGTTCATCATGTCCCGGATGTCGAAGCCCGCCACTAAGAACCACTCCCGTTGCGAACCGGCTTGCGGAGAGTCTCTCGAAGCTCCTTGTTCTTCTTGCGGCGCGTCCACTCGTGGAAGCGCTCGCCCTCGCGCCGCTCCTCCTTGAACTGCTCGAAGACGGCGACGAGTGCGTCCGGCACGTCGTCAGTCGGCTTCGCGCCCTCGACCCAGTCTATGAACGCCGCGTCCTTGCCGAGCGAGCCGCCGAGTCCGATGTCAACGCCCTCGACGATGCCGTTGCGCGTCTTCGCGGTCTCGCCGCGGAATCCGATGTCCCCGATCTGGGGCTGCGCGCAAGACGCCGAGCAGCCGGAGAAGTGCATCCGCACCGCCTCCTGGCCGACGTCGCCGACCCGCTCGTCCATCTCCTTCGCCCACTCGACCGCCCGGATCTTGGTCTCCACGATTGCGAAGCGGCAGAACTCGCTCCCCGTGCAGGCGACCACGCCGCGCGAGAACGCGCCGGGGTTCGGCGAGAACCGCTCCAACAGCGGCTCCGCGAGCAGGTCTTCGAGCCGGTCTTCCGGGACACCGGTGATGATGAGGTTCGGGTCGGTGGCTAGACGGACCTCACTCCCATAATCCTCCGCCAGCCGTCCGGCCTCCTGGAACTGCTCCCCGCTCATCCGGCCCACCGGCACGTTGAGGCCGACGTAGCGGAGTCCTTTTTCTTTCTGCTCGTGGACTCCGACGTGGTCTCCACGGTAGTGCTTCGTCAGGTCCTCGCCCGCTGGCGTCAGCTCGAAGCTAGCCCTCTTTGCGACCTCTTCGCGGAACTGCTCCGGACCAAGCTCCTGCACCAGGTAGCGCATCCTCGCCAGCCAGCGGTTCTCGCGGTTGCCGAGTTCTCCGAATACTTGCGCGATGGCCCGCGTCACTTCGACGGCCTCCTCTGGCCGCACGAACACGTCTATGTCCGAGGCCATACGCGGCCCGTCCGAGAGCCCGCCGCCGACCCGCAAGTTAAAGCCGACCGTGCCGTCCTCCAGGCGCGCCGGGAGCAGGCCGATGTCGTTGATCTCCGCCTGAGCGCAGTCCTCGGTGCAGCCCGTGACGCTGATCTTGAACTTCCGGGGGAGGTTCGCGTACTCGCGGTTGCCCGTGAAGTAGTCCGAGATCTCCTGCGCCACCGTATAGGCGTCTATTACCTCGTCGTGACCGAGGCCGGAGACGGGGCAGGAGAGGACGTTGCGCGCGGAGTCGCCGCACGCCTGGACGGTCGTCATGCCGGCTTCTTCTAGCCTCCGCCAGATCTCCGGTATGTCCGACATCTTGATCCAGTGAAGCTGCACGTCCTGGCGCGTGGTGATGTCCAGGAAGTTGTTGCCGAAGTGCGGGTTAGGGATCGGTCCGTTGGCGAAATCCATGGCGATCTTGCCGATGACCCGCGTCTGTTCGGGAGTAAGCACTCCGCCCGGAATCTTTATCCGCATCATGAAGGCGTCGCCGCCCTGCTTCTGCGGGTAGACCCCGACCCACTTCAGACGCTCGACCTCGCCGGGGACTTCATCCATGGCCTTGAGGTCGCCGGAGTACGTGTCGATGATCGCCTGCTGGATATCCAGCGGGTGCCGCTCCAGTTTTATCTTCTCTACCTTGTTTAGCTTCTGGTCTTCCCTAAGCGTTTGCACGCTGTACCGCGCCTCCCGCAAAGTGAATACCGCACTCGGTCTTATCCAGCCCGGCCCAACGTCCGGCCCTCGGGTCCTCGTCATCGTGGACCGGCCGGGTCTGCGGCTCGCAACCGATGCTCTTGTAACCCTGGTGCAAAAGAGGGTTCACGGGTACGTTGTGCTCCCTGATGTAGTCCCAGACCTGCTCCTCGGTCCAGGAAGCAAGAGGGGCGATCTTCGCGGCCTCGTAGCGATCTTCCCAGGCGACGACTCTGGTGCCCGCCCGCTGGGGGGTCTGCTCGCGGCGGATGCCGGTCATCCAGGCGTCGTAGCGGGTTAGAGCCCGCTTCAACGGCTCTATCTTGCGGACCTGGCAGCACAGGTCCGGCGTGCAGGTACGCATCTGCTCACCGTACTTCGCAACCTGCTCGTCCACGGAGAGCGCCGGCCTCAGAAGCTCGACCGGCAGCTTGTAATGACGCATGACCTCTTCCCGGAACCGCGCGGTGGCTTCGAAGATAAAGCCAGTATCGATGGTCAGGATGGTGACCTTGTGGGAGATCTTCGAGATCATATCCACCAGAGCCATCCCCTCGCCCCCGCCGAAAGAAGCCGAGAGCGCCACCCGGTCCCCGTAAGTGTCCACCGCCCACTGAATGATCTCCTGGGGTTCAGCCCCCTCCAGATGCCCGGACGCTCGTTCGAGCTGGGCCGGAGAGGGTTGAATGGATTTTTCAGTCTTAGAACGCGGAAACTCGGACATCAGCGGTCCTCCATTATGATCGTATTTGAAAACGAGGGGTGTGGTCAGGCGCGAGCGCTACATCGAGCATCCGAGCAAGGGGCCTTTGACATTCGCCCTACCGCCAGTCCTCGACTGCCTTGTAATCTCATGTGCCGGATAGTAAGAGCCAGAAGCCCCCGCGTCAACTCAAATCCGATGGTTTTTGTCGGGTTTTCGTAAAATCTTCCACAATAAGTGCTGTAGAAGCTACTTTCGCCGCCGATATTGCGGGCGTGGAGCACGGTATCCGGGTTCGGGCGGCCGGGATTTTACCGGAACATGTCCCGTTCGGGCGGCATGATTAAGTCAGCGGCGCTGCCGGACGCCGGTTGGTATTCGTAGCCGCGCACTATTGCCAGCGGGACGCCTTCGGTCTTACCCATAACCAGCTCGGCGGCGCCCGCTATCTCATCGGCCGGAGCCAGCACGCTCGCCTCCAGCGGAAATCCGTGAGGATCGTCCAGTCCCCGGTAATCGGCGACAGGGTTCATCCCCGCGACGCCGACGGCGATATCCGTGATGCCATGCCGCCACGCGCGGCCGAACGAGTCCGTGATAACGACGGCGAGATCGAAGTCCAGACGGGACATAAGCGATTCACGGAGTCCACGCGCCGAAGCGTCCGGGTCGAGCGGTAGCAGACAGACCACATCGTCGCCGGGGACGTTCGAGGCGTCCACCCCGGCGTTGGCGCACACGAAGCCATGATTCGTCTCGGAGATAATGATGCCCCGGTCCATACGGACGATGCGCCGGCTCTCCCGAAGCACCACTTCGATCTGACGCGGATCCTTGCCGTAACGGACGGCGAAGCTCTTGGCGAGAGTCGAAGGCTCGACGGCGCGGAGGTCCACAAGACGTCCTTCGGCCTTGCTGACGACCTTGTGCGTGACGACTAGGATGTCCCCCGGACGAAGCTGGTCCCCGGCGAGCTGGAGGATGATCTCCGTCAGGTCGTCGCCGGGCCGTACCTCTGGGACGCCTTCGACGGGAATGATCTCTAACTTCTTCACGCCTGGGGGGCCTGCCGTTGGAGACGGACCAGGTCTTCGCCGGTATCCAGGTCGAAGGCGATATGCGGTCTCTCCAGAATCTCTACCTGAAAGCCGCGCTCCGCGGCCGTCCGGAGGTGCGCGTCGTAGCTCCCTTCTCCGAACGCGAACGGCAGCGCGTCCGGCGGACGGAGGAGCAGAGCGTTCGTACCCTCGTGCGCCGTGTCCGGGGAGATCACCACCGACGGACCTTCTTTCACCTCGTCCACGACGGCCCGAACGTCCGTGGCTTCGAGCAGCGGAAGGTCGGCGGGCAACACGAGCAGGGAAGTCGCCCCCTTGCTCATCGCCCACCGGCGCCCCTCATCGAGAGCGGGGTTCAGGCCGCGGCTCTCTTGCGTGAGCGGCGTAGCGCCGCGTTCAGAGGCTGTGTCTAGCACTATTGGGTCCGGGCTCACAACGCAGACCTCCTTTACACCGGCCTCCAGGAGGGCGGAGATCACCCGTCCCATCATGTACAGGGTCAGGCCGGCCCGCGCGCCGGAGTTCAGGATCGGACTTAGACGGCTCTTCGTCCCCCATAGGTCCTTTACTGGAACAACCGCGAAGACGCTCATCGCATCCTTAGCTTTGCCCCGAACTCCAGCACCTCTCGCGCCAGCCTGGTACGGTCGTCGGCATCGTGCATAACAGCGTCGGTCACGAG
>JBBPZZ010000051.1:0-4460 GCA_038198445.1 Rubrobacterales bacterium
CCTCCGCCGAACTTGAGTCCACAACCAGTTTCGCCGGGGCGGGCCATCCCGGAACCTGCCACAACTCCACGGGTTCTTCCAGCAATGCTCGCCATGCCGCTATGTCCGCGCGTCCGTTCAGCTCACCCATCTTGAAACGCCGGTAGCTCGCCTCGTCCCCGAAGCCTCCGAGCCACACGACGCGCAAGTTCTCCCGTACCTCGGGGGCCGCGAGTACCAGCGAGGCAACGTCCGTCGCCGGGCCGGTGGCGATAATGGTGAGCGGAGCTTGCTTCGCCTCCGCGACGAGGAAGTCCAGGCCTTCGCTGGGAACGGGCGTCGAACGGTCCTCCATAGGCCGCTCCGCGCCGGGGATACAGGGTATGCCCGAACCGCAGAGTCCCACGACGCGCCCGGCCTCTTCCTGGTACATGTCTCTGGAAGAAGGGCCGTGGGCGGTCGTGTTGTGGACGGAGATCACACCGCGCACATCAAGAGCCTCGGGAGAGCCGAGAGCGTGCGCGATGGCGAACTGGTCGTCTACCTCGTTGGCGGTGTCGCAGTCGAGGACTACGCGGGTAGATTGGTGGTTCATGCGGCGGTTAATATGATCGGGCGGCGCTTCGTGACGACGATGGTGTGCTCGTGATGGGCGGCGGGACTGCCGTCCGCGGTTTTGATGGTCCAGCCGTCACCTCCATCCGCGGTCCTGTTGGAGCCGGCGGAGATGATCGGCTCTATGGTTATGACGAGCCCTTCCGTTAGCGGTTCGTTCAGCCGCCGGTCGTAGTAGTTTGGGATGGTGGGAGACTCGTGGATGGTCCGCCCGACGCCGTGACTCTGCAACTCGGGGAGGACGGTGAAGCCTCTGTTCCGTACAGCGGTCTCGATAGCGCGCCCGATCTTGTTGATTGGACGGCCCGCCCGCGCGACGGAGACGGCCCGCCCGAAGGCGAACTTCGCGCAGTCCCGTAGCTCGTCGTGTGTGGTTGTCGCGGGCGGTAAAGACACTGTGATCGCCGCGTCCGCGACGTACCCTCCGAGCTCCGCCGTCACGTCGATCTTCACCAGGTCTCCGGGATCTATGATCCGGTCTCCCGGAATGCCATGCACCGCCTCGTCGTTCACGCTGATGAGGTTGACGCCGGGGAAACCGTAGGTGAGATAAGGAGCAGACCGGGCGCCATAAAGTTCGAAGACCCGCCCTCCAACTGCGTCCAGCTCTCCTGTCGTCATGCCCGGTTCGAGCTTCTCTCTCATCTCCTTCAGGGCGAGAGCCACCACCCGTCCTACCCTACGCAGGCCAGCGAGGTCTCTATCCGATTCGACAGTCAAAGGACTCCTCTCTCCACCTCGATGAGATCGTAGCATGAGGATACGAGCCTTTTGCCAGGTTTCCTTACGAGTTGCTTAAATATCTGACCCTACGGGGGACCCGTACCTGCAGCCGCCCGGCGGCCGCGGACTAGATAGACTCCGAGGAGGATAATCGCGGCTCCCACGAGCTTCAAGAGCCCGAGCCCTTCTCCCAGAAGCAGGACGCTGGCTGTAGCCCCGACGAGCGTGACGAGGTACAGATAGACCAGCACCCGGTTCGCTCCCATACGGGATACTCCCTGTTGCCAGGCGGTGAACGCGAAGGCGGATGAGAAGAGCGTGGAGTAGATCAGCCCTGCCCAGGAGCGGATACCGACGGCGCGCCAATCCATGCTGAATAATTGTGAGGAAGCAAGGAGCAGGATGATGAGGCCGCCGAACAACGTAGAGTAGGCGGCGACGGCGAGTGGCGAGTACCGCCGGAGCACGGGCAACGAGAACATCGCGTATCCACCCCACGCCGCGGCGCTGGCGAGTACCAGGAGGTCTCCCGCCGGGCTCGCGCTGCCCAGCCCGAGACCATCGTATATGACAAGAGTCACCCCCGCGAGGGCGAGACCCATGCCGAGGAGGTGGTTCGTCCCGGCCCGTTCCAGGCGGAGACCGATGCCCAATAACAGGCCCCACACAGGCGCGGTTGCGAACATGAGCGCGGCTTCGGAGCCGCCGGTGAGGCCCAGGCCGGCGATGTAGCAGGTCTGGTTGAGGGTAACTCCCACGAGACCCAGACCCAGCATTGGAAGTAGGTCTTTGCGCCTCAGCCTGCTCGCCGGCTCGATAACGCGCACGATGCAATAGAGTAATATGCCCGCTACCGTGAACCGCAACGCAGCGAGCACCAGCGGTGGCACGTCATGCAGCGTGTACTTGACCGCCACGAAGTCCGTCCCAACGAAGAAGACTGCTAACAGCAAGGAGGCTTCGACCAGCAAAGACTTCCTACGGTCACTCACGATCCAAAAAGCTCTTCGAGGAACTCGGGCTCCAGGTACATCCTGCTCTTGCTCAGGGTCTCTTCGTTCGTGATGGGCCGCGAGCTCCGGGCCGTCTCCCGCAACGCCCACGCGCACCATGATACGGCCCTCAGGGAGACTATGACCCTCATGGCGTCGAGTTGGGTCAGGAACCTATCGACGTCTTCGACCGGGCTGCGTTCCAGATATGCCTCGATGAACTCCTGTTCTTGCGTCTTCGAAAGTAAGGCTGCCGTATCGTTGCGCCAGAGGGTCGTGGTGGGGAGCAGGAAGTGGGCGAGGTCCTGGGTGCGCGGCGCGATGCGGGCTTTCTCCCAGTCGAGCAGTTTCGCCTCGCCGCCGTCCACGACGAAGTTGTGGGTGTTGAGGTCGTAGTTGACGATGGCGAGGTCCTCCTCGTTAAAGAGTTCCTCATGCTGGAGGAACTCTGCTATCCGCCCGAACCCCCGGCGCAGGGCGGCCTTACTCTCTTCCGCGGCGCCGGTCCAGCCGAGGTAGGGGTTGGCAAGCTCGCGGGACTCGGCGAGTATCGAGGGGGCGGGATCCGGGTGGAGTTGCAGATGGTGGTTCTCCGGCACGCCGAGGCCGTGGATGGCGGCGGCGCAGCGGGCGGCGGCTGAGGTGTCTGTTGCGTAAGCGAGAGGACGGCCGGGCAGGTATTCTTCCAGAATCAGGGGATAGGGCAGGCCGTCAGGCTCGGGATCGACGTGGTATGGCTTCGGCGTTACGCCGGAGGGAGCGAGGAGTTCAAGGGCGTGGAACTCGTATGGCGCTTGCTCTTTCAGGGGCAGACCGATCTGGGTTCCGGTTATGAGCCGGGCCACGTAGTCGAGGTCCTTCCCTCGGACGAGGTAGTTCAGGCTATATTCGCCGCGGGCCAGGAAGGTCACGTCTTCGGGCGACGGCGCTGAGCCCGGAAGAGACGAGTCCACGCCCCGGAGGTACTTGCGGACGTTTTCGGCGGTGATCCCTTGTGTCATGCGGACATTTTACATAGGCGGCTTGCGAGATTGCCCTCAAGTGGAGGCGACGCGCTCGACGGCGCTGGTATAAAATTCATTCGAAGGAGGTCGCCCAACCGTGGGAGACAATGTAGAGATCATTTTTTGGGCCGCGTTGGCCGCCCTGGCTTTCGTCGGGGAGATCGTTAGCGTTTCTTTCGTTTTGCTCTTTTTCTCGCTCGGGGCGGTGGTCGCGCTTGTGATGGCTTTCCTGCACCTGGGCCTCGGGTTAGAGATCGTCGGGTTCATACTGGCGTCGCTTCTCAGCATGGCGATCCTGCGTCCGACGCTCGTGAATCGGCTGGCCCTGCGCGGCGGCGAGCGGTACGTGAGCAGCAATAACGTTACGGGGAAGAGTGGGGTGGTCACCAGTCGTATCAAGCCGGGCGAGAAGGGGATGGTTCGGATAGGGAACGGCGAGTTCTGGACGGCGAAGTCGATGTATTCGGATCTAGGGATAGAGAAAGGTACGCGTGTGCGGGTGCTGGACACGGATGGGATAACGGCCCTGGTAGAAGTGGTGGAGATCGACGAAGGAGATGAGTCGTGAGCGTTGGCCTTATAGTGTTGGCGATACTGGCGTTCGTGGTGTTCGTCGTGGCGGCGAGGAGCATCAGGATAATTCCGCAGAGCCGGGTGGCGATCATCCAGAGGCTGGGGCGTTACCACAAGACGGCCGAGAGCGGCCTGACGTTCGTCGTGCCGGTGGTGGATAAGATGTTGCCCAAGACCGATCTGCGCGAGCAGGTCATCGCATTCCAGCCGCAGGCGGTCATCACCAACGACAACGTGGGGATGCAGATCTCCACCGTCGTCTACTACGCAGTCGTGGATGCGCGGGCCTCGGAGTACGAGGTGGCGAACTTCCATCTGGCGCTGGAGCAGATCACGCAGACTACGCTGCGGAACGTGATCGGTAACCTGATCCTGGACAAGACGCTGACCTCCAGAGACGATATCAACGCGAAGCTTCGCACTATCCTGGACGAGGTGACGGAGAAGTGGGGCATCAGGGTGACGAGGGTGGAGCTCAAGGAGATCATCCCTCCGAGAGACATCCAGCAGGCGATGGAGAAGCAGATGCAGGCCGAAAGGACCCGCCGCGCCGCTATCCTGACCGCCGAGGGCG
>JBBPZZ010000052.1:0-4137 GCA_038198445.1 Rubrobacterales bacterium
ACGGCGCGTATACGAGGTACTCCGGCACCGTCACGCCGGCGGCGAAAAGGACCGTTAGACCGGCAACCGGAGCGAGAGAGAGCACGTTCGTTGACCGAGCCAGGGTGTATCTCGCGGAAGGTGTCGCGCCGGGTGGGAGGGATCTCACTTACGGGTTCCGGCCGAGGAGCATTTCGCCCGCGATCTTTAAGAACGGCGCCTTCGGTAGCGAGAGGACCAGGCGCAACTCCTCCAGTGGCGTGCTCCGTTCGGTCAGGAATCGTACCAGGGCGTCCGGCGGGACACGCCCGAACATCCTGGCGTAGATGTCCGGGCATCGCTCCGGGTGCCGCCGCATAAAGCGCAGGAATATGGCGTCGAGCATCTCGAAGCGCCGCGAGTCGACCCGGTCTGGTGGTTCGCCGTCCCCGGTCAGGGCTTCCGCCAGGGCGCGACAGTATCGTTGAATCCGCAAGAACGTATATCCCGTGGAGGGGCGTGTCTCACCACCGAGCATCCCTATGGAATAGGACCTCTCACCGATCCGTCGCGGGAAACGATAATCCGTCATCGGGATGTAGCCACGCTCCTCACCATCCACCCTATACTCCTCCGGCGAGAGCCCGTAGCGATCGCGCAGGTACGAAGCCATCTCCGCCCTATGCTCTTCCGCCGGAACCTCCACATCGCTGAGGTACACGTTCTCCACGAGCGCCTCGCGCTCTCCAATAGGCAGCGCATACATGAACCGCAATCCCCGACGCTGGCTCACGGAGAAGTCCATCAAGGTACAGACCTCCGGGTCGAAGACCGGCCGGGTCGTTCGCAAACGCCATCCGAGGAACTGCTGCGGAACCCAGCACGAACTCCGGCGCAACTCCTCGAAGACCGGAGAGCCCGCGCCCAGCCCGCGCCCGTCGAGCACTACACGGGCGGCGTATGAACCTCCGAGGGTCCTGACCAGCGCGTGGCCGCCGCGTTCCTCATACCCCGCCACCGCTTCGCCGAGCCGCAGGGTAACGTTCGGATATGCGGCGATGCTCCGTAACACGCACTCGTGGAAATCTCCGCCGGCAAGACAGAGATAGGGATATTTCTCAGAAGTCTGGGTGATAGTCCGGTTGCCGTCCATGACGCTCCAGGAGTGCCAGGACGCTCTCGCCAGGTGCGAGAACGGAGTGTCTTGCACGTCCCAGAAACACCAGGTCCTGTCATCCTCGAAGGTAGTCTTGTGGTCCAGGATCAAGATCGGTTCGGTAACACCACGCTCTAGCAGGTAGTGGCAGAGGCTCAGGCCGGCGCACCCGGCGCCCAGGATGATGAACCCATACTGTTCGGCCCCGGCACGACCGGCGAGCAGGGACTCGGGTACTTCGACGGGGCCGCTCCTTCTCGCGGAAGGCGCGAATCCGTCGGGATTGTCCTGTCGTCGTCCTTCTGTCCGCAAACCTTCCCCCATCCACGTCTCTGGCGTACACCAGATCATACTGGATCAGCCTGCGTTCTCTGTGTCAGAAGAGACGAAACCGGACCCCGTCGATGACGGAGTCCGGCGAGCGGTGAGGCGACAGGCGCCTCGTTTTATGTCGAATATCCGCCGCTAGGCGCTGCGCGTCTGGTCCTCGTGCTTGCCCTCCTCGGCGAACTCCTCGACGATCTTGGCGCAGAACGCCGGCAGGTCGTCCGGGTTGCGGCTGGTCACGAGTCCGGCGTCCGTGACGACTTCCTCATCCACCCAGTTCCCGCCCGCGTTGCGGATGTCGGTCTGTAGAGTGGGATAGGAGGTAAGGGTGCGGCCCTTGACCACGTCCGCCTCGACCAGCGTCCAGGGGCCGTGACAGATCACACCGACCGGCTTCCCCTGCTCGAAGAAGCTCTTCACGAACGCGACGGCGTCGGGGTCGCCACGGAGGTTGTCCGCCCCCACGGTCCCGCCCGGCACTACGAGGCCGTCGTACTCGTCCGCCGAGACCTCGGAGAAGGTCTTCTCCACCGTGAAAGTCTCGCCAGGCTCCACGTCGCTGTTCATGGTCTGGGCATCGCCGGTCTCTATCCCGACGACGTCAACGCTCGCTCCCTCGTCCTCGACCGCCTTCTTCGGCTCGGTAAACTCGACCTGCTCGGAGCCCACCGGGGCGAGTAGAATAGCGATCTTCTTGCCCTGCAACTCGTTAGCCATGCGGCTACTCCTTCCTGGTTCGTAATGTCGAAAAGGACTTACCCGGCAAAACGGAGAGGTTAAACTTTCCAGGTGGACTCCACTGATATTGTAGCCCTCCTATCCACAAGCTCATGTGTGATGTACCGAAGCCAGTCAGATCAGAAAAAGCGCCTGGTTCCTGGCATCGAAGTCTCCGGCTCGGAGCGCGCTGCGGCCGGCAACGTCAGGGAGAGCGGAACCGCCTTTGTACTTTGTGTGTGCTAGCCGATGAGATTGACAAAGCGGGGGCGCTGGCTATCAGCTACGGCTATTTGATGAACTTGTCCGCGTGTGCGCGGACGTCACTTCGCTCGCTCTCTTGTGGAGGCTATCCGTAGCCTTCAGGATGACGCTGCATCCAGACCCGGGCGTCAGAGATCATGGCCTCCAGCAAGGGTTTTTCCGGTTTCCAGCCGAGTTCCGTCCTTATCTTCTCGCTAGAGGCGACGAGGGCCGGTGGATCCCCGGCCCGGCGCGGAGCTTCGATGGCCTCGATATTGCTGCCCGTTACCCTTCGGGCAGCCTCTATGACCTCGCGGACGGAGAAACCCGCTCCGTTTCCGAGATTGTAGATGCGATGCTCACCAGACTGCGCCGCTTCGAGCGCGAGAAGGTGGGCGCGACCAAGATCCTCAACGTGTATATAGTCGCGTATGGCGGTGCCGTCGCGGGTCGGATAGTCGGTGCCGAATATCTTTACGGATGAGCCATCGGCGGCGGCCCGGAGGACAAGCGGCACGAGGTGCGTCTCTAGGTGATGATCCTCCCCGAAGCGACCACTCGCTCCCGCAACATTGAAGTAGCGGAGGCTTGTGGCGGCGAGGCCGTATGCCGTGGTGTAGGCGGAGATCATACGGTCCACCGCGAGCTTCGTTGCGCCGTAGGGATTCGTGGGCAGCGTCGAGGCGGTCTCCCGGATCGGAACTTCTTCCGGCTCTCCGTAGACCGCGGCCGTCGAGGAGAAGACAAGTCGAGACACGTTCTCCTCGACCATCGCTTCCAGCAAGTTCAGGGTCCCGCCCACGTTGTTGCGGTAGTAGAGTCCCGGCTTCTCCACAGACTCACCGACAAGCGAGAGCGCCGCGAAGTGGAGCGCGCCGTCGAAGCCCTCGGACAGCACCTCGCGCGCGAACCCAGTGTCCAAAAGGTTTCCCCGGAATAGTCGCGCACCTGCCGGAACGGCCTGGACGTGGCCTTTGGAGAGGTCATCCAGAACCACCGTCTCGTGACCGGCCTCGACCAGTTGCGCCGCAACAACGCTCCCAACGTAGCCGGCGCCGCCCGTGACAAGTAGCTTCACGCGCCCGCCCAGTACTCAGCCAACGGAGCGAAGGCACTGTCCCGGCAATGGGTGGCACACTCTACCCTCTCGCACGGAGTCGGGTTCCGCCGGAGTTGGCTCAATCCGCTTCCTCTACATGCTCTTCGTCTTGGAACGAGTAGAAAATCATGTAGTGTCTCCTCTTCAATCGGGTAGTCCGTTGTTCTGGATCACACGCGTGTACCAGCGGGCGCTCGCCTTGGGGATGCGCTTCTGGGTCCCGTAGTCAACGAACACTATACCGAATCGCTTGGAGTATCCTTCGGCCCACTCGAAGTTATCCAGGAACGACCAGACCATGTAACCTCGCAGGTCTACCCCGCGTTCCATCGCATCGCGCGCCGCCCGAAAGTGCGCGGCGAGGTAGGCGATGCGCTCTTCGTCTTTCACGTTGCCTTCCGGGTCGACGTAGTCGTGGACGGCGCGACCATTCTCGGTGACGTAGATGGGAAGGTCAGCGTATTCTTCTTTTATCCGCACCAGCATCTCCGTCAGTCCCTCCGGGTCGACGGGCCAGCCCATCGCGGTCTTCTCGGCGTCGTGCGGGATTATCCCTCGCACACCGAGGTCCGAGAAAGGCGCCTCCGGCGGGCCGCCTTCGGCCGCGTCGCGGACGTGGTGGCGAAGATCGAAGTTG
>JBBPZZ010000053.1:0-3721 GCA_038198445.1 Rubrobacterales bacterium
GCAGAGGACATTAGTTGCGCGATGACGGCATTAGTCATCTC
Organism: Rubrobacterales bacterium; assembly: GCA_038198445.1. Classification (GTDB taxonomy): domain Bacteria; phylum Actinomycetota; class Rubrobacteria; order Rubrobacterales; family Rubrobacteraceae; genus JACDDK01. The sequence goes on from JBBPZZ010000053.1 coordinate 42, forward strand.
TTCCGTCGTGGCGGAGCCCCCGAGGTCGCGGGTCCTGGTTCCGTCTCCGAGGGCGGCTTCCAGGGCTTGCAGGACCCGGCTGCCCGTCTCCGGGTGGCCGGTGTATTCGAGGAGCAGCGAGGCGGCCCAAATCGCACCGGATGGGTTCGCGATCCCTTTTCCGGCTATGTCCGGGGCGGAGCCGTGGATCGGCTCGAACAGTGAGGGATACGTCCCTTCGGGGTTTAAGTTGGCCGAGGGAGCGATACCGATGGCTCCCGTGATGGCGGCGGTTATCTCCGAGAGGATGTCGCCGAACAGGTTGGATCCCACGACCACGTCGAAGCTCTCCGGGTCGAGGACTAGCCTAGCGGCAAGGGCGTCGGCGTGCATGAGCGACGCCTCGACGCCGGGGTACTCTTCGCCGATCTCACGGAAGATCTCATCGAAGAAGGGCATGGTTATGCTGATTCCGTTTGACTTGGTCGCCCCGACGAGCCGGCCGCCGCGCTCTCCGGCGGTCTCGTAGGCGTAGCGGATGATCCGCTCGACGCCGCGCCGGGTGAAGATGCTTTCCTGCACGGCGATCTCATGCGGCGTGTTCTTGTAGATGCGTCCGCCGGAATCCGAGTACTCGCCCTCCGTGTTCTCGCGGACGACCGTAATGTCCAACGCGCCAGGCCGGGCGAGGGGGCTTTCGACTCCTTTGAGGAGCCGGGCCGGGCGCAGGTTGACGTACTGGTCGAAGCCTCGCCGGATGGGGAGGAGCAATTGCCAGAGCGATACGTGGTCCGGGACCGACGGCCAACCGACCGCCCCCAGATAGAGCGTGTCGAACTCCGCCAGCGTCTGGATCGCGTCCTCCGGCATCATCCGGCCGTGCTCCAGATAATATTCGCAGCCCCAGGGAAACTCCGTGAAGTCGAGATCCAGCGACGGGTCGCCTTCCGCGGCGGCCCGCATGACCCGGATTCCCGCCCCGACCACCTCGGGACCGATGCCGTCGCCCCCTATAACGGCTACTCTGACCACCGCTCACGCCCTTTCCCTAGTTTCCACGCTCCTGTGCCATGTTAGCAACAACATCCGCGCGCTGTATAACCGGAACCGAAATTCGAATAGGTTAACCAGTATTTAACTTTGCTAATACGGGCACCTTATATAATCTATCCACATTGGAAAGGAGCCGAGGATGCCGAAAGCGATCTTGAACGGCGTTACACTTGCCGAGAGCGGACACACGGAGGTGGTAGAGGGCAATCACTACTTCCCGCCAGAGTCGGTGAACAGCGAATATCTCAGGGAGTCCGAGACCCAAACGCACTGCCCCTGGAAAGGCGAGGCGAGCCACTACAACGTCGAGGTGGATGGCTCCTCGGCCGAGGACGCGGCCTGGTACTACCCGGAGCCGAAAGACGCCGCCGCGAACATCAAGGATCACGTCGCCTTCTACGGGAACAAGGTGCGAATAGAAGACTAGACGATTCACCGAGACTTGGGGCCTGGACATGCAAGTCAAGCATGGGAGGATGGGTTTTCGGTCGTCGGAACCTTTACCGGGCGTCATATTGAGGTATCATTACGCCCAGGGTTAAGGAGGTAGCATCGTGGATGAGAGATACCTGGAACGGGTTGGCGTGGCCGCGGATAGGATGGCCGAGATCAACCGGGAGTCATACCGCGCGGTCGTGGAGCGGGCTTTCGCCATGCGTGAGAGCAACGAGAGGCTGACGCGGGAGTTCTTCGAGGAAGGTCTGGAGCTTCTGCAGGACCAGAATGAGATGAACCGCGGTCTGCTGGAGAGGGTGGCCGCCCAGGCAAGGGAGCAGAGGGAGGTTTTCTGGCACGTTCGGCGCGAGTCTTACGAGGCCCACGATGGTTTCGTCGGTTCTCTGTCCGGGTACTACGAGGAGGTCACAGAGGAGCTCGAAGACTCCGGCGAGTAGGCACAGGATAGAGTGCGAAGGCCCGGATCTTCAGGTTCGGGCCTCTTTTTTGCTCGAAGAGGTTGAACGCGCGGGGGATAGTGCTAAGACTTGTGGTTATTACATAAGCTAGAGAAGTGAATTAGAAGACCGAGATGCAGAAAGATCAAAGCGCGGGGAGCACCTCCGAGCCGCCGGACCCCGAAGATCCATCCCCGGTAAACCTCCTCGCCGCCGGGGTATTGCGGCGCAATAGCCTGGAGTCCTGGACGAAGCCGGCCCCCTCGCTCTATCCCCACCAGTGGAGTTGGGACAGCGCCTTTATAGCTCTCGGCCTCGCCCACCTGGACAACCTGCGGGCGACCCGCGAGATCGAAACGCTCTTCGCGAGCCAGTGGGGGAATGGCAAGGTCCCACACATAGTCTTCAACCCCAAGGCCCCGCCTCGCAGCTATTTCCCGGACGCCGAGCGCTGGGACGTCACGGCGCTCTCTAAGAACGCTCCGTCCAAGACCCGCACGAGCGGCCTGTGCCAGCCGCCGGTACACGCGATCGCCGTGCTGAGGATCTGGGAGGCCGCCCAGGGAAAGGACGGACGCCGCATCGAACGCGCCCGGCGTTTCCTCGAAAGCAACTACCCGCGCCTCTTCGCCTGGCATCGCTACCTGGCGACCGCCCGCGACCCCGAAGGCTCCGGGCTGGTGACCATCTACCATCCCTGGGAGAGCGGCACGGATAACTCTCCCCGTTGGGACGCCACCCTGGAGACCGTCGAGATAGGGGAGATGCCGCCATACACCCGGTACGACTTGCAGCACGTCGAAGACCCCTCGCACCGTCCGACGGACGCCGAGTACGATTGCTTCCTCTGGCTCCTGGAGTCGCTCAAGAGCGCCCGCTACGAGGAGGCGGAGATCTACGAGTCGCATCCCTTCCTGGTGAAGGACGTCCTCTTCAGCGCGGTCCTGGTCGCCGCCAACGAAGCGCTCCTGGAAATCTCCGAGGCCATCGAAGCGCCAGAAGAAGACCGCGACGTTATGAGGGCCTGGATCTCACGCGGCCGCGACGGTCTCGAAGACTGCTGGGACCAGAAGTTGGGGCTCTGCCTGGACCTCGACCTGCGCTCGGGAGAGCCCGCGCGAGTAAGAACGGTCGCCGGTCTGGCGCCCTTGATCTCCGGCGGCCTCACCCCCGAACGCCTGGCGGATCTCCTGGAGACGCTGGACTCCTCCGAGTTCGCCGGTAACCCCGACCTGCGTTGGCCCGTCCCGCCGTCCACCAGCCCCCTGGAGCCAGGTTTCCTGCGGCGCAGTTACTGGCGCGGACCGACCTGGCCTGTCGTCAACTGGCTCCTCTGGTGGTCGCTCATCCGCCTCGGCGAACATGAGCGCGCCTCGAAGCTGCGCCGGGCCGCCCTCGGCCAGCTCGCGGACGGAGGCTTCGCGGAATACTTCGAGCCGTTCACGGGAGAGCCGCTCGGCTCGACCGAGCAGTCCTGGACCGCCGCCGTCGCCCTCGACATGCTCGCGGCGCAGACGGACGGCGGTCCCTGATCCAAACGGTACAAAAGCTCGTATATTAGCCACATCATGAGACCGGAATAGGGAGCTGGCTGAGATGGTGCATTATAAACTTCGGTAATGGTTCAATGGAGAGAGACGCGCTACACTCACTATCATGGTTACGCTTCAGATTACATGCCGGCATTGCAAAAGCGAAAATATCGTCCGAAACGGGATGACCTCCAACTCAAAGCAGCGCTTTTTGTGCAAGGAC
>JBBPZZ010000054.1:0-6587 GCA_038198445.1 Rubrobacterales bacterium
ACCGGGCCATGCGCCGGGGCACACCTCGCTCGTCGTCGACCTCGAAAGCGAGGGGCCGATGATGCTCACCGCCGACGCCTGTTACACGATGGACCACTACAACGAGACGGCGCTCCCCGGCCTCATTCACTCCGCCGCCGACGTGGCAAACTCCACCCGCAAAGTCCGCCGCACCGTGGAGGGGCTGGACGCCACGCTCGTTACCGGACACGACCCCGAGGAATGGCCCAAATTCAAGAAAGCGCCCGAGTACTACAGTTGAAAGATCGGGGAGCGTGGCGCGAGTACGGTCGCGCTCCCCAATTGTTCACGGAGACACTCGAATCGTCAGACTTCGACCGCGATGATCTTGTCGGCGACTTCGCTCAGGTCTTTGCCGAATACGTCCGGGCGCTCGACCAGCGGGTCGAACGGCTGGCGGGCTACGAAGGCGGCGGCGCATCCGGTGCGCATGGCTCCGGCCACATCCCAGGCGTGCGCGGCCACGAGCCGCAGCTCGCGCTCCGGTATCTCCAGAGATCGCGCGGCCATGCGGTAAGGGGCGGGGGATGGTTTGATGCGTTTGGCGGTGTCGGCGGAGAGGATCCGCTCGAACTTATCCGCCAGCCCCGCGTTGTTTAGCTGCGCCTCGGCGACTTCCTGCGTGGAGTTGGTGAGGGCCGCTATGCGTATCCCCGCGTCGCGTAGCCGATCCAGGCTCTCCGCGACTTCCGGGTGTGGTGGAAGCTCGCGCATACCGCCCAGGATGCTCTGCTGGTCTTCGTCCGATAGCTCTATACCCTGCCGCTCCGCGGTCATCTGGAGTGCGGCGGCTCCTATCGCGCCGAAGTCCGTGTAGGACTCGGTTATGGTGGCGACGAGGGCTGATTGCAGGAGCTGCATGAACCAGCTCCGGCGCACCGAGGCGTCCCCGAACGCGCGCTCGAAGTGCGGGTCGAGGGCGGCGAGGTCGAGGAGTGTCTCGTTCACGTCGAAGACGCAGACTCTGGGCATGGTGGTTCCTCTCTATCTATAGAGTGCCATCGCGGAGGTCCGTGGAGCAATACTAATTGTTCAGGCGAACCGCCGCAAACATGCCCGGGTCATTCGACGAGTTCGGAAGTCCGCCCATAACTTTTGGCAAATACGGCCTTAAAGGCAGGATTCTTGCGGAACGGGATGAGGCGCTTCGAGTAGCGTGCTCCCGAAGCGCGCTCGCCAGAGGTTGGAGAAGCCGGGAATTATCTCACTGACGCTGGTCGTGTTTACGCCGCGGGAGACGCACAGTCCATCGGGGCCGTAGACGTGACCGGGGGTGTCGAAGCGGGCCTCCGGGTATGCGCCGAGTTGGTTGGCGCTGGCGAGGTAGACGCCGGAGTCGAGGGCTCGGGCGGCGCAGGAGAGGTCGTACTGGGGTCCCCAGGGGTGGCGCCAGGCGGCTGGAGCAAGGATCAAATCTGCCCCGCCCAGCGCCGCCTCTCGGGCCACTTCCGGGAATCCCAGGTCCCAGCAGATCATGAGCGCCACCCGCAACCCGTTCACCTCGATGATAGGAAGCGTTGTACCGGGGGTGAATACCAACTCTTCTCCCGTCGTCCGAACGAGGTTTCGCTTGCGGTAGGTCGCCAGGACTCCATCCGGCCCAACGAGATTGGCGCTGTCGAAGATGTATGGGGAACCGAATGCCCATTCGGGGAACCCGTAGACCACGTAGATACCGAGGTCCCGGGCCAGCGCGCCGAACCGCCTCGCGCTCGTCCCTGATTCCGCGTCCTCGGCGTGCCGGTGTATCGTCGCCAGGCTGGAATAGGCGCTCGTGAAAAGCTCGGGGAGGACGACCCAGGTGAGGGAGGGATTCTCCCGTTTTACCTCCATGATGGTCTGCTCGGCCAGGTGTAGGTTGCCGTCTACGTCGCCGGGTACGGCGCCGAGGTTGAGCGCCGCGACGAGAGGATTCCCGTTGCGCGCACCTGTGGCCTCCTGGGGGATGGAGAGACGGGTTGCGCGGGAGAGCATCGAGTTCGGCCTGGAGTTCCGAGCTCCGGGACGGAGTCTCAGGTCATCCTCTGGAGGATGCGGCGTGGTGTTGGGCGGTCTCGCGCTCGGTTAGCTGCTCCAGATACCATCGCGTGAAGTCCTCGACCGAGTTCTCCGTGACGTCCGAGAAGGGGCCGGGCTCGTAGGCTACGGACTCGATGCCGGCGTAGTTATTCTCGCAGAGCTCCCAGTCCTGTTCGCACGTCGCTTCCCAAACGGCGGCCACCTGTTGCGGGTCGTAGTCCACGCCTTCGACGGCGTCTTCGCGGACGAGGAAACAGACCTCTACGTTCGTGAGGTCCGGGGCGGCCGGCAGTAAACGGGTCGTCATCGCGTAGTCGCAGTTGGCGTGCGCCCAGAAGTTCGGGAGGGTGATGATCCGCAGGCTGCCCGTCCGGGCGTCCTGGATGTCTCCCATGAGCGGAGCGACGAGGCCGCCGTCCAGGCTCTCGGTGAGGAACCCTTCCTTCAGCGGCAGGCGCGAGACGCGGAACGGGGCTCCATCCGGGAAGCTCATCTCTTCGGGGGAGAGGCCGAGATCCCGCCAGCGCTCGTACTCGCGCTCCAGGGTAGCGTCGTAGCCTTCGTCGCCGCGGGTGTCGCCCGGCAGCCCGAGGTCGTAGTTAGACATGCAGAACTCGGGATGGCTCACCCGGCAGTGGTAACACTCGCGGTTGTTCTCGACGATCACCTTCCAGTTCGCCCGGACCTCGTAGCGGTCGCGACGGATGATTTTGGCGTTCTCCAGACCGTGCGGACGGAGCTGAGGCTCGATCACCTCGGCCGCCAGATCGAAGTCCTGCGGCTCCGGTGAGAGGCAAACGAAGATCAAACCGGCGATTTCGCGCACCGCCGCGGAGCGCAGATGATACTCACCGGCGTCGAAACCTTCGCCCATGAGCCGCGCGTTGGAGAGGCTTCCATCGAGGGCGTAGACCCACTGATGATAAGGACACACCAGCGACCGGCAGTGTCCCTTGGATTGGGTGGCTATCTTCGAGCCCCGGTGGCGACACACGTTGAAGTGGGCGTGGAGTCGGCCTTCCTTGTCGCGCACGATGAGGATCGACTCCCTGCCGACCGGCAGAACGAAATAGTCTCCGGGTTTAGGAACCTCGCAGGTATGCCCGGCGAAGAGCCAGTTGGCGTGGAAGATTCGCGCGAGGTCCTTCTCGAACAACTCCGGTTCCACGTAGAATTCTTGAGGGAGGCTCTTACCCGGCGTCCGGCTACCTAGCAGGTCCGTAAGATCGTTCACCACATTCTCCTGTTCATACGTGAAACGCTTTCTGAAAAGCCGCGTCAGTGATCGCCGGACGTGTCAGGCTAAACGCCTCTATCGGGAAGCTCGACTCGCCGTCCAGCGCCAACTCGGAGAGGATGCGCCCTATCAAACCCGCGAACTTGAAGGCGTGTCCCGCCCCTATTGCCACGGATATCTGCGGATGCTCAGGCAGCGTGTCCAGCACGAAGTTCTGGTCCGGCGGGATCGTGTACGGACACGTCCTGGTGTACAGCTCCGGCCCGAGAAATCCCGGTATGTGTTGTCCGAGGAAGTCCCGGTAGCGCTCCTGCCGAACCGGGTCGGGCTCGAATGTCCTCGTCTTCGCGGTGACCTCATGCCCGCCCATGTGCTGGCCGAGCTTGGTAGCCACCTCCCCGTAGACCGGGAAGCCGTAGAAGTTGTCCGCCCCGTGCCACATGAAGACCGGGAAACGATCCGGTGCGAACTCCTTCAGGTTCGGCGTGGCGTAGTAAGTGACCTGCTCCTGGGTGACGGTGACCGGTATACGCACTCCTGTCTCACGCAAGACCTCGTTCGTCCACATGTCGCTTGCGACTACCACTCGATCCGCGTAGTAAGTCCCATCGTCCGTAACGACCTCGACACCATCGCCGTTCGGACGCGCGGCCCGGACGGGAGTGTTCTCCAGGACCTCCGCGCCGCGGGCGCGGGCCAGGGCTATGTGAACGGCGTTTGCTTTCCGGGCATCCACCAGGCCGGACTCCTCCTGGTAGATGGCGCGCTCAGACCCCGAGAGGTGAAACTGCGGCCAGCGGTCCATCAACTCGTCGGGTTCGAGCAGCTCGTAGTCGAAGCCGTGCTCCTCGAAGGCCGAGACGTATCCGTGGATGTTTCGGGTGCCGGTCTTCCGTGGGTCGCGTCCTTCCGGGGCCTCGATGACCAAGCCACCGGTCTTGAGGAGCACCTGCACGCCGGATTCGTTTTCGATCTCGTAGAACGCCTCGTAGGCGTCCGGGGCCAGGGCGGCGTACTCGCTCTGATGCTGGGCCAGACGGATGATCCGGGAATGGTCCTGTGAAGCTCCACGCTCGTGACCGAGCGAGAACTGCTCGATCCCGAGTGCGGAAGGTCCCAGTTCGCGCGACAGCCAGTAGAGGGCCGCCGAGCCGAGCCCGCCGCATCCGATAACTATTGCTTCGTAGTCTTTATCCATGCCCGGAATGTAGAGGCCGGTTCGGGAATCGTCCAATACATTTTTCCACGCTGATCATAAGCGTGGCTTATGGTTAGATTCGTTATCCGCCGGAATTGCCTGCCGTGGTCGGAAACAGGGTAGAGTACGCGGTACCAATGGAGATCAGACAGCTAAGATATTTCGTCGCCGTGGCCGAGGAGTTGAACTTCAGCCGCGCCGCCGGTCGGATGTACCTCTCTCAACCGGCGTTGAGCCAGCAGATCCGGAAGCTCGAACTCGAATTAGGGGTCTCTCTTTTTCATCGGACTAAGAACTACGTCGCGCTGACGGAGGGCGGGCAGGCAATGCTGCAGGGCGCTCGCCGGGTCCTGGTGCTGGTCGAACATACGGCGCGCGAGGTCCGGGAACTGGGAGGCGCCGAAGGTCATCACCTGAAAGTTGGGTTCCCGGAATACGCGAACCACACTCGTGTCGCGGACGCTTTGCAGACTTTCCGCCGCCGCTATCCATACGTCGAGCTGGAAGAGTACGAGACGTTCACGCTGCAAGAGACGCTTCAGCAGATCGACCGTCTGCACAAAGGGACGCTCGACGTCGGGTTCATGCTGAGACCCGAAGAGGACGATGTAGTAGAGGTAGAGCACGTCCTGGATATAGAGCTCGTGGCCGCTCTACCCGCCGGACATCCTCTCGCCGGTCGTGAAGAAGTCTATGTGAAAGAGCTGTCGGATGAGCGTCTGATCCTTTTCTCCCGCAGCTTCCATCCCCGGTGCTACGACTACGTGGTTGGATGCTGTAGGGAGGCGGGCTTCGAGCCCAAAGTCGTGCAGCGGAAAGAGCCTCAACTATACTCGGGGGCAACGACCTACAGGATGGTGGCTTCCGGCATCGGGGTCGGCATCGTCGCCCGGCCCGTGGTCTCGGGTTACCGGCCGTCCGACGTGATCTTCAAGCCCCTGCGAGACCCCGCGCCGTCATTGGAACTGGTCGCGGCCTGGCGGCGCGAAGACCTCTCTCCGAACCTGCGAGCATTCCTGGAGGTGGTCCGGGAACTCGTGCCGGATCAGGCCGGGGCGAATGGGCTGGACCACCTGCCCGAACTTCCCGCCGTGGAGACCTGAATATAGCTCAGGCGGTGGCGAAGCGCCCGACCGTGAGGTGGGGGCGTATCTCGCCGAGGTCTTCGGCGAAGATTCGGTAGTAGGCGACCTCTTCGCGTGTCCGTAGCGGTGGATCTACCTCGTGGCGCTCGCTCTCGAAGTCTTCTTCGGTGACGCTGTCTTCCATGCGCTGCTTCAAAACGGAGGATGCGCCGGAGCCGTCGCCGAACTGGGCCTTCTTGCGCCAGAGGAAGTCGTCGGGGAGCCAGCCGTCGAAGGCCTGGCGGAGGAGGCGTTTCTCGGGCTGGTCTTCTCCGGCGAGCTTCCAGCCGGCGGGGAGTGCGAGCCCCAGTTCGATCATGTCCAGCTCCAGGAACGGGACCCGCGCTTCGAGGCCATGCGCCATCGTAACGCGGTCGCAGCGCTGGAGGTTGAGGTCGTGCAAGCCCTCGACGGTGCGGACGAGCTCGGTATGAAGGTCTTCCTCCGTCCTGAAATCCTCCAGGTAATCGTAGCCCGCGAAGATCTCATCCGCGCCTTCCCCCGTCAACACGACCTTGACGTGTTTCGCCGTGAACTCCGCCAGGATGTAGTTCGGGACCGCGCTCCTGACGAGCGAGGGATCGAAGCTCTCTATCGTCCGCACGACCTCCGGCAGCACGCCGACGGCGTCTTCGGCGGTGTAGATGCTCTCGTGGTGCTCGGTATCCAGGTGCTCGGCGACGGAGCGGGCGGCGAGTAGGTCCGGCGAGTCTTCGAGCCCGACGGCGAAGGTCTTCAGCTTCTCGCCGCGCTCCCGGTACCAGTTCGCGGCGATGGCGGCGACGAGGCTGGAGTCGAGGCCCCCGGAGAGGAAGACTCCAACCGGAACGTCGCCCATCATCTGCCGCCCGACGGTCTGTATGAGCCGCTCGCGGACGAGGGTCAGTATCTCTTCCGGTATCCCAGCTCCGGGTTCGCTCGGGCCGTCGAACTGTTCCAGCTCTTCCTCATCTCGCGGGACGGCGTAGCCGAAGCGGACGAGACCGTC
>JBBPZZ010000055.1:0-10909 GCA_038198445.1 Rubrobacterales bacterium
CACCGGAGTAACTTCGGCCCCGCGCCTGTAACGCACCTTACCTTCGCGGACCTTGTCTCTTCGCCCGGTTTCCTCCGGTGGACGCAAAAGCCCCGGACCATTTATCTGATCCGGGGCTTCTGTTTGAGCGTCAGGCTCCTAAGAAAGGAGCTTGACATATTTCAGCCGCCTCATCCGGCCTGACGGTCTCCGGAGCGCGCCTTGCCGTGACACGTCCCCTTTCCTCCTTTCGTCGTGTGTCCGGGATGGCCCGAATGAGCGCCCATCTTGCCGCAGGTGGCGTGCGTCTTGTGATGGTCGTTATCGGGCTTGGGCTTGGGTGCAGGCTTGGGTGCAGGCGTGGGCTCGGGCTTGGGTGCGGCCTTCGCGGCCACCGAGACCTTACGCGTCGCCAGGTTAGAAACGCTGCCGTCAGAGTCCTTTACCTTCAGAGAGATGGTCGGGCTGGACGCTCCCGTCAGGAACTGACACTGCAAGATGCCACTTCGGGGACCCATCTTCTTGCCCGTGAGCTTGTTGCCGGCGTCGCAGTTCGGGTATCCGGTAACGAAGCTGAAGGTGTCGAGTCCGGGGTCTACCATGGTGAACATGTAGGGCATCTTCTGCCCTTCCTTGGCTTTGGCTGGGCCGGTAAGGGCGACCCTGGGCGCCACATTGACAACGTTGACCTTTATAGAATCGCTCGGCGTTGCGGTAACGGCGCTGGTGGAGGCCGTACCGACCTGCGTCCGGATCTTCGCGCCGACGGAGACCGTGGAGGACGCCGGGCCGTCAGGGAAGCGGCACTGGAAGCTATTGTTGCCGGGCCGTCCATCATTGACGAACTTGCCCGCCTTGCCGCAGCTCTCGTTGATGTCGAGGAGCACGTCGTCGGCGTTGGTGTTGTCGATCTTGTAGCTGTAGGTGCGCGAGGTGCCTTCGTTGACCTTCTGAGGACCGCCCGCGTTGAAGTTTATCTTCGGCATGTCGCTGTTATCGTTGTCTACCTGGATCACGAAGTCCTGCTCGTCGCTGGCGTCCACTCCCTCGTCATCGACGCCGCCATTGTCGTGCATGACCACCGAGAACTTGGCCGTTCCGTTTGCGTTCGGGTTCGTTTTGAACATGAGGTTGCCGCTGTTGTCCATGTGGGGACGCTCGGAGAACAGGGCAGGCGAGCTGCCGGCCGAGTTGATGGTGGCGAAGTCGGCAACTTCGAAGTCCTTCACCGCCTGGTCGCGCTCGTTGTCGGGACCCATGACCCGGTTGCTGGCCCACTGGTTGACAGTCTGCCGGGCGGAGTCCTCGTTCAGGACGATCTTATCGTTGCCCCTGGAGAAGTTCGGCTTGTCGTTGACCGGCTTGACGTAGACCGAGAAGCTGACCGAAGCGTGGCCCCCCTCGCCGTCGCCGACGTGTTTCTGTAGCGGACCGTGCGTAGGATGCTCTGGTAGTCGTCCTTCGGTGCTACACCGCTCAGGGCGAGGAGGCCGGTATCGGGGTCGTAGCTCGTTACCGTGATCGCCGGGGCTGCGTTTGCGTTGATCGTAAGCAAGTCGCCTGGCTTGTGGTTGGCGATCTTCACGGTGGCGCTCTTCATCCGGTTGCTGTCCACGTCGGTAATGGTCAGGTCCTGGCCGCTGTCGGCCAGCACGCCGGGATCACCCTCCGTGTAAGTGGCCGAGTCACCGGTACCCGGATCGTCGCCGTTTAGGTCTATCCTCGGCGCGTCGTTCACGGGGTTGATGGTGATCGTAACCTTCTGCTGCGCGCTCTGGCCGCCGCTACGGTCGCACACCTTGTAGTAGAAGAAGGCTTCCCCGTTGAAGTTGGGATCTTGTGGAGTAAAGGTGAATGAGCCGTCCTCTCTCGCGTTTAGCGTGAAGTTCCCGTTGTTGCCGTTGCTGTTGACAATGCTGGTGGAGCAGACATAGAGGTCGCTGCTATCCACGTCGGTCGCGCCGTCAAGCAGGCCGCGGGCCGCCCCGATAGTTAGCGTGTCGCCTTCGTCCATGGAGTAAGTCTTATCCGTGGCGACCGGATCGTCGTTGACCGCGTTGACCGTTACATTGACCGTTACATTGACCGTGCCCGTGTCCGTCCCGCCCTTGCCGTCAGAGACGGTGTAGGTGAAGGAGTCCGTGCCGTTGTAGTTCGGGTCGGGTGTGTAGGTGCATACGCCAGCGGAGGTGCAGGAGACCGTCCCGTGCGCTCCATTGGTCTTGCCCGTCACGCTCAAGGTGTCATTATCCGGGTCGGTGTCGTTGGAGAGCACGTTGACTTTGCCCGCGGTGTCTTCATCTGTTGTCAGCGAATCGTTGTTGGCGACGGGGCCGCGGTTGAACTGTACGGTCGTGGTGAGCGACGAAGTATTGTCGCCGAGCGCCGCGTCGTTCTCGGCGCTAAGGATGCGCGCCGTGTCTGTATACCGGGTCCCGAAGGCGGCGTTGGAGGGAATGCTCACCTGGAGCGTCCTGGACCCGGTGGCTCCGGGGGACAGGCTCGTGAGGGTCCAGACTACCTCATTGCCGGCGACGGAGCATGTATTCGAGCAACTGCCGTTTACGTAGCTGACCCCGCTTGGGAGAATATCCGTGAGTTGGGCACCCGTGGCCGCGGAGGTCGCCGAGGACTTGTTCTGGTAGTTGAGAGTGTACGTTACGTTCGAACCCGGCGCCGCGTTTGCGGGGCCGGTCTTCGTCACCGCAAGGTCCGGGCTTCCCGGCGCGGCTGCGGGCTTGACGATCTGAAGCTTACCTCCGCCGTTGTCCGCCTGGAGGGCGAGGCTGCTGCCGTTGAAGTTGTGCGCCCCGGCGGAGAGGTTGCCCTTGAGCCGCACGACGGAGTCCGCACTCGTAACGTTGACCTTCAACGTGTACTCCCACGAATCTCCGGAGGTGTTCGTGAGGGTCGGCTGCCCACCGCTGGCGAACGAGAGACCGCTGCCGGCCACCCAATTGTAGAGATCCTGGATGCCGGTCTTCGTGCTGTCGGAGGTCAGGGAGTGGTCGAAGGAGACATGAACCGTGTAGGTCCCCGTCGAAGAGAACTTCAGGCGCAGGGGGATTTGATCCAGCTCCTTCCAGCCAGTGAGGTTTCCGGCCTGGTAGCCTCCGGTGTCGCACTGGGCTCCCGAGGTACAGGCCGGATTGGACTGACCCTGGAGCACCACGGCGGCGTCGGTGAAGGATGCCTTCGCCTCGCCCGACTGGGCGCCCGTGGCCGTCACGTTGTACTGCGCGACGAACCAGTCCGGGAGCTGGAACTGATCTTGAATGTTGTCGTTTTCGTCGGCGGTTACGTCCGCGTCGCGGCTCCAGGTCTTGCCGGCATCGTCGTTGACGTTGATGTGAACCGACTCGCCCGGCTGCCAGTTGGACCCGGCGAGGTTTACGGTCTCACCCGGAGCACAGTCCGCCTTGTCGCTGGAGATGGTGGGCGCGGGCGCTCCGTCTACGAGAGCATTCGCCCTGCCTGCCATTCCAACGGTGAACAGCACCACCGCGAACAACATGACCAAAGACAATACGCTAACCCTGTTCGACCTTCTCAACGACTCCGCCAACATTGCGACCCCTTTCGAGACTCTTTAACCGCTTTTCCAGGGCCTCGCACCGCAGTGGGTTTACGAGGCTGCCTAAATATTGCTCTCTGGGGTCAACGGCAGCATCGCAATAATCAAGTATCTTTTTCTAGCCCAACTGGGCTAGATGTAGGGTTTGGAGTGCACGGCGTCTCGTGAAAGCGACGGGGTTTGGTTGGAACCAGGGTAGTTCTAGAGGTTTTTTGAGAGATCCGCTTGCAGCTCGTCCACGAACTGGCGGGCGGTACGTCCGCTGCGTCCGGCGTGCCAGCGGTCCCAGAGCAACGCCCGCTCGTTTAGCTCTTCCTCGGAGACTTCGATGCCGCGCTCTCTCGCGAGGCCGGTGACTATTTCGAGGTAGCGGCGCTGGTCCGGGGCGGGGAAAGTGAGCCGCAGTCCGAAGCGCGCCGAGAGCGAGAGTTTCTCCTGCATAGTGTCGCGGGCGTGAACGTCGTCGCCGGCTTCTCCCCTGTCCGAAAAGCTCTCGCGGATGATGTTGCGGCGGTTGGAGGTGGCGTAGAGCCGGACGTTCTCCGGCGGCTCTTCCACACTCCCTTCCAGAAGCGCCTTGAGCGCCTTATATTCCACCTCGTGTTCCTCGAAAGAGAGGTCGTCCACGAAGAGGATGAAACGCGGCCCACGACCGCGCAGCATCTCCAACACGCCCGGTAGCGCGCTGAGGTCTTCCTTCGCCACCTCGACGAGCCGGAGTCCATCGTCCGCGTACTCGTTCAGGAGGGCCTTGACGGTCGAGGACTTGCCGGTACCCGGAAGCCCGTAAAGCAGGGCGTGATGCGCGGGCAGCCCCGAGAGGAAGCGCTCGGTATTCTTTATTAGCGGCTCACGCTCGCGCTCGTAGGCGACGAGGTCCGCAAGACGTACCGGGTCCGGGTTCGGGACCGCGTGAAGACTTCCTTCCCTCCACCGAAACGCCGGGTGGCGTCCGAAGGCGCCGGTGCCGTGCCGGGCGTAGTGACCAGCCAGCAGGTCCGCACAAGGCTCCCATTCCTCGACGGCGGCGAGCTTGCGGGCGACGGTGTGCCGGGCGGAGTTCCCGACGGGCTCCGGGTCCGTCCAGGGGACCCAGATGCCGGTAAGGCCGGGGACGGCGTCCTCGATCATGCCGAGCAGGACCCCGGCGTCCAAGTCGAAGAGAGTCCGCAGCGTGCGGAGGTCCCTCCGCGTCTGATCCCGGACCGCCTCATTCGTCCGGTCCAACTCCGCGCCACGGCTGAAGGAGTTCTCGTCGTCCAGGATGCGTCCCACGAGGTACGACTGCCAGGCATCGGGCAACAGCCGCTCGGACTCCAGCGCCAGCCCTTCCCACAGCCGTCCGAAGACGCCGGCGAGGTCTCCTCCGTCCGGCCGCTCCGTGCTCAGAAGTCGCAGCACCGCCAGGAAATCCCGCGCCACGGGAGAGTCGAGGGCTCCACGCATCACCGCGAGCCCGCGAGCCCGCACGAGCAGCGTCGTTATTTCTTTGCGCTCCATACCGTCCGGCACTTTAGCATTAAAGCGCGGGCTGGGACACAAACCGGCTAAGTGTAGATGTCGCGCCGCCAGAAGACGAGTACCGCGAGCCCCACCAACACCAGCGCGACCGCCGTAAGTCCCGCGAAGTTCGCCCAGTCGACGCCGTCCTGGATGGCCGATCCGTAATAGTAGAAGGCGGAGAGCGGCTGAATAGTGTCCAGGAACTCGAGCGAGCTCGCAAGTCCGTCAACGAAGTACATCACCACGAGTAAGGCCAACGGGATCGCTATAGCCAGAAAGCGCCGGTGAAACATCGAGGAGCACAACATGGCGATCCCCCCGAAAAAGAGGGCCAGTGACCACAGGTTCAGGGAGCCCGCCGCCATGGATTCGAAGGAGAGATCCACGTCTGCGATCAGCGCGGTGATCCAGATAATAAGTCCCATGATCGCCACGATGCCCAGCAGCAGCACCGCCGCGGAGAGGAATCGGCTCACCACAAGCTGCCAGCGAGTGAGAGGATTTCCCATAAGTACGTCCATGGCGCCCTCCTCCTCGGCGCCGGCCAGTGCCGAGGAGGTTACCAGTATCATGAAGATAGAGAGCGCGAGCGGTACCATAAAGCCGAGCATCTCCCCGTCGAGGAGTCCTTCAACAGAGCTAAAGCCGCCCTTTCCATAGCCGAAGAGGTCCAACATTGCCTGGGGCATGCTGCTGTACAACTCCGCTATCCCCGGATTGTCCTCGAAAGTGGGCCAAATCGCCACGAACAAGGCGCCCAAAGCGCCCAGGACTACACCCCAGATAGGGACCCCGCGGACCCGCAGGCTTATGTCGTGCCCGGTCAGCGCGAGCAGCTTCGTGAGCCCGCTGGGGCTCTCTGCCTCGCGGTAGGGGGTTCCTTTGTGTTCTTGTGCTTGTCCAACGCTCATCGTTGTACCTTTCCTGGAGTCCTTCTTGTTACGTGTAGATGTCGCGCCGCTGGAAGGCGAAGACCGCCACAGCCGCGAGGATCAGGGCGGCTCCCGTAAGGCCGGCGAAGCTGCCCCAGTCGATGCCATCCGTTATGGGCGAGCCGTAGTGGTAGATCGCGGAGAAGTTCTTCAAGAATTCGAGGTCCTCTACCAGGCCGCTCACGACGTTGAGGAAGTACATCACGAAGAGCGCGGCACCCGAGATCCCTATCGCGAGTATCCTGCGATGGAAGATCGCCGAGCACAGCATGGCAAGTCCTCCGAAAAAGAGGGCCAAAGGCCACGTCCCGAAAACCCCCTCGGCCGTGGCGCCGAGCGTGAGCTCCGCGTCGATGAACAAGGCCGAGCCCCACAGAAAGAGGCCGAAGATGGCGAGAATACCCACAAGCGAGACCGCCGTCGAGACGAAGTAGGCTACGACAAGCTGCCAGCGCGGCAGGGGGTTGCTCATGAGCACGTCTATCGTTCCGTTCTCCTCAGCGCCGGCGATGGCGTTCGCGGCGGCCAGGATGGCGAAGAACGGCAGGGCCAGCGGCACTATGAGCCCGAAGAGCTCGGCCTGGAGAAAGCCTGTAATGGTGCCCATGCTCATGATGTCTTCCACTCCCGCGGCCTTCATGAAGCCCGGCGGGAAGGAATCGGCAAGGTTTTTGAGCGATGGTCCGTCCGCTATGGCGGGGAAGACGGAGACCATCATCACGCCGGAAAGCCCCAGCAACACGCCCCAGATGGCGACGCTCCTGGCCTGGAGACTCAGGACGTGCCCGAGCAATACGGCGAAGCTTCGTCCGCTACCCGGCCTGATCGCTACGCTCGGGGCTCCGCCCCTTCGTCGAGCTTGCGCGGTGCTCACGAGGCGTCTCCTTTCTCGACGATCCTGTCGATGGTCCTTTCGACGGTCTGCTCGACGATCGCCTCTACCGCCTGCTGTAAAGCCGGCCCCATGGCCGCCGTTTCCGCAGCCGCCTCCACGGTGACCGCCTGCGCGGCCGCACCGCTGCCGTTATGCGAAGTATTCCGTTCGGGGCGGTAGGGAGCACCCTGCGCGCGTTATCTTGGTCGCCTCGCTGCTATTCTTTGAGGCGCCCCGGACACTACTACTGGCGCTGTTCCGTGTGCTCGCTCCTTCTTCACCATCCGCATCCCCGCCGTGCGTGCCTCCGCCATCGTAGTAGGCGAGGAAGATCTCTTCGAGGCTCGGCCGTTCGTACATCATATCCACGAGCTCGTGACGGGCGGCGAGCTTTATCATCTGGTCCAGGTCCCCGTGCAAATCGAAGGAGAGCTCCGCGCCATCCTCGCTGAACTTGTCCACGCCTTCGAGGTTTTCGAAGCGCTCCACCTCCTCGGCGCCAAGAGGATCACCGAAGACGAGCTTTACGTGCCGGAAGGATTTGTTTATGAGGTTATCCGTGGTCTCCACGGCGCTCAGCCTGCCCTCGCGGATGATCCCGACCCGGTCGCAGATCCGCTCTACCTCGTTCAGGGTGTGCGAGGAGAAGAAGACGGTTCTTCCTTCGGCCTTGACCTCCCCGATGATCTTCAAGAACTCTTCCTGCACGAGCGGGTCTAACCCGCCGGTCGGCTCGTCCAGGATCAAGAGCGGCGGCTTATGAAACATTGCCTGCACGAGCCCGATCTTCTGCTTGTTGCCTCTGGACAGGCGCCGCATGGGACGCGTCAGGTCAGCGTCAATGCGGTCGGCTATCTCGTAGGCGTAATCTAGGCTCCTTGTCCCCCGAAGCCGGGCGAAGAACTTCAAGAGTTGCTCGCCGGTCATCCTGTCCTCCAGCGCGAACTCGCCGGGCAGGTTGCCGACCATCGAGCGGATGGCGACGCTGTCTTTCTCTATGTCCATGCCGAGGACCTCCGCGCTCCCGTCGGTGGGCTTCATGAAGCCCAGGAGCGTGCGGATGGTGGTCGTTTTGCCGGCGCCGTTCGGACCGAGAAATCCGAAGACCTCTCCTTCGTTTACGGTAAGGTCCACGTCCTTGATGCCCCGGTCTTTGCCGTAGGTCTTGGTTAGCCCATCGGTCTCGATCACCGCGCCCATGCGGCCTCCTTTTTCTTGTCTTCCTCCCACCGATCCAGCAGGGCGGGCAACTCCTTCTCCCAGTAAGCGTAGAACTCGCGCATCTCTTCCAGGTTACGCCGGGCTTCGGGGCTATCGGAGTTCGCAATATCCAGCCCTCTCTCGGCCATCTGTCGGAACCGGGCGAGGCTCTCCAACTCGTGGCGCATGAACTCGTCCCAGGCGCCGGGTTTGACCCGGAAGTAATCCCGCCGCTCGCCGCGTTTGGTAAGCCGCTGCACAAGTCCCATCTGGATGAGGGATCGGGTCGAGGAACTGATCGAGCCTCGACTCGCATGAAGAGCCCCCGCCAACTCCTCGGCGGATAGCTCGGGGGGATCAGAGATCAAAAGCGCCCCCAAAACCCGCCCAACCATCCTGGGCAACCCGAACCCCTCGAATACGAGCCCGAAGTCCTCAACGTAACTCGCCCTATCCTCATCCATACACTACCTCCATGCTCTCATATTCTGTACTGACTATTACAATAATACATACAGTAAATTTAGTCAATATTGAAATCTTGAAATGTGTGACATTTTCAGGGGCTGGCCCGGTTGATCGGTATCAGTGGAGGAACATTAGCCGCCGAAGAGGCGTGAGAAAAAGCCGCGGTTCTTGAGGGCTTTGAGTTCGGCTTCGAGGCGGATGCGGTTTTCGACTAGGGTGGATTTCTCTTCGACCAGTTCGAGGCGCTGCTCCATAAGGCGTTCGCGCTCGGTTTCGAGCTTGGCCTTCTCCTCTTCCAGGGTGGAGATGGTTTTTTCTTGAAGCTCGCGCTGGAACTCTATAAGGTTGAGGCGTTCGATCTCGGACCACAGGCGGTCTATCTCGACGCGGGCGGCGTCGCGCTCGACGCGGATGTCTTCCATCTGGCGGTTGCGTTCTTCGAGGCGGGTCTTGTAGTCCTGGCCCTGCTGCAAAAGCCGTTCGTAGTGCTCGAAAGGTACAGCCGGGAGGCGCGAACGGGATTCGCTCTCGTCCCCCATCACCTCCCCCTCGAAGATCTCTCCCTCGGCATTCTCGACTTCGAGCTCGCGGGCGAGCTTCTGCACGTCCCGCAGGTTCAGGCTGTAGCCGCCGGCTTCGCGCTCGGCGGTGAGTCTTCCATCCTCCGCATAGCGCCGAACCGCTTCCGGCGCCATGCCTAGAATAGCAGCAGCCCCGTTAAGCCCGATCCGCTCCTCGCTGGCATCCATGCCCGCATTCTACTTGAGCTTTCAGCTATCATCCATCGAAAGACACTTTACTATTTCCAATAGCCGCCAAAAGGTCTTACGCCTTGACGACCTCCCCGCCCTTCACTTTGACGGGTATATTCGGCAATGGACTCGGCGCGGGACCGGCAACGACCTTCGCGCCGTTCGCCGGATCGTATACAGATCCGTGGCACGGACACGCGAGTTTGCCGTCCTTGTAAGCGACCGTGCAGCCCTGGTGCGTGCAGACCGCCGAGTAGGCCACGAAATCTCCGCTATCGAGATGAACCAGCACCGCCGGCTGACCAGAGTCCTTGAACTTCACGGCGCTCCCGGAAGCGACCTCGGACTCTTTGGCTATGGCGCCTCCACCGGAGGCCTGCTTCTTACCATCCGACGACTTCGCCGCCGAAGTCCCTCCGCCGGACTTGTTGCCGCCTCCGCCTGAACCGCTGCCGCTAGAAGATCCACCGCAGGCGGCGAGGATCGAGACGCTGGCGGCGCTCACGCCCAGCGCCGCCCCAACGCGGACGAACTGCTTTCGCGAAAACTTCTCCTCCAAAACGATCTCCTTATGCCGGAGTTGATTTCCTGACTACGAAGACTATATACGGACGAGAGCGAGGTCTGGTTCTTTCAGAGGCTACTCCGGCGCGTCAGCCTCGGAGAGGAAGCGGTCGTAGAGCACGGCGGCCAGTATTCCCCCGGCTATCGGGGCGAGTATGTAGATGATGGCCGTGTCGAAACGGTTCGCCGCGACTATTATCGGCCCCAGGGCGCGGGCCGGGTTCACCGAACCTCCCGTTACCGGCCCGCCGATAAAGACGCCCACGGCGAGCGCGAACCCGACCGCTATCGGGGCCACAGCGCCGGGGACCCGATCGTCGGTAGCCACCGAGATGACGACGAACACGAGTACGAAAGTGATCAAAGCCTCCACCAGGAAACCTTGCAAGACTCCCACACCGTCCCCCAGCGTGGGCGCCGCGAGGAAAGCCTCGCTCCGCGCGGGTCCGCCCAGGGTGATCCAGGTGGCGATGGCGCCGAGTATGGCCCCCACCAACTGGGCTATCAGGTAGGCTGGTACATAGGTCCATGGAAACTTCTTCGTGGCGGCCAGACTAAGGGTCACGGCCGGGTTGAAGTGCGCCCCCGAAACGTGGCCCAACGCCGCCACCAGAGCCACAAGAGCGAGCCCGAACGCCAGCGCCACGGAGAGGGAATCGTAGGACGGGCCAACTATCGGACGCTCTAGACTCGCGGCGACCGCCACGGAGGTACCGGCATACACCAGGATAAACGTGCCGATGATCTCCGCGACCGACGCCCGCGTCATGTTGTCGCCTACCGGTAGTTTGTTGAAGTAGGTAAAGAACCATGCTCAAATGGCGGCGCGCAAGGAGGTGCCGTCATGACCAGACGACTGCCCGTGGCCCCCTCCCCCGGTCCGCTTGAGGAGTACGCCGCTCGCTTCGACGATCTCTTTCGTCGTGCTCGCGCTCAACGCGAAGGATTTCGCCGCTACCTGGAGGGGATCTTGCTCCCGGCCGAACGCAACAAGACCCTTACTGCCCTGGCGAACACCGAGCCCGTGGCCGGAGCGCAGCGAAAGGAAGCCCAGAGCCTGCAG
>JBBPZZ010000056.1:0-5573 GCA_038198445.1 Rubrobacterales bacterium
GTGCTCCGTAGAGACGGGAAGGCTTCGGGATGAGTCGATCTCCATTGTGTTGTTGCGTAATTTCTCCCGCCACCTTTCTCGAAGTTCCTTCCTCTGCGTCTGAACGACCGAGTAAAAACGTACGTAATCCCACAAAGGATGCCGCCAACCCAAGTCACGCCATTTTTGGTTAATATTCAGATGGTCTCCCTAACCATAGACTCAGGAGGATCTTCGAGTAACCGAGAAGGTTGAACATTTAGGGCTCTTGCCAGACGATGAATCATCGTCAGAGTGGGATTCCGCTCGCCGCGTTCGATCCCGCCGATGTAGGTGCGGTGGATCCCCGCCCTCCCCGCCAATTCTTCCTGCGAACAACCGACCCTACCACGGTAGAGACGTACCATCTCTCCAAACATCCGGCACTCTGCATCTCTCGAAGCCACCACGAAACAATACAAAATGCTACTTGAAAGTCTACAGCATATGAGTATCATAAAGTTCCATGAATAAGCGTCGCACAGTCCCGGTCCTGAAATGGGCTGGAGGAAAGCAAGGGATAGCGGGACGTTTAGTCGAGCTTTTTCCTTCGAACTTCGACCGTTACTTTGAGCCATTCGTGGGAGGTGGCAGTGTTCTGTTCACGCTTCGGCCAGAGCAGGCTATCGTGGGTGATGCCAACGAGTGGCTGATCGACACTTACAAGGCAATTCGGGAAGACCCTGTTCAGGTAGCACGGATACTAGACAGCCTAAAGAACACAAAGGAAGAGTACCTCAAGATACGTGGGATCCACCCCCAAGCACTTCCCATCTCTCAACGCGCAGCTCATCTAATATACTTGAATAAGACGTGTTTTCGTGGACTGTTTCGAGTCAATCGGCAAGGCCGGTTCAATGTACCTTATGGACGATATGACCGACGCTACTACGATCCGGATAACTTACCAGCGGTATCCAAAGCTCTGGAAGCTGTCGAGTTCCGTCGGGGAGACTTTGAGTTGTGCCTGAGCGACGTAACCGACAGAGACTTCGTATATATGGACCCCCCATACTATAAGCTCGGTGGATACTCGGACTTCAACCGCTACACGAGGGATCAATTCAGGGAGAACGACCACGTTAGACTAGCTGCTTTCTGCCGGGAACTGGATGTGAGGGGAGTAAGTTGGGCGGTCAGCAACAGCGACACGAATTTCGTACGTAAGCTGTTCGAAGGCTATCATCTAACCGTTCTCGGCAACCGCAGGGAAATAAACCTCGACTCTCAAAACCGGCGAATCACCGAACTGCTCATCACAAATTACGCTCCAAAGCCTCAACCCGTGCAAGAGAGGCTACTTGAAGTGGACCACTCGACAGTTCCGCGGTCAGCAAGAGGATGAAAAATAACGGCGTAGGTTAAGCGTTATCTGCGCCTTTGACGAACTACAGGGCATCGTTTAAACTCTCTCCGCTCAACGGCCCCATCGTCTAGAGGCCAAGGACATCGCCCTCTCACGGCGAAAACCCGGGTTCGAACCCCGGTGGGGTCACTCCGACAAAGCCCGCTCCGGCGGGCTTTGCTCATACCAGGAAGGTCAGCGCGAAAGCCGCGCCGACGCTTGCCCCCGCGAACGCCTGTAAAAGAGTGTGAGCCTTGAGAACAACCCTCGACCAGATCACGAGCGGCAGCGCGAGGACGAAGATGAGACCGACGGAACCGAGGAGCACCACGCCCGCGACGGCGGCGTGCCCGGCGACGGCCGAGTGGGCGCTGGCTTTCCAGAAGATGGTTAGGGCGGCGACGGTGGCCGCCGCCAATCCCATCGAAAGGGTTATAGAGAATAGAGACTGGGGCGCGTTCATTAGCGCGAGCGCGAGCAGCAGACAGACGAAGGCGGAGAGCAGGACGATAGCGGGGAGCAGGCGTTCGGCGCGGGTGGAGATCCAGAAGTCCGAGACCCGCGCCCGCCGCCGCATGAGCAGCACGTATCCCGCCACCAGGCCCGCCGCTATAAGCTCGGGGAGCGTGTAGAGCAGTGCTCCGGGCAGATCGCTTTGCGACGCGGCCACCAACACGTAGAGCGCGGTGAATATAAAGAAGGGGTTGAGCAGGTTCGTGAGCAGTCGGGGAAGGTTGCTTTCATGAGCCTGCCGGGTTGACATCTGTAGAATCTAGCATGTGCAACCATCGCGCACAGAAGGCGAAGACATGGTTTCGGCCTGGTATGACCTCGGCCTGCTGTATGCCCGTGCCGCCGACGAGACCCGCCGGGCATCCATGGGGGGATTCACGGTCGCCTGCGTGGCCGGGGCGCTGGTGCTGCTCTCGGCCCCGGTCTTCGGTACGGCGTGGGCGGGGCCGCTGGCCGGGTTGATCCCCGTGGCGGCGGGCCTGCTGGCCGGCGGTGGGTCTTTCCTCTGGCGACGGGTCTTATTCCTTAGAGAGCGAGAGACGCTGCGCGGCGAGCTGGCGGAGAGAGGGCTCGACGCCGACCGTCCGGCACGGGACGGGCTGCGCGCATACTACGACGCGCAGTTGATACTCCTGCGCTCCGAGTACGAGTTCCTGCTGAGGGTGGAGGCGCGTAAGTCCGCGCGGCTCTTCGAAGAATCGTTCGGGTTTACGCCGGAGGACCCGTTCGAGGCAGGGCCGCTGGACGTGTACCCGGACACGCCGGGGATGAGAAAGTTGCGAGAACGGTGGGAACGCCGGATCTCCGTGATGCGAGCGGGCGGTAGGGAGCATCCAGCGCTAGGCTTGAGGGAGGACCGGACCTACCGGGTCTTTCCGCGCGAGATGACCGTGCCAATGGAACTGGCGACGCGCAAGGCGTACCTGGAGATCTCACGCAACCTGTTCAAGAGACGCTACGGTGCTGGACGCGGGGACTTGCCGAAAGAGATCGAAGACCGGGTAATCAGAGACGACCGGGAGTACGCCGCGCTGACCCGCAAGCTCACCCGAAGGCGAGACCGCTAACGAATATCTGAAGGAAGATAAAGACGATCGCCGCCGGCACGTAGGCCGTCAGGGCGGAGACGAGGGCCATCATCAGGGAGGTCCGGTAGACGTAGCGTATCCCCAGCGTCATCAGCACTAGGGTAGTGTAGGTAAAGGCGAAGGCATTCAGGACCGGGACCCAGAACAGGATCATGGCCCCGTAAGCGTAGGCGAGCATCCGGTACACGCCCCGGAAGTCTCCCACTTTCCCGACGAAAGTACGGACGGAGAGCAGGTAAGCGCCCACCAGCAAGGCCACGATAACCGGCGAGAGCAGGACGAACACGAGCGCTTCGGCTATCGACACTCCGACGGAGAGCGCGTCGTGCGAGCCGAATATGAGGGTGAGCGCGAGCCGGAGGACAGCTGTTACGGCGGTCACGAGCATCACGAAGACCGCCGGCTCCTTTAAGGGGCCATCCTCGGATAAGCCCAGGTAGAACGTCCTGGGCGAGAGAAAGACCGCGCGTATCACCGCCGCCGCGCTCCCAACGGGACGGTCGAGGGTAAATTCCGGGGCTTTGGCTGAAACTCTATAGCTTTCCATATTATTAAAGATTATACAGAGCGGGTAGATTACGCTTGCGAAACCGTTGACAGCAACATAGACTTACGTTCCCCAAGAGTAGTGGCGGAGAGGTGCTGCGGAGATGTTCAGGTGGAAGTACTTTGCTTTGATCCTGGGGGCCGAGATTCTCTTTCTGGGCCTCGTGTCTTTCCTCGTGCCTGGAACCGTCTGGCTGTTCCTCTGCATCATTCCTATAACGCTCGCGGTGTTCCTGCTCCTGCATCGCCTGAATGGCGGCTCCGGCTCCAGGATGCGTCAGATCTCTCCTGAAGACATCACCAGGTACACGCCCAGGGGCTCGCCGCTCGAACAGCGCGGCTCCTCCCCGGATGAACTGGCCCGGCTTATAGTGGAGCGCACCACGGAGATAAGGCGCACCCTCCAAGAATCGCCGTCCGAGGTCCAGATCGAGATGTGCGCGCTCGGGTATCACGCCTGCGTGAACGACATGATCACCCTGACCCACCTAACCAACGAGGAACTTCCAAACGCCGGCTTCCTGCGCCGGTTCGCGCTCCGGCGATCCCGCAAGAAGGCCACCGCCGTCCTGACCGGCACCAGGCAAGCCCTGCCTCAGAGCGCCCTGCGTGCCACCGCCCAGGAACAGCAGTAAGTCTAAACCGCGAGTATCTCCCGCACCTCGGGAACTTCACGATGGATCAAACTCTCAATCGCGTAGGCGAAATCTAGCTGCGAGAGCGGACAACCCTTGCAGGCGCCCATCATCTCTATGCTGACCGAGCCGGTCTTCTCGTCGCACTCCACCACGCGGGCATCTCCCCCGTCCGCCCGCATCGCCGGACGCACCTTGTCCAGCGCCTCCTCGACCCGGCTTCGCATGTCCCGTTTCTCATACATCGTCCCGATTATATAGGAGTCTCCGCGACGCACAGCCGCCGGTAGTAGACTGATGCTTTGGACCTTCACACATCTCTTATGGAAGGACTCATGTGAACGCGCAGAACTCACCCAACCTCCTCGTAATAAGCGCCCCGCAGCACGACGCGGCAGCCTACCATCTGTCGGGATTCCTGGCGCCGGACCCGGTGATCTGTCTTCAGGTGAACGGAAAGAAATACTTCGCCGTCTCCTCGATGGAGTACGGCCGCGCCCAGAAACAGGCCAGGGTGGACGAACTCATCTCCTTCGACGAGTTGGAACTAAACCGTCTGGCCCGCGAGCTAAAGAGCGGCGCCAAAGCCCTCGCAGCCGCGTCGGCGGGCCTGCTACAGAAGCTCGGTGTGAGATCCATCGCCGTACCACCCGACTTCGGCCTGATCTATGCCGACGAGTTGCGCGCAAGGGGCATTGAGGTCTCCCCCGAAGGCAAGCTCTTCACCGACCTACGCCGCGCCAAGACGGAAGAGGAAGTCTCCCATATAGAGAAGACCCAACGAGACGTAGAAGCCGCCTGCGCCCACGCCGCGAATATCCTCGAAGAGTCCGAGATAGACGCGGACAAAACCCTCAACTGGCGCGGCGAAACCCTGACCAGCGAGCTTCTGCGCTCCGAGATAGACGCCGAACTCCTGCGCCGGGGCTGCGCCGCCGACGGCACCATCACCGCCGGAGGTCCCCAGGCCGCCGACCCGCACGAGGAGGGCCACGGTCCCCTGAAGGCCGGCGAGTCGATCATCGTGGACATCTTCCCCGTGGACAAGACGAGCCGCTACTACGCCGACATGACCCGCACGTTCGTCAAGGGCGAGCCGGGCGAGGAACTACAGCGCATGTACGACGCGGTACTGGAGAGCCAGGAGGCCGCGCTCGGCATGATCCGGGCCGGCGTCAACGGACGGGACGTTCACAATAAAGTAGCAGAGATATTGCACGAGGCGGGCTACAAGACGAACGTCCACGACCAGAAGCCGGGCGAACCGTTGCGGGAAGGCTTCATGCACGGCACGGGGCATGGTGTAGGGTTGGAGATCCACGAAGCCCCGAGGATCTCCCTGGCCGACGAAGAGCTAATCCCCGGCGACGTGGTCTCCGTCGAGCCCGGCGTCTACGACCCAACCATCGGCGGCGTCCGCATCGAGGA
>JBBPZZ010000057.1:0-21862 GCA_038198445.1 Rubrobacterales bacterium
AAGCTGCCGTGGGCGATCAAGATAGACCCCGCCAATCGGCCCGCGGGCTACGCCGACGCCACCTCTTTCCACCCAACGTTCCTGTACGAGTCGATCTGGGACGTCATCGTGTGTCTGCTGCTGCTCTGGATTGCACGCCGGTTCGCCGAGCGTCTGAGAGCTGGTGATCTGTTCCTGCTGTACGTGAGCTTTTATTCCGTGGGCCGCTTCTTCGTCGAGACTTTGAGGATAGATCCCGCGTTCCTGATCGGCGGCACCTTTCGAGGCAACCTCTTCGTCAGCAGCATACTCGCTATCGGGTTCGCCATGATCGTCCTGCTACGCCACTCCCGCACGGAGCGCAAGCGGCCGAAGTCCGGCTAGCGAGCGTGCCTACTGCGGACGTTGTAATCCCTGGTAGGTGGCGTTGACCTTCGAGAACCAGGCGAGGACTTCCGCGCGGCGTTTCTTCAACTCGTCGGCGCTCATGTCACCCGCCAGGTTGTGCTGCTCCAGAGGATCATCCTTGATGTCGTAGACCTCCGCAGGCTGGTTGCCGTAGAAGTAGATGTATTTCTGATCTCCCTTCAGGCTCGCCAGACACCGGTAGTCGTAGAAGCAACTGAAATACAGTGTGCGGTTATTGTCCGGCGGATCAAGCATGGAACGGCCCGGATACTGTCCACCTTCCACCTTGTAGCCGAGCAGGTCCAGAACGGTGGGCAGGATGTCCAGGTCATCTGTAAGGGTGTTGACTTGTTTGCCATCCTGGAACTTGCCCGGCTCGTGGATGAGCATCGGGACTCTGAGTCCCTCCTGGTAGATGGTGTTGTCATGCTGGAAGAGGCCATGCTCCCCGAAACCCTCGCCGTGGTCACCATATATGACAAAGATGGTCTTATCGTAGAGGCCAAGTTTCTTGTACTGGTCCATGACATTTTTGACGTAGAAGTCGAGGTAGCGGATCTCGTTCAGATAGCCGTTTAGTTCGGGATCGTCAGAGAATTTCTTCTGTCCGTAGCGACTGATGGGCAGGTAGTTGTCGTGTCCCGTGACCCCGAGATAAGTCGCCATGAATGGCTTGTCCTTGTGCTTTTTTAGCCAGTCCTCGCTTGGTTTGAGCATGATGTCGTCTTCGTAGCCGAAGTAGTTGGATTCCTCGAATCCCTTGTGGTTCATGTAATCGACGGGATAAAAGTCATCGTATCCGAAGTTCTTTACCAGAGCCCGGCGTTCCTCGAACTTCTCGGTGGCGGATGAGAACCAAACGCTGTTGTAGCCCTGTTTCTTCAGGAGCTGGGGAAGACATGTTGCCGGAATTCCGTTTGGCTTGGCTTCCGTGATGTCTCGAACGAGGTGCGGATAAACGCCGCAGTTGATGGCCGTGATGGCTTTGGTCGTGTGTGGCACTACGGTATAGGCGTCATCGACCATGAGGCTGTGTTTGGCGAGTTCGTCGAGATAAGGCGTGGTCTTGATGTCTTTGTTGTAGAGTGTTACGGACTCTGCTCTCGTGGACTCCAGGTGTATGAAGACGACGTTCTTTTTGTTGGTGTCCGGGGTCTTCGCCAGGCTAGTGTTTATGGGAGCCTGCTTGACGAGGGTTGCGGGATCGGCGCCCGCGGCGTCTTTGAGTTGCGAGTATTCGACTTCGGAGACGGCGATGTTGACTATGGGGTCTCTGGAAAACGACTTACCCTCGCCCGTGGAACTGGCTGGAACGGACAAGAGGAGAAGCCCGAACGCCAGGAGGAAGAAGATCAGGGACTCTATCCCGACCCTACCCGAGGCGTGGCCGTCCGTCGGTTGTTCGCGCCAACGCGAGACGCTCCGCGTTATGAGCCAGGGACCGAAGATCACGTACAGCAACACGAGACTTACGAAGACCCAAAGTATTGGTGAGCCGGAGCTGCCGATGATGCCTTTGACTTCTCCCGGCGAGTTGTACGCGTATGCGATCATGCCGTAGTCGAGCGTGGACCCGGTCTTGTTGAAGTACTGGTGAGCGCTCGTCGTTATCAGCGCCACGAGGATAGCGGAAGCGTGGAACAAGACTACCACCACCCACCGGAACGGACCCCTCCGCGCCACCGCGAACAAACCGATCCAAAGCGCCGCATACCCCAGGTTGAACAAAAGATCCGACCTCATCAACCCGAGCGTCTGTAACGTGCCGGGGGTGCCCGGCTGGGCGGAGATCCTTATGAGCTTGAGGAAGAGGTTGTAGTTCACCAACGGGACCAGAAGACTTAATAAATATACCCAGTCGCGCCAGGGCAGGAGAGACTCGGAAGGGTTGCGTGGCCCCGTAGACGTCTCTGGTGTTTTTCGGTTGGAAGTCATACGACGCGACAGATTGTACAGAGAATCCGCGGGATTGACAGCCAACGCCCTCGATACCCAAATGCCCTCTGAACTCTCACCACGTCCGCCTCCGCGCTTGAAACTTCATCGGGCAATACTTATACTTCAAATGAAAATAAATTTCAATTAGTTGCGGAGTGTTGTTGTGAAAGTAGAGAGAGCCGTAGGGGTTATGCGGGGGCGAGGTTACAAGGCCACGCCCCAGCGGTTGGCGGTATTAGAGGCCATATCGGCGGAGCAGCATCAGAGCATGGAGGGCATTCGGGACCGATGTCCTGACGTTGGGTTGGTCACGGTTTACCGGACGTTGGATCTCCTATCTGAGTTGGGTTTGGTGAGGAGGTTGGATCTCGGCGAAGGACCCAGATACGAACTCGCGGAGGATCATCACCATCACCTGATCTGTGAAGACTGTGGGAGCGTGTCCGAGTTCGAGCAATGCCCGCTGGACCTGGAACGCCTGCCCCAGATGGAGAAGGGCTTCCAGGTGAAGTCCCACAGCGTCGAAGTATACGGAAGGTGCGCTTCCTGTGCGTGACTTACAGCTAACCAGGAACGACCTTTGAGAATGATTGGCGTATTAGTCACGTTAGGTATAGCGGCGACCTTCCTCTGTGGATGCTCGAGCGTGGCTAGCAGTAGTAACGGCGCCGCGGGCGATAAGCTCGAAGTCGTGGCTACGACCACCCAGATCGGCGACTTCGTCCGCCAGGTCGGAGGCGATCCGGTAGACGTGCATCAGGTCCTTCAGCCAAATACGGACCCTCACGAGTACGAGCCCCGCCCGGACGACGTGCGCGCGACAGCGGAGGCGGGGCTGGTATTCACCAATGGAGACAGGCTCGACTACTGGATGCGGAAAGTCGTCTCCGAGGGCGGCGGAGACCCGAAAGTCGTAAACCTCGGAGAAAGCGTGCCTGAAAAGCTGTCGGGGGAGAGCGGCGGGAAAGAGGCATCGAAATACGATCCCCACTGGTGGCATGATCCCCGGAACGCCGCGGCCGCGGTGAGGGAGATCCGGGACACTCTCGTGGCCGCGGACCCGAAGCACAAAGCAACATATGATAAAAATGCCGGGTCCTACCTGAAGAAGGTTGGGACGCTTGACAAGAGCATCCAGCGCTGCATCGGGGAGATCCCCGCCGATCAGCGCAAGGTCGTCACCGACCATGATGCGTTCGGCTATTTTGCCCGGCGTTACGGGATAAAGATAGTCGGCGCGGTGATCCCATCGCAGAGTACCCAGGCCCAGCCGTCGGCCGGGGAAGTGTCTCACCTCACCTCGTTGATCGAACGCGAGAACGTAAAGGCCGTGTTTCCAGAGAGGTCGATAAATTCCAAACTTGCGCGAGAGATCGCCCGCCAGACAGGGGCATCGGCTGACCATACTCTGTACGGCGACACACTTGGTCCCAAAAACTCTAGCGGCGGCACATACTTGAAGATGGAGGCCGCCAACGCGAACGCCATAGTCAAAGGGCTAACCGGCGGCCAGCAGAGCTGCCAGATATCGGCGGCTTGATGGATGCGCGAAAGAACAACGGCCCACTGGTTGAAGTCTCCGGTTTACAGGCAAGCTACGGAGGGCCACTGGCGCTCGATGAGGTCAGTTTTGGTGTCGGTCCTGGGGTGCGAGTAGGAGTCCTGGGACCCAACGGCGGTGGCAAGTCGACCCTGTTTCGCGTTCTGCTAGGTGAGATTACGCCACTGCGCGGCACGTTCTCCGTATATGGACGTTGCGGATATGTTCCGCAGACGGAGCGGTCAAGGCTCGACTACCCGGTAAGCGCGCTGGACGTGGCGCTGATGGGAAGCCTCGGATGGCTGCCGTGGTGGCGCCGTCCAGGAAAAGAAGAGCGCAACGGGGCGCTCGAAGCGCTAGATAAGGTTGGCCTGGGTGAGTACGCCGACCGGCAGTTCGGCGAACTGTCCGGCGGACAGCGACAGCGGGTTCTCATTGCGCGGGCGATCGTGCAGGATGCGCGGCTGCTGCTGCTCGACGAGCCGTTCTCCGGCCTGGACGGTACCAGCGCCAGGCTGCTGGCGGCGTTGATAGACGATCTCGCCAGCGAGGGGCGCAGCCTGATGATCGCCACCCACGACGTGGAGCAGGCGAGCAGTTGGGACCTCGTACTCTGTCTCAATCGGCGTCAAATCGCCTTCGGTGAGCCGGCCGCGACGCTTACGCGGCCGGTGATCGAAGCCACCTACGGCGACTCTATAATTATGGTCCCCGACGGCGTTTCCGGTCAGGCGCGGGGCATACTTCCCTGTTCCCACCACGACGCGCATTAAGCGATCCGGGATGAGTACGGCCTTTATAGGATTCCAGGAGATATGGCAACCGCTCTTTCAACCGTGGACGCAGGCAATAATGCAGCGGGCTCTCGTGGAGGTGGTACTTCTCGGGATCGTCGGCGGGGCTCTGGGGTGTTGGATCGTTTTTTACGAAGTATCTTATGGGGCGGAGTCTCTGGCCCACGCTCTGTTTCCGGGGCTGGTACTCGCCGCCCTCCTCGGTTTCCCCCTGATAATCGGCGCTGGACTAGGTGTTACCGGGGCTGCCATTGCGGTCGCGGTATTCGGACGCGCGCCCGAGATCGGCCGCGATACGGCCATCTCCATCGTCGTTAGCGGTCTCTTCGGGTTCGGCGCCGTTCTCGCGCTCTCCCCGGCTTCACCTCCGGGTATACAGGGCCTGCTCTTCGGTGACGTGCTCGGAGTCTCGGACCTGGATCTGCTGCTCGCGGCGGCGCTCGCGGTGGTTGTGGTGGTGGCACTCCGGCTGCTGCATCAGCAGTTGCTGGCGGTAGGCTTCGACAGGACGAGCGCCCGGTCAATCGGCGGGCATCCTCGCTTTGCGGACATTGCGCTGCTGATCCTC
Source organism: Rubrobacterales bacterium (assembly GCA_038198445.1). Taxonomy (GTDB): domain Bacteria; phylum Actinomycetota; class Rubrobacteria; order Rubrobacterales; family Rubrobacteraceae; genus JACDDK01. Next base: position 5,228 of record JBBPZZ010000057.1, read on the forward strand.
ATGGCCCTTGCTACCATGATCGCCGTTCAGGGGCTGGGCAACCTGCTGGTAGTCGCAGTGCTGGTGGGTCCAGCCGCGACCGCCCGGATGCTCACCCGGCGCATGGCGTCGATGATGGTCCTGGCGGCGGTGTTGGCGGTCAGCGCCGGCGTGGGCGGCCTCTACCTCTCGTACTACGCCGGGACGGCGGGCGGGGCGTCGGTCGCGGGCGCGATGGTCACGTTGTATGTCGCTATTTTGGTCTGGACCTCGATCAGAGCGCGCGCCGGACGCACTATATCCGATGGGAGTCATTGAGATGCTCGGCTGGTTGCTCGAACCATTTCAGCTTCCGTTCGCGCAGCGCGGGCTTGCGGAGTTGCTGATGCTCTCGGTCGGCGCGGGGTTGCTCGGGACCTGGATCGTGTTGCGCGGCCTGGCGTTCTACGCGCACGCCGTGGGCATGGCGGCCTTCCCCGGACTGGTGCTCGCCGATGGTCTCGGCTTCTCCGCCCCGCTCGGGGCTTTCGGGGCCGCGATAGTCTTCGCCGGCGGGCTGGAGAGGATCTCCCGCGCGCGGCGTTCCGCTTACGATAGCCTCACCGCCTTGGTGCTGGCCGGGATGCTCGCCCTCGGCGTTATACTCGCCAGCGACGTGTTCGGTTCCGGGTCGAACGTGGATACTCTGCTATTTGGTAGCCTGCTATCGGTAGGACCTCTGGATGTCTTGCTCTCCGCGCTGGCGAGCGGGTTTGCCCTGGCCGCGACCCTGCTATTCGGACGAGTGTGGCTCGCTACGGGTTTCGATGCCCAGTCCGCGCGGGCGCTCGGGGTTCGCTCCGCCGTCCCGGACGCGGTACTGCTCGTCCTGATCTCACTGGTCGCCACCGCCTCCGTCTCGGCCATCGGCGCGCTGCTGGCTACAACGCTCCTCGTGGTCCCGGCGGCCACGGCGCGCCTGTGGACGCGGCGGCTGCGCGCCTGGCAGGTCGCCAGCATCGCCCTCGTCGCCCTCGAAGGAACAGCCGGTCTGTGGCTTTCGATCCAGACGAACGCGCCGCCGGGCGCGACTATCGCCATGCTCGCCGGCGGCGTCTTCGCGCTTCTCTTGCTCGCGCGCCGCGTTATTGGGTTGTGATCCTCCGCCTGAAGGGCGCTCAGGCGAAGTAGATCATCCACCCAGCCAGGAGGACCAACTCCGCGACGAATACGGCGATGACCGGCGTCGCGGCCCGCGCTTTCTTCCGGGAATAAACCGTCGGCGCCATGAGCCAGCCGAAGACGAGTCCGCCGAGCAGCCCGCCAATGTGGGTCGTATTGCTGATGTTGTGGATTGAGAATCCCAGGTAGAGGTTCAGGACAGTAAGGATTAGGAGCTGGCGGATCAAGGGGTTCTGCCACGAAAACGTACCCTGCCGGAGCGAAAACCCGAGTACGCTGCCCAGCAACCCGAAGATGGCGCCCGAGGCCCCTACTGCGGGCGTGTTGAAGCCTCCGAAGTACAGGTAGGCCACACCGCCCGCGAGCCCGCTCACGAGGTAGAGCGCGAGGAAGCGCCAGCGCCCGAAGGCGTTCTCGGCGAGAGCGCCGAGGAAGTACAGGGAAAGCATATTGAACCCCAGGTGGGTAAACCCCGAGTGGAGGAAGACGCTGGAGATCAAACGCCACCACTCTCCCTGGGCGACCAGCGCCGGCACCAGGGCGCCACCGCTCAACACGGCCCCCGGCTGGCTTACGAGCCCGATGTTCCACGGGGTCGACGGGGTATACGCCGTTCCGAGCGCCGCGACGCCCACGTAGACCACGACGCAAGCGGCGATGAGGCTGAACGTAACCGGCAGCCGGGAAATGTTATTCACGCGGGCAGATCAGCGTCGGGCGACCTCGCGGACGGCGTCGCCGACCAGCACCTTCGAGAGATCCTCCAGCGGGCCGCCGAGCATTGATTCGAGGTCCGGGTTGTCACCGCCGGAGGTCGTCCCGAAGCCCTGGATCTGCACTCCCTCGCCAAACATCTGGCCGAACATCCGCTGGAGGTTCTCCTGCATCTCACCGAGCCCCGCTCCTCCGAACGGCGATTCGGGCGTCACGAGCCGGGCTATCGAGAGGCGGTCTTGCACCTCCGTGACCTCGGCTTTGGCCTTTACGTCCTCGACCGTGCCAAGCGTCTCGCCGGTGTCCGGGTCCCAGACCTCCTCGCCTTCGGCGGCGAAGATCTCAAACGTCATCCCCTGGCGGACCCCTCCGGCGCGGCCGCGGTTGATAACGATCTCATGGTTTCCAAGTATTTTCGCTACTTTGCCTTCAACCGGCATCCGGTCAACTCCTTCTATCTCGAATAAAGCTCTCCGGGAATTATATCTCTCACAACACATCCGGCGGGCAAGGGCTACAATCTCCGCCATGTCCGAGACGAATTCCATCACCACGAACGGTCGAACGAACCTCATAGGACGCCATCTACCGACCTCCGGCGGCCTGAAGAATACCCTGAAGCTCGCCGGTGAGTTAGGGTGCGAGACGGTCCAGATCTTTGTCTCCAACCCGCAAGGGTGGACCGAGCCAACCCCCCGCCCGGATACAGCGGCGTTCGTGGAAGGGAGCCGCGATCTGGGCCTGGACCCCATAGTCGTCCACGCCAAGTACCTCATAAACCTCGCCTCCCCGAAAGAAGAGAGCCGGGAGCAATCCGCCCGCGCCCTGGCGCACGAGATGGTCGCCGCCGGAGAACTTGGCGCCCGTCTGGTCGTCGTCCACTCCGGCAGTCACGGTGGGGACGGCGAAGAAAAAGGCAACCAGCGCCTGATCGACGGCCTGGACTGCGCCAGAGACCTGGCCCTAAAGCTCGCCGAAGACCCCGCAGGTGTAGCGGAGCCCATCCTGGAAAACTCCGTTGGCGCGGGTACGCAACTCTGCTCGACCTTCGATTCTCTGGGAGAGGTCGCCCGCCGGGCGGGAGCGCGGGTCTGCGTGGACACTGCCCACACTTTCGTCGCGGGCTACGACCTTTCCACGCCGGAAGGCGCCGCGCAAGTCGCGGCGGAGTTGAGGGCCAGCCTCGGTACCAGACTTGCGCTGCTGCACCTAAACGACGCGCGCAACGAGCTTGGCAGCCATCGGGACGGGCACCGGAGGATAGGGGAGGGGCAGGTCTCTGAGGAGGCGTGGCCTCACTTATTCGCGGGTCTGCCGGGGGTTCCGGTGGTGATGGAGACGCCCTATGGGACGCCGGAAATCGACGTAGAGCAGGTGCGTCTCGTAAAGAAGCTAGCCGGCGGGTTGCCTGTTGTGGGTCGGACGGTATAGAATTTCGGCATGACTACCGCTGAGATAACCCCGGTAAAGCACAAGGGCGACCTCCTCACCGCGATAGGAGAGACGTTGCGGGCGGAGCGGAGTGAACGCGGACTCACCCTTCGAGAGGTCGCGGAAGGCTCTCACGTATCCGTCTCGTACCTGGCGGAGATTGAACGCGGCGAGAAGGATCCGTCTTCGAGAGTCTTGGAGAGCATTGCCGGCGGACTCGACATGGAGATTAGCGACCTCCTCATGCGCATAGCCAACTCCCTGGAGCCCGCGACGGTGCTGCAGGTTGGAAATTCTCTTGCGGCGTAAGTAACAGCCAGCGTTGAGCGGTTTCCCGCCACGGCGGGTCTCGCTAAAACCCCAGGAAGTACGCGAGCAGGATGCCGATAGTATTGTAGCCGGCGTGGGCTATAAAGCTCGCCGTGGTGTTGAAGCGGCGGCGCAGAAGACCGAGCCCGATGGAGAGCAAGAAGATAAATACCAGCAGCACGGAGGGACCGTACTGGATGTGCATGGAGGCGAAGAGTATGGACGTTGGCACGATCCCGAACACGGGTTGGACCGCGCCGCGAAAGAGCGTCTCCTCGCCGAGCGCCGCTCCCAGACCGATCAAGAGCGAGAACATCACCGCCGCCAACGGGCTTAGACTCGATGGGTCGAAGAGACTCTCGTAGAGGTCCCCGACCGTCCGCGAGAGGCCGGGTTGCAGTGCGGAGAAGAGCGAGTCAGCGGCCGCCGAGAGCGCGAACGCCGCGCCTACGAACACCACGACCACTCCCACTTGCTTCAAAGAGATGGAGCCGTATCCTAACCTGCGGATTGTTTCCCGAGCGCCGCGCCGGACACCGATGCCTACGCCCATGGCGGCGAGGATGACGAAGGGAAGCTGGCTCGTGGCGATCTCGCCAACAGAGAGCCTGCCGCCGGGAAAGAGCGTGCTTACGTCCGGCTCGCTGGCGAAGATTAGGAAGCTGACCACGTTGTTCGCCAGTACCACCACGAACAGCCACAACGCGAGGTACACGGGCGGATCACCCCAGAACCCGCTCTCCGGGCGTCTTCCCGTGATTTTAAGGAGAGGCGTTACGCACAGGCCAATCCCCGCAACTCCGGCCAGCACCGCCGCCACCCCAACGGCCCCGAAGACGACACTTTGCGAACTGGACACGTTCCCTCCACCGGCCACCACGAGCAACCCCACCCCGACAACGGCCCCGACGAGCGCGACGATGAGGGAGAGCGCGAACAGTGTGACGATCAAGGTGATCTCCGCGCCCCGGCTCTTTCTGGCTCCCTGCGCTAGCAGCGCCAAACAACCAATGAGAAGCGTGGCTGCCAACGTCAGTATCGCGACCAACTAAAGAGCCTTTCCAGGGTTCGCTTTCGGGAGCTATGGTATGCGCGAAAAGGTTACCACACAAAGAAACCCGGCTGACCTATTGATTCTGACTCTGGCTTCTAAGGTTCATCGGAGTCCTGAACCACTTTTTAATCACGCGTTAATGCGTCCGTAATCGTTGTGTAATGCCCGTCTTATATCTTTGTAACGAGCCGGGCCAGACTTCCTCTCTTGTTTGAGTCGGGCTTTCGTATTTTCGGGCCGGAGCCCTGCTCGTGACTCCGGCCCGGCGCATTCGTGGAGTGCGTTTGTTAAAGCGTTAGTCGGAGAAAAACTACGCCGGACGCAGGTCTTCCGCGCGGAAGAGGCGGCTCTCGCGCACTACGCCGGTATCCTCCGGCCCGGTTACGGACCAGGACACCTTCACCAGGGTGTGTGACGAGAAAGCCCTATGCTCCGTGGAGATTTCATCCACGACAGGCGGGTCGATAAGCTTGTCCGGCTCACCATGCCAGTTCGGCAGTCGCACTCTCTGTCCTACGAACATTTTACCTGGTTCCATGGACGCATTATAAACCTCGCGCGGAGCAGACGCACCCTCCGGCTCGCAGGATGCCACCGCTACGAAAGCAGGTCCGGACCTTTGCGAGCGTTGGAAGGTGACAGGCTTGCTTTCCGGATTCGGCGCGATGTTTCAAAGCGCTTATGACTCACGTCCTTGATACTGGACAAAAGAAAACCCGGATCGCGCGTGATCCGCGACCCGGGTGCGTCTGCTGGGCAGGAAGGGGGAAGTAGCCCAGTGACCAGTACTATAGTGTTCCCTGATTACATATTGGCTACTCGTAGGTAACGGTTTGGTAACAGTTTCAGGGGTCGCGGTTTTCGCCGCGCTCCAGGCCGTCGAGTATCGGGCCGAGCGCGTCGTTCCGGGTGGCTTCGTAGTCCTCGACGGTTTCGGACCGCCGCGCCAACTCCGACATTCGCGCGGTCAGGCCGCTTCCCTCGCTTGCCGCCAGTATGCGCCAGCTCAGGATACGGTACGCCCTGGACAGCGGTGGGTCTTCGCGCCCGCTCTCCACTATTTCTTCGAGCGCCGCGTGCAGTGCGCGGGCTTCGTCCAGAGAGATCCGAAGGTCTACGGTTTTAGGATTGTCGGGAGGGATTAGCGGACTTTCTCCAGGTAGATCCTGTCTCGCGTAACGACTACCTGCAGGTCCTCCGGCGAACTCCCGAGGTAGGAGCGCCACTCTCTCCTGAAGACTTCCGAGCCGCTGATCTCCGCCCTTAGGAGGAGCCCATCGCCAGCCTCTTCAATAGTGGCCGGATGTTCCGAGACCTGGCCTCGCCGCACGGGGTCCCGACGGTAAATGGAGTTACGCGAGCGGAAGCTCTGCACGCTCGACGGCGTGGTATTTAACTCTTGCGCGATCCAATCGTCCCCGCGTCCCTCGTCTACCCAGTCCCGGATTCTCGACGCATGAGGTTTTAATGCCACTCTTCTTACTCCCACTACCTCTTCTCCTTACGCCGTAGGTCTTTAATGTGTTTACCGCCTCTTATTACCCTATGCCAGATATGTTTAGTCTACCCGAAGGCACTCGTTGGGGCGCCTGGAGTTCAGGTCATTGCCCGCGCAACCATCCACAGAGCCAGTAATCCCCGCAGGCTCCACGCGATGGTCCGTACCCAGTTTGAGGCGACTAAAGCCTTCCACGCGCCGTCGTCGAAACCGGAGCCTAACGACTTGTGGCGCGGCACCTGCAAGAGCATGGTCGAAAACCAGACGATGGCGAGCAAGACGACGCCGACCCAGATCGCATATCCCGGAACACTCGCGGGCCGGACGAAAAGAAGGAGCAACGCGGTAGCCATCTCGGTCAACATCGGTGGGCCTACGACGTAGGTCGTCAGGCGGGAGTGGGCACCTGAGTAGGAGGTGAACCCCGCGGTCCCGACGCGGATGAACAGCGGATAGTGAACGACCTGTACGAACCAGATGATGCCCACCATTACCAGCGTCGCCGCGAGATGAACGAGGAGCAAGAGGTTCACGGGTTCGTCAGGGCTTCTGGCCGAGGAGGTGGGCCGCGGCGGCGATACCGGAGAGCGCCGCGCCTTCGACCTTGCCGGGTCCGAAAGCGTCCCCCGCGAAGAGGAGCGGTGGTTCCTCGGAGGCCAAAAGATAAGGCTCTGGATGAGAGCTGCTGGTCCAACTGTAGCGCCACCGGGCCAGGAAAGTGCCCAGGACTCGTTGTCCGAGGTCCAGGTCTAGCTGCTCTCCGGTGAGCGAGAGTAGCGAACCTGTAACCTCGGCTTCGTCGTCCTCGTAGTGCTCTCGGCTCCACTCCGGGCCTGCGTGTATGGTGAGGGCGGACTGTTGCGAGATGCCCTTCTGGTAGTTGTCACCGATCCAATCCAGCGGCTCGCCTTTGATCTGCATACCTCCGGGTTCCGGGACATCGACTGGCCCGTCGAGCCGCGCCATGAGCGCGAGACAGGGATCGTAGGCCACCGCTTCGAGTCGCTGCCGGATCTCTACCGGCAACCCGAAGTCGCCCGACCGGACGAGCGCGAGAGACTGCGAAACCGGGGCGGTTAGCAGGAGCGCGGAGCCGCCGAAACGCGCGCCGGACTCGCAGGCGACTTCCCAGGCTCCTTCCCGCACCTCCACCCGCGCGGCTCGCTCTCCGGTTCGCACGTCGAGGCCGTGCGCCAGGTGCTTCGGGATGGAGGTCATGCCCTCGGAGCCCCGGTAGCGCGGGTGTCCGTCTTCATTGATCTCACCGGAGGCGTCCGCGAATCCGCGAGACCACTCTTTTGCTACCCCGGCTTCAAGCCACCCGGAGACCAGGTCCTGGAATCGTTCGCTCCGGACGGTGAAGAACTGGGCGCCGTGGTCGAAAGTCGCGCCGTCGACGCGCCGGGTCGCCATCCTGCCGCCGAGGCCGCGTCCCTTGTCCAACACGGTTACGGTCCAGCCGGCGGCTTGCAACCCGCGCGCGGCGAGCAGACCCGAGATGCCGGCGCCAACGATCACACAGGAGTCATTCATCTCACCGGAGGATTGGTTAGCGCTGGTCATTTATGGATGCCGCCTTTCGCTCCCTATGCAACTCAGCCGCGTGGCGGACGCTCTGGAAATGTATGTCCACGGTATCTTCGACTCGTCTGGCGTAGCCGCCCGCCATCGTTAGGGCAACCGGGATCCCGCGATCTCGGCACGACCCCAGGACCAGACGGTCCCGTTCGGCCAGGCCTTCCTTGCTCACTGAGAGCCGTCCGAGGCGGTCGTCCTCGAACGGGTCTGCTCCGGCCAGGTAGATCGCAAGCCCCGCCTCCGATTCCTCGAACGCGCGCTCCAGACCTTTTTCGAGCGCCGTCAGGAAGTCTCCGTCATTCGTCCCGTCCGGGAGCGGGATGTCCAGGTCGCTCGTCTCCTTGTGAAACGGGAAGTTCTTGTCGCCGTGAATCGAGAGCGTGAAGACGGATGGATCGCCGCGAAGGATCTCCGCCGTCCCGTTTCCCTGATGGACGTCCGTGTCTATGACGACGATCCGCTCGACCAGCCCTTCGGCGAGCACGGCGCGGGCGGCTATGGCGCTGTCGTTGAAGACGCAGTAGCCCTCGCCCCGGTCGGCGAAGGAGTGATGGGTGCCGCCCGCCAGGTTCGCGGCGAAGCCGTCTTCGAGGGCGGCGAGGCACGCTTCTAGGGTGCCGCCCGAGGCGCGGCGCGAGCGCTCGACCATCAACTCGCTCCAGGGGAAGCCGATCCTCCGTATCTCCTTCCTGGTCAGCGTGCCGTTTACGACGTGACGCAGGTAGCCGGGGGTGTGGGCGCGGAGGATCTCCTCGTCCGAGACCGCTCGCGGGACGCGCAACTCGCCGGGACCGTGGATCCCATCGGCCGATACCCTCTCGCGCAACATGGAATACTTCACCATCGGGAACTTATGGTCCCGCGGGAGCGGCAGCACGAACTGGTCACTGTAGAAAACCTTCATGGAAGAGAGATTAGTACATCGGCCGGCGCGGCGTAAGGAGAGCTTTCATAAACCAGAGATACCACGTATGGTAGCATCCACCTTTTGTGGAACCCATGGACGATTCTCTACAACAACGGCTCTTCCCCAGTATGCCCGGCGAGATCGAACCGCCCGAGAGGAACCTCTATATCGGGACTTCCGGCTGGTCCTACGCGGACTGGGAGGGGACGGTCTACCCGGAAGGCGCCGCGGCGGGCGCCCGGCTCGCCGAGTACGTCAAGCACTACGCCACCGTCGAGATAGATTCGACCTTCTACGGAACGCCGAGAAGGAGCGCGGTCGAAAAGTGGCGCGAGGTCGCGCCGGAAGGCTTCCTCTTCGCGGCGAAGTTCCCACAGGAGATCACCCACGAGAAGAACCTCGTTAACTGCAGGGAACCCGCCGAGGTCTTCGTACGCACGATGGAAGGGCTTGGCGACCGCCTCGGGCCGCTGCTCGTGCAGCTTCCTCCGTCTTTCGCGGTCGAGGGCATGGGTGTGCTGGAGGATTTCTTGAAAGTTTTGCCGGACGGCTTCCGGTACGCGGTCGAGGTTCGCCACTGGAGTTGGATCCGCTCGGACCTCGCCGCTATGCTCCGCGAGTACGGCGTCGCGTTGACCCTCATTGACTACCCCAGGATGCCGCGACTCGACGAAGCCACCTCGGGTTTCTCGTATATCCGGTGGCTCGGTGACCGGCGCGAGTTCCCCTCCGGGCACACTCGGCTGAAGAAAAACCGCGACGACGACCTCCGATGGTGGTCAGGCCTGGTAGATGGATTCCTGGAAGAAGGGAAGACAGTCTTCGCCTACGCGAACAACCATTACCAGAACCACTCCCCTTCGACTCTGGCGCGGTTCATGGAACTGCGGCACGGATGACGCCGGCTCCGGTTGTCTTTAGTACGGGATCTCTGTATCCGTTCGGCCTCGAACGAGTCTACGCCTGGGCGGCGGAGGCCGGGTACGACGGCGTGGAGATCATGATGGACGACCGATGGGATACCCACCAGGATGATTACCTTGTCTCCCTCGCCAACAGGCACGGAATTCCCATCCTGGCGCTCCATCCACCGCTCTACCGGGGCGCCTGGAATCTGGACCCTGGCGAGACCCTGGTCCGGGTGGCGAAGCTCGCGGACAGACTAGGTGTTCCGGTTGTGGTCGCGCATCCGCCGCCTCCGGGAAGGCCGCTCCAGAGGTGGAGTGCGGGACCTTTGCGAGAGGCCCGGAAGCAGGAAGCGACCATCGCCGTGGAGAACATGCCGCGAGGCCGCTCCCGCCGGGTCTTCACGGTCCGCTGGGGGAGTTGCCATCGGCCCGAGGACTTACTAGGTCTCGGTGAAGTAACGCTCGACACAAGCCATCTCGGGGCGAGCGGTGAGGACCTGATGCGGGCCTGGTCCGTGCTTGGAGGGCAACTCCGTCACGTCCACCTCTCCGACTCGAAGCTTACGGGAAAGGACGAGCATCGGCTGCCAGGTGTGGGCAAGCTGCCGCTCAAGCAGCTCCTTTCCGCAATCGGGAGGAGCGATTATCCGGGCGTGATCAGCCTGGAGCTCAAACCCTGGCCGCTCGGGGCTCCAGACCCCGAGAAGATCCGGGAGCGGATGCGCGAGGCGCTGGATTATACGCGGGAGGCCCTGGCCTAGATGGTAAGCTCTTCGGAGAATTCTTGAGCTGAGGAGTGTAACTTGAGAGACGAACGTTTGAAGAAGCTGGCGCGGGTGCTGGTAGATTACTCGGTGGCCGCTGGTGAGAAGGATCAGGTACTACTGGCAGGCGGGGCTTCGGCGGAGCCTCTGATAAAAGAGGTCTACGCCCGCGTCCTCCAGGTGGGCGCCATCCCCATCCCGCAGGTCGCCCTGCCGGGGATGCAGGAGCTTTTCTTCGAGCACGCGCAAGATGTTCACTACGAAGAGACGCCGCCCATCGCGCGCTCTATCTACGAGGGGGCGGATGCTTTTATCTCCATCATGGCGCCGAGCAACACGCGTGCCCTGGCGAACGTCGACCCGACCAAGCAGCAAGCCCTCGGCAAGCGGGATAAGGCGGTGCAGGAGATCGTACTGAACAAGGACCGCTGGGCGCTCACCCTCTTCCCAACGGAGGCTCTCGCGCAGGAGTCGGATATGGGCCTCGCCGAGTACGAGGAGTTCGTGTTCGAGGCGATGGCGCTGAACGAGGAAGACCCCGCCCGTTACTGGCAAGAGAAGGCCGTGGAGCAGCAGCGGCTCATCGAGCGGCTGGAGCAATCGCGGGAGATCCACATAACCGGCCCGGAGACGGACCTGAAGCTCTCCGTCGCGGGACGTAAGTTCCTGAACGGCGACGGCAAACACAACATGCCGTGCGGCGAGGTATTCACCGGCCCGGTAGAGGACTCGGCGAACGGCATGGTCTACTTCGGCATCCCGGTGGCCGTGGCCGGACATGAGGTTTCCGGTGTGCGGCTGCGTTTCCGCGATGGCAAGGTCGTGGAGGCGAGCGCGGAGAAAGGCGAGGCGTATCTCAACACCATGCTCGACGCGGACGCCGGAGCCCGGTATCTGGGGGAGCTTGGGATAGGGACGAACTACGGCATCCCACGGGCGACGAAGAACATCCTCTTCGACGAGAAGCTCGGCGGCACTATTCATCTCGCCGTCGGCAGATCCTACGAGCAGACCGGCGGCAAGAACGACTCCAGCGTCCACTGGGACCTTATCTGCGACCTACGCGAGGGCGGCGAACTGCGCGCCGACGGTGAGCTAATAGAACAGGACGGCGAGTTCCCGGACTTCAGCTTCGCATAGCCGAACGTTACAGGTGCGCGGAGGTTCGGGTTGAACCATCCCTCCAAAACACGGCGGTACGACCGGGAGCTCCTGCGCCTCGCCCTGCCGGCGCTCGGGGCGCTCGCCGCGGAATCGACTTACGTCCTGGTCGACACCGCCATCGTCGGCCACCTCGGGACACCGCAACTCGCTGCCCTGTCTATCGCCGGGACTCTACTGTCTTCGAGCCTTACGCTCTTCAACTTCCTGACCTACGGCACGACCGCCCGCGTGGCCCGGTTACACGGCGCCGGAGAGGAGGAGGCCGCCGGCCGGATCGGCGCCCAGGCCCTTTGGTTGTCTCTCGGACTCGGCGGAGTCCTTTTCGCGCTGGCCCTGTTGCTGGCTCCATCAGCCGTGGGTCTCATGGGCGGAGCCGGACAGGTCGGTGGCATGTCGGTCGCGTACCTGAGGATCTCCGCGCTCGGTCTTCCGTTCGCAATGGTCGCGCTTGCGGGACAGGGATTCCTGCGGGGAGTTGGGGACCTGCGCCGGCCTCTCATTATCCTGGTGGCCGCCAACGCGGCGAACGTCGTCCTGGAGGTCTTGTTCGTCTACGGGTTCGGTTGGGGTATCTCCGGCTCCGCGTGGGGGACGGTGCTCGCCCAGGCGGGAATGGGAGCGGCGTTCATATTCGAACTCCTGCGGGCTCCGGCGGACTCCCGGCGTCCGCGGTGGAGCGTAATGCGTCCGCTGTTACGGATGGGTAGGGATATCGCCGTGCGGACTGGGGCGTTGCTTCTTTCCTTTGCTTTGGCGAGCGCCGTCATAGCCCGCATGGGTGCGGCTTCACTCGGGGCGCATCAGGTAGCGTTCCAGTTATTTATCTTCCTCGCGCTCATCCTGGACGCCATCGCCATCGCGGGACAGGTCATCGTGGGGCGGACTCTCGGGTCCGGAGACTCGGAGGGCGCTTACGAGGCCGCGCGGCGTATGATCTGGTGGTCCGTCGCCGTCGGAGGGCTTTTCAGCGTGACTCTTCTGGCGCTGACCGGGGTGATACCCACGCTCTTCACGGACGACCCGGCGGTGATGGAGCGCGCGCGGCGGATTTGGCCTCTGTTCGCCCTCATGCAGCCGATGGGCGCGGCCGTCTTCGCCCTCGACGGCATCCTTATCGGGGCGGGCGACACGCGGTTCCTGAAGTGGTCGATGGTCGCGGCGTTCGCCGCCTTCGCGCCGATTGCGCTGCTCTCTCTCGCGTTCGGCCTCGGCCCGGTTGGCGTCTGGGCGGGTCTGAACGTGCTGATGGTGGTGCGTCTCGTCACCTGCGGCGCGCGATTTGTGGGACGGCGGTGGGCCGTGGTCGGGGCCGCCGGATGAGTGTTAGATGGCTATCCGGGGTACTGTGAGGAGTCATGGAAGAGACGATGCTGCGCGTGGGCAATGTGCAGAGCGAGGCCGACCTGGAGGCCGTGCGGGACGTCCTGGACGAGAGCGGGGCCGACTACGAGCATATCCGCTCGGAGCCGGAGGACTTCTATCCCCAGACGGCGTACTTCTACGTTTCCTCGGACCTCGCGCGGGATGCCGAGAACCTCCTTCGCAAGCTTTCGGAGGAACACGGCTTCGACGCCGAGGTACTCTAGCCGGACCGCGGGACCGCCACTATATTCGCGGGCCGGGTTATATACTCGGTCGAGAACTTGTTGTTGCTTGAAAGGTGCTAGGTAGTGGCAAACGTGGGTGGCGAAATATCCGGGGGCACCGAGGCACGTTACGATACCGTATTTCTGGACGTGGATGGGACGCTTCTGTGGGTGGACCTCGACGTGGAGGGCTACGTCCGGGACCTGGCGCCGTACTCGACCAATGGCGGCCTGAGCGTCGAGAAGGCGGCGGGGCCGGTGTGGGAGAGCATGCGCCGGCACATAAAGGAGAACATCGAACACCGCACGGAGGATGACCTCGCGGACTTCAAGCGCCGAAACGCGGAGATCACCGCCGAAGCGCTCGGCATAGAGGCACCTACGAAGATGCTGGCGGAGGTGGCGAACCGGAGAATCTCCTTCAACCCTTATCCAGAGTCCGAGGGCGTGCTGAGAGAGTTGCGTTCGATGGGCCTGAAGCTCTACGTGGTCTCGAATTGGGACATACTGCTCGAAGGCGTCCTGACGGACCTCGGCTGGAGAGATTACTTCGACGGCGTGGTGATCTCGGCTGTCGTCGGGTCCGAGAAGCCCGAGAGAGACATCTTCGAGCAGGCGTTGCGGATGAGCGGAAAACTGGAATATCGGAAGTCGGTGATCCACGTCGGCAACGACCCCGTTACTGACATCCGCGGCGCGGCCCAGAGCGGCCTGGATACGCTATTCATCAACCGCGAGAACGGCGTCAACACGCCGGAGGCCACGTTCGTCGCCCAGGACCTCAGAGGGCTACCGTCACTGGTGCGGGGCTAGCGAGATGTCCGAGACCATCCCCCCGAGGCCCGGGATCGACAAACCGCGAATCGAGCGGGCGGTGCGGGAAATCCTCGCGGCTATCGGTGAGGACCCGGAGCGCGAGGGCGTGCTCGGCACCCCGAGGCGAGTCGCCGACGCCTACGCCGACCTCTTCGCCGGGCTCGCCGAAGACCCGATCCACCACCTCGAAGTCGGCTTTATGGAGGATGCGTGGGATCTGGTCCTCGTGCGCGACATTCCGCTTGCGAGCCTGTGCGAGCATCATCTCTTGCCGTTCGTGGGCCGGGCTCACCTCGGCTATCTTCCGAACGGCCGGGTAGTCGGGCTCTCGAAGCTGGCGCGGCTCGTTGAGGGTTACGCCAGGCGTCCGCAGCTTCAGGAGCGGCTGACCGCCCAGATCGCCGACGCCCTCTTCGAGGCTCTCGGTTCGCGGGGATCTTTCGTGGTGATAGAGGCGGACCACTCGTGCATGACCATGCGCGGCGTGCAGAAGCCCGGCAGTATTACCGTCACCTCCGCCGCGCGGGGAGTCTTCGAGGAGGACGCCGCGCGCCGCGCCGAGGTTATGGGTTTGATCTCGGTCGGACTGAACCGGTAGCGCCTATTCCATCGTTACGGTTGACTCTACGGAGCCTGCCAACGCGGCGCCCGCGATCCCCGCTTCGTTGAGCATCCGCGCGGTCGTGATCTTCGTTCGAGTTTCCACGCGCGGCAGGAACTTATCCGCCTTCTTACTGATGCCGCCGCCGATGATGATCAGGTCCGGCCAGAACAAATTCTCTATGGTGTTGAGGTATTTCTCCAGGCGTTTCGCGTACTGCTCCCAGCTAAGGTCTTCGCGTTTGCGGGCGCCGTCGCCGGCGCGGGTCTCGGCGTCGTGGCCGTCGATCTCAATGTGACCTAGTTCGGTGTTCGGCACGAGCTGGCCGTGGACGAATAGGGCCGTACCGATCCCGGTCCCAAGCGTCAACATCAAGACTACTCCCTCAACGTCTCGTCCCGCGCCCCAGCGCATCTCCGCGAGCCCCGCCGCGTCGCCGTCGTTGACGATTCGTACTGGGTTTCCCAACTCCTTCTCGAGCGTCCCCTGAAGGTCGAAGCCAATGGCCGCCTTGTCCACGTTTGCCGCAGTCTGCACGGCGCCGTTTTTTATCACCGCCGGAAATCCACACCCCACCGGGCCGTCCCAACCGGACCTCCTGACGACCTCGACAGCCGTCTCGGCTATCGCCTGTGGCGTAGCCGGTTGGGGAGTTTTAATCCGCACGCGCTCGTCGATTAGTTCCCCGGAGTTCGTGTTCACGGGAGCACCCTTGATTCCAGAGCCGCCAATGTCCAGACCAAATACATTCATATACACTCCCCAAAAAGGAACCTGAATGCCATTCTACCCGGATAGACTACTGGCCGTCGTACGGAGCACGCGGCCAGTAGGAGATCTATAAAAGGTGCCGGGGCTGGTGCGGCGCGCCCTTCAGGCGCTCTTCGTCTGGCCTGCATATCCTCGTGGCGCTCTCGCCCGCAGGAACATGTAGCCGACTGCCAGCAGGTAAGCGGCCCAGGCGGCGACCATGAGCAGGTCCGGGCTCGGGTTCCAGCCGAAGAACGAGGAGAGGAACTCGCCCAGAAGGCTCTCGGAGGTGAGAAGCGTTACCTGGGAGAAGTTCCAGACTGGCTCGAAGATGGAGGGTAGAAGACCGGCCTCCTGGAACTCGCCGATCCCGCGAGCCAGCAATCCCGCCGCGACCACGAGCAGCAGTAACCCCGTGATCTTGAAGAAGGCGCCAAGGTTTATCCTCTTTCCTCCAACATAGACTACGTAGCCCAGACCCGCCGCCGCCGCCAGACCCGCCACGGCGCCCGTCCCCACGGCCAGCGGCGTGGAAGCCTGCGTCACGCCGAACATGAACAGCGCCGTCTCGATTCCTTCACGCAGCACCATCGTGAACACGAGCGCCGCCAGGGCCAGCGAACTACCCTTCTTTACCGCCGCGTCAACGTCTTCCCGGATGCCCCGCGCCACACTGCTCGACTGCCGGCTCATCCAAAGGATCATGTACGTCAGGAACACCACTGCGAGCAACATGGCTACGCCCTCGAAGACTTGCTCCGCTACGCCCTCCAACTCGGACGCCGTCGCAAAGAGTATCCCGGCCACCGCCAACGATACGGTCACCGCCGCGATCACGCCGTACCAGACCTTGACCGCACCGTCCCGGTAACCGATCTTCGACACATACGCCAGAACTATCGCGACCAGCAGCGTTGCCTCGAACCCCTCACGTAACGTTAATAAAAAAGCACCCAGCATACCCTCTCCCTCCGATAGTCGAGGCCTCTTGTGCATAATGACAATCATTAGCAATAACCATGACCTCAAAGTAAAGCAAGTGGGCCGGGGAGTCAAGTGTTTAGTTGGCTGGGTGTGAGCTAGATCAAATAGAAAGCGATAGGCCTGGGCGGAAACGTAGCAGGCGGAGCCTTCGGCGGTCTTCTAGATGTCTGTTGCATGGATTCGATTTGGTGTAGAAAGGGGGCCATCCGAACCCTCAGCGAAAGGAACCTCGGATGGCCCGACCCCAGCATACCCCGACTCCGACGTCCCTGGAAGAGGCGATCATCGTCCTTTTCCGTCTCGTTGACGATGCCTACTACCGTCTCCTCAACCCCCGAGGGAGGCGCCATGAGTCGCTTAAGAAGCTCTCGGACTCCGAGGTGCTCGCACTCGCCCTCTTGCGGCAACTTCGAGGTGTGGAGTCCGAGCGG
>JBBPZZ010000058.1:0-19921 GCA_038198445.1 Rubrobacterales bacterium
GCTCTCCATAGTCTGCGGCACGGACGCCGCCGACATAACCTCCGCCATCATGGAAGATAGGCGCGTCCGCAAGCTCTCGTTCACCGGCTCCACCCCGGTCGGCAAGCTCCTGATGAAGCAGGCCTCCGAGACCATGAAGCGTCTCAGCCTGGAGCTCGGCGGCCACGCCCCGTTCATCGTCTTCGACGACGCCGACATAGACGCGGCGGTGGAGGGAGCGATGATCTCCAAGATGCGGAACATGGGCCAGACCTGCGTCTGCGCCAACCGCATCTTCGTGCAACGCGGCGTCATGGACGAGTTCTCGAAGAAGCTCACCGAGCGTATGGCCGCCATGAAGGTCGGAGACGGCATGGAGGACGGTGTAACCGTCGGGCCGCTCATCGAGCCGAAGGCCATCGAGAAGGTCGAGCGCCACGTCGCCGACGCGAAGGAGAAGGGCGCGACCGTGACCCTCGGCGGTGAGAAGGTTAACGGGAAGAACGGAGCCGGCAACTTCTACGCCCCGACCGTGCTGATGGACGCCGACGACTCGATGCTGGTGGCCCAGGAGGAGACCTTCGGGCCGGTCGCCGCGCTGATGCCGTTCGATACCGAAGAAGAGGTCATCCGCCGGGCGAACGATACGGTCTACGGCCTCGCCACCTACTACTACACCCGTGACGTGGGGCGGGTCTTTCGCCTCGCCGAGAAGCTGGAGTACGGAATTCTGGGGGCCAACGATGGGCTTCCCTCGGTGGCGCAGGCTCCGTTCGGGGGCGTGAAAGAGAGCGGCGTCGGGCGCGAGGGCGGCCACCAGGGCATCGAGGAGTACCTGGATACCAAGTACGTCTCCCTCGGAGGCATCTCGGGCGGGGTGTGATCCCCGGCTCCGGCTGGGGATTGTGCATTATGTGTCGTTTTGCTAACTTGTGAACGGGTAGCCGGATAAACCTAGAAGGGGGCGGGCGTGGAGAACGAAGAGCGTTTCATCCGGGTCTTGGGTCAGCGGGACGTGCTCGCGCTGGCGTTCGGGGCCATGATCGGCTTCGGGTGGGTGGCCCTCGCGAGGACCTGGCTACAGGAGGCGGGAAGCCTCGGGGCTATCGTGGCCTTCCTGATCGGTGGACTTCTGGTCGTCTTTGTCGGGCTGACGTACTCGGAGCTTGTCTCGGCGATGCCCAAGGCAGGCGGGGAACACAACTACGCCTGGCGGGCGATCGGGGCGAAGGGAGCGTTCGCATATCTGATGGTCGCGATCTCCTTCCTCGTCCTGCGCCGCAAGGAACAGGAGATAGAGCGTCCATTCCGGGCCGGACGTGGCCCGATTATCGGTATCATCGCCGTCGTATTGAGCCTCGGGATAGCGATACAGTACCTGCCGGGACTGCCCGCCGGACTGGTAACGCCGGAGTGGATCATCGTCGGCATTTGGACGATCGCCGGGCTGATCTTCGCGACCCGCATGAACGTCCTCAGAGTACAATCCCGAACTCTGAGGACGAGTATACTGGAACGGATCAAGTAGACAGGAAGAGGTGCCGAGATGCTGGAGTCCACGAGGATAAAGACGGAGATACCGGGTCCCAAGAGCCGGGCGCTGATGGAGCGCCGCAAGAGCTCCGTAACTTCGGGGGTCGGGATCGCCACGCCGATGTTCGTGCAGGAAGCGAAGGGCGCGCTGCTCACGGACGTCGACGGAAACACGTTCATAGACTTCGGCGGCGGCATCGGTGTGTTGAACGTTGGACACACGAACGCGCGGGTCGTGGAGGCGGTCAGGGAGCAAGCGGAGAAGTTCCTGCACACCTGCTTCTACGTTACGGAGTACGAGTCCTACGTGGAGTTGGCGGAGAAGCTGAACGCGCTGGTGCCGGGGGACTTCGAGAAGCGGAGCATGTTCATCAACTCCGGTGCGGAGGCGGTGGAGAACGCCGTCAAGATCGCGCGGGCGTACACGGGCCGTCCGGCGGTAATCGCGTTCGAGAACGCCTTCCACGGCCGCACGATGCTCGGGATGTCCCTGACCAGCAAGACCGATCCGTACAAGAAGACCTTCGGGCCGTTCGTGCCGGAGATCTACCGGGTCCCGGCGCCGTACCCGTACCGCTGTCCGGCGGGCAAGGATTGCTCCGGCGGCTGTCAGGGCGACTGTTTCGACGCTCTGGAGAAGGCGTTCGTGAGTTACGTGCATCCATCGAGCGTCGCGGCGATCATCGTCGAGCCGGTCTCGGGTGAGGGCGGCTTCCTGCCGTTCCCGGACTTCTATCTGCGGAAGCTCAGGGAGTTGTGCGACGAGCACGGGATCGTCCTGATCGTGGACGAAGTCCAGACGGGTTTCGGACGGACGGGCAAGATGTTCGCCATCGAGCACTCGGGCGTCATCCCGGACATCGTGACCACGGCCAAGAGCCTCGGCGGCGGGATGCCGATAGGCGGCGTAACGGGGAAGGCGGAGATCATGGACGCCGTCCATACCGGCGGCCTCGGCACCACCTACGGCGGTAACCCGCTCGCTTGCGTCGCGGCGCTGGCGGTAATAGAGGAGTTCGAGGAGAGCGACATCCTCGGCAAGGCCAACGCCCTGGGAGAGCGCGTAATGGGCGCGATGCGCGACATCCAGGAGAAGCACCCGGACTTCGTCGGCGACGTGCGCGGCCTGGGCGCGATGGCGGCGATGGAGCTCGTAAAGGACTCCGAAAGCAAGACGCCGGACAAGGAGCGAACCGGCAAGGTCGTGGAGACGGCGCTCCAGGAAGGGCTGCTGCTTCTGACAGCCGGACAGTACGGCAACGTCATACGCACCCTCACGCCGCTCAACATCTCCGAAGACGAGCTAGAAGAAGGGCTGACGATACTCGCCCGTACCTTCGATACGGTGGCGTAACAGCCGAAGCCAAAACTCACTCAGCTAGAATGGTATGGGTCGCGACTTGCGGCCCGTACTTCTTGGGGGTGGAAGATATGGGCGAGGCAGATCAGGCAGAGCAAGATCGCAGGGCGTAGCTTGCTAAGAAGTATAACCGGGCTATGCCAGCGAAACGGCGTGGGAGCCGCGTCTCTTAGACCCGCGAGGCGGCGATTGCTGGCGCCGCCGCAACGGCGACCAGCGCCGCCAAGCCTACCTTTATCAAGTCAAAGGCTACGAAGGGCAGGACGCCTTCCGCCAGGGCTACCGCGATGGGTAGATGGGCCACAACCGAGAGCCACGTAGCACCGAGAGCATAGATGATGGTGAGCCCAGCCGTACCCCAGAGAACACTGATCCAAAGTGCCCGGCGCCGGACGGCGTTGGCGGCGGCACGCGCTGCCAGACCCGCGATAGCGGCGGCGATGGGATAGGAGATGAGATAACCGCCCGTAGGACCGAGGATAATGCCGAGACCACCGTGGAACTGGGCGAACACCGGCACTCCGATAGCCCCGACAAGCACGTAGATCGTCTGCGCGAGCGCCCCGTAGCGCGGGCCGAGTAGTAACCCGGAGAGGATAACCGCCAGCACTTGCAGGGTAAATGGAACCGGCGAGAAAGGAAGCGGTATAGCTATCTGGGCGGCGATGGCGGTTACGGCGGCCATCAGGGCCACGCGGATCATTGTGCCTACGTTCAATCTTTGCCTCTCATTAGTCATCGTTGGTTTTCGGTCCTTTTTAGCATTTATCGAAGGTCGTTTCCGGTATCAGGAGGGTTCAGCCCCACGGATGCGAATGGAGGTTTAACCCTCTAGCGGCGGAGGTAAAACAAAAGTATCAAAAAACATCGTTTGTGGAAGGAGAGATCATGAGCGGGCGACGCAACAACGCTAATGAAGATAAAGGTGAGAGGAAGATGGACAAGGCCAAAGGCCGTATTAAGGAGGCCACCGGCGCTTTGAGCGGCGATCGCGACAAGAAGGCCGAGGGCCGCGCGGATCAGCGCAAGGGCACCATGAAGGAGAAAAAGGGACACTTGAAGGACCTTCTCAAGTAGAACTCGATTTGGAGTTCAGAAAGGCAAGAGAAAGGGCCGGGGAAAAATCCCGGCCCTTTCCTTCGTACCTGTCAAGCCCTTACGAAGCGGGCTTGAGCTTACTGTTGAACTGCTCGATCAGGGTCTCGCGGTTCTTGTTCTTCTTCTCGTACTCGCGAACCTGACGGACCTGCTCGGCGCTCAGAGCATCGAGCTGCTTGGAGATCTCTTCGACGTTCAGGTTGTCGTAGTTCGGGATAGCGAAACCGGCGCCGCTGGTCTCGACGAGACGCAGACCCTGCTTGTAGTACGAGAACGGGGCGTACACGAAGTCCATGTACGAATCGACCGACTCCTCGACCAGCGTCTGAAAAGCGGCGCGCTGCTTCTCGGCACGCTCGACGAGCTCCTGGGTCATCGTCCGGTTGCTCTCCGCCTGATGCCGGATCTCCTGCGTCGTGTCGGTGACAACGCCCTGCGCGAAACGCACGTTGCGCTCCTGCAACGCCACCGCGTGATCTATGAACGTCTTGTACGAATCGTTCGTCGCCTTGCCCAAACGCTCCGCAGCCTTGTTAGCCTTCTCCATGGTAGCCATCTTCAATCCTCCTGTGTCTCTTTCAATTACCAGGCTCTTTATCTGAACCTATGTGCAGTCTACACATATATTCAACAGTGTCAAGCCAGATTACGGTATTTTTTGGTTCTTTCCGACTTTCGCCTTCAGTAAGGGGATGCGGGCTTGAGAGTGAGGGGAGACCCGGCTAGGGATTCTCTCTGAGGTACGAGGGTGAGGGGGCGAAGTCGTGGCAAGTCCTGTATTTCTCGACGAATCCAGCTTTACAATGCGGTGTATTCTGCTTAAGATATCGCCCGAAAAATCGGGGCATGTGATCCAGCCTTCCCAACGCTCCGTTATAAAGCCTTGACTGAACTGTGGCTATGTTGTTACATCCGGGCGCTAGAGTAGCGGTGACAGGCAGGCTGTTGGTGCGGAGCTAACAAAAAGAGGTGTTCAGATGCGTATGAAGAAGCTGGTATTGTTTTTGGCGGCCTTGACAATGGTAGTGGGTCTCGCCGCCTGCGGGTCTTTCGGCCAGTCGTCCGGCGGGGATAAGGGTAGCGCGGACAAGACGCCCGCCAAGAAATCCGAGCAGGCGAAGAAGAGTAAGGATAACGCCTCAAAAAAGAGTGAGAAACCCGCTCCCAAGCAGGGCAAAGAGAAGAAGACCGGCAAGAAGATCGTGGCCGACGTCCCCAAGGACCCTACCCTCAGCCTCACCATCCCGAAGCTAAACAAGACGATAGACAATATCCCAACCGGACGCGGGGACGACACGCAGCTACTGACGGATAATGCTGCCGTCCACATCCTGTACACCGGGTTCCCGTGGCAGAAGGTGGCAAACGTCTACCTCGCCGGCCATGTTCAAGGCTACCAGGGGACCCCCAGTTACAAGGCCTTCGATGGTATCGGCCAACTCGAAAACGGCGACGACCTCATCGTAACCGACGCCAACGGCAAGAAATATACCTACAAGGTATACGAGAAAAAGGAAGTCAAACCGACCCAGGTCGATGTCCTGAACCCCGTGCCAGGCAAGAATATAGTTACCCTCCAGACGTGCAAGATCATCAATGTGGACGCTAACGGCAACCCGGATTACTCCAACACGGATAGACTCATAGTCCGGGGTGAACTAGAGAATACTGGAGCCTAGAGCGAAATTGTGATGCGTATGAAGAAGCTGGTATTGTTTTTGGCGGCGCTGACGATGATCGTGAGTCTCGCGGCTTGCTCGGCGTCCACCCAGGCTCCGAAGAAGATGTCGGACGAGGCCAAGAACAAACAGGTTGCTCCCAAAAAAGGCTCGGGGAAACCGGACGAGCAATCGCGGAAGATCGTCAAGGCGCCCAGCGACAAGACGTTGAAGCTCAGTGTACCCAAGATGCAGCGGTTAAAAGACAGCAAGATACCAACCGGCGCCGGTACGGACGAAGCGCTTCTCAAAGCGAACGCCGCCATCCACCTCACCGGCACCGGCTATCCCTGGGACAAGACGGCCAACGTATATATCGCCGGACACCGCCTCGGCTACTCCGGCACCGGGAGCTACCTGTCTTTCTATGATATAGACAAGTTGCAGAACGGCGACGATATTTACCTGACCGACGCCAACGGAGAGAAATACACCTACAAAGTTTTCGATGTAATCGTCGTGGATCCCACGGACCTGCACGTCCTCAATCCCATCAAGGGGAAGAACATAGTCAGCCTGCAAGCCTGCACGCTGCCCGACTATTCCAAGCGCATCATCGTTCGGGGAGAGCTCAAGGACATCAAGAAGTCGTAGGATAGAAGAGAAGTCTCTCGCTTTGTTGACTGGGCTGGATCTCGGCGCCGGCTCAGTCAAAGCCTTGTGCGTGGATTCGGACGGGAAGGCAATTGGAGAGAGCGCCGTTTCCTACGCCGTGCAATCTGCACATCCCGGCTGGACAGTATCCGAGGCCGGATTGTGAGAGAGACCTCTAGGTAGGACGCCGCGCCTTGATACACTAAAGATCAAGAAGATAGCGTCTCGTTATCCGTAACAAGGGAGACCTTCAGAGCTTGTTGAGTAGGGATCACAGGGTGAATTCAGGTTACGTCAGGGCGGCGGATTCTCAGGCCCATGCTCGGTGGCTTCTCGCGGACCAGGCGAGCCGGACGCTCTCGAAGGCGGGTGGGAACGAGATCCTGGCGCTGGCGGACGAGGCTCGGGTCGTTCACCTCCTGGCGCCGGTCGGAAACGTGGAACCATTACGCTGGCTGAGAGAGCAGCGGCTGGGCTCAAAGTTCTACTGGTCCGGGCGCGGAGATGGTATGGAGATAGCGGCGGTGGGCGTCGCGGACCTTCAAGAAAGTGACGCGCCCGAGACGCCAGCCACGCTACACAAGCGGCTCGCGCACTTGCTCCACCCCGGCGACACGCAAGCGCGTCCGCGGACGCGCTACTACGGGGGACTTCGCTTCGATACATCCCGAGAGTCAGGAAAGGAGTGGGAAGCGTTCGGGGCATATCGTTTCGTCCTTCCGCGTTTCGAGTTGCGCCGGGAGTCGGGAGAGTCGACGCTCGTATGTAACCTCGTACTGCCAGATGACGTGGAGAAGCTCGACGAGGTGCTGGGTCAGATCGAGCGTTTGAATTTTCCCTTAAACTATTCCAGATTCTCGGATACCTTGCCGCGGCCCATCCACCGTACAGATACTCCAGACCTGAGTGGGTGGACGCGAAACATCGAATGTTCTCTGTCGGGCTTCGAGGAGGGGCGTCTGGACAAAGTCGTTCTCGCCCGCCGCGCCGAGTTCGAGTTCGAGGAAGACGTGGACCCCGCCCTGCTCGTCGAGAGATTGAAGGCTACTACATCGGGTTGCTTCCACTTCTACGTGGAGCCAGAGGAGGAGGCTGCGTTCGTCGGGGCTTCGCCGGAGCGGTTGTTCCGGCGCGAGGGATACTCTATCTGGAGCGAGGCCGTGGCGGGGACCAGGCCGCGCGGCGTCTCCGATGCGGACGACGATGAGTTGCGCGACGAGCTGCTCGGAAGCGCGAAAGACCTGTCGGAGCATTCCTACGTCAAAGTCAGCATAGAGGAGACGCTAAGATCGCTCTGCGACGATCTGGAGGTCGAAGAGACCACCTCGGAGATGAAGCTGGCGAGAGGACGGCACCTGGTGTCACAGGTCCGCGGGACGTTGCGCGAGGGTGTTACGGACGCCGAAGTCCTGGAGGCGCTGCATCCTACGCCCGCCGTCGGCGGATATCCGAACCAGGAGGCACTGGAGGAGATCCAGTCTCTAGAAACGTTCGATAGGGGATGGTACGCTGGACCTATCGGCTGGATCGGCGCGGACGAGGCGGAGTTCGCCGTCGGTATCCGCTCCGGACTCCTCCGGGGACGCAACCTGGCGCTGTACTCCGGGGCGGGGATCGTCGCCGGTTCGACACCCGAAGGAGAATGGGCGGAGATCGAACAAAAAATCGGTGACTTCACCAGGGTGTTCGGGCTTGAACCCACCGACACCGCGACTTAACCGCCTCTGGGCGGGCCTCATCGTCGAGGAGTTGATCCGTTGCGGCGTGGACTTCTTTTGCGTCGCTCCCGGTTCGCGCTCGACCCCGCTGGCCGCCGCTCTCGCCTCGAACCCGAAAGCCCGGTCTCTCATCCACTTCGACGAGCGCGGGACGGCGTTCGCCGCCCTCGGATACGCGCGCGCAACAGGACGGCCCGCCGTCTGGGTCACGACCTCCGGCACCGCCGTTGCAAACGGCCTCCCCGCCGTCGTGGAAGCCTCCGTGGACGGCGTACCGATGGTCCTGCTGACCGCCGACCGGCCGCCCGAACTTCGCCAGATCGGCGCGAACCAGACCATAGATCAGCCGGATATATTCGGCGACTACGTCCGCTGGCGCTTCGATTTCCCCGCTCCCGACGCCAATATAGAGCCAGCGGTGGTGCTGACGACCGTGGATCAAGCCGTCTACCGCTCCCGCCGCGCCCCCGAGGGTCCCGTTCATCTCAACCTCATGTTTCGCGAACCCTTCTTGCCGGACGAGGAAGACGAACCTCACTTCGGCCCTGAAGAATGGGAGAGGAGCGATGAGCCTTACACCCGCTACGCCGACACGAAGCCGGCGGTGGACGAGGCGGAGATCGAGCGCTTATGGGAGGAGCTTCGGCCTGTCGAACGTGGACTGATCGTCGCGGGCCGCCTCTCATCCCGGAAGCAAGGCGAGGCTGTGATGCGGCTCGCCAATGCTCTGGGGTGGCCGCTCTTGCCGGACATCGGATCGCAGGTCCGGCTCGGCGCGGATTCCGGGAATGCCGTTGCTTACTATGATGCTCTGTTGTCCAGCGAGAGCTTCGCCGGGTCGCACGCTCCGGAGGCCGTGCTGCATGTCGGGGGACGCGCGCTATCCAAGCGGCTGGAGAAGTTCGTGGCGGGTAGCCGTCCGGAGTCGTATGTAGTAGTGCGCGAGAACCCATTCCGTCTCGACCCGAGCCACCGCGTTACGCGCAGCGTCGAGTCGGACATCGTGGATTTCTGCGCGGCGCTCGGTGCTCTATATACATCATCCGCACTGGAGACCGGCTGGCTCTCGGAGTGGCGGGACGCATCGGAGAGTGTGGGGCGGAGCCTGGACCGGCTACTCTCGGATGATGACGCTATCAGCGAGCCACTCGTGGCGCGCCTTGTCTCTCGGCACGTCCCGGCGGAGCATGGGTTGGTCCTGGCTAGCAGCATGCCGGTACGGGATCTCGACACCTTCGCCGTCGCGGATGGCGCTCCCGTCCCGGTGGCCGCCAACCGGGGCGCGAGCGGCATAGACGGCACCGTCGCCACGACCGCCGGGTTCGTCCACGGCTCCGGCGCGCCCGCCACGCTCGTTATCGGGGACCTGGCGCTGCTGCACGACCTGAACTCGCTGGCGATGCTCCGCGACCTGAGCGTGGTCGTGGTGGCCGTAAATAACGATGGCGGCGGTATCTTCTCGTTCCTCCCGGTCGCCGAACACGGAGAGTTCTTCGAGTCGTACTTCGGTACGCCGCAGGGCGTCAGCTTCCGGCCGGCGGCGGAGATGTTCGGCCTCGACTATGAACAGCCCGGCGCCGTCGCGGAGTTCCTGGAGGCGTATCGCGCAGCCTGTGTCCGGGGGACATCGACCTTGATCGAAGTAAAGACCAACCGCGAGGAGAATGTGGCATTGCACCGTAAGCTCCTCGAAGAGATAACCTCTGCGATCGGGAGGGAGTAATGCGTCGTGGCCCACGGTAAGGTAATTGAAATCATCCCGGAGTCGAGTAGCGAGGTCTTCGATACGCTCCACGACTACCCGCGACGGCTGGAGTGGGACACCCTGCTCCAGGCGGCGTACCTGGAAGACGGCTACACGGAGGCCGTCAAGGGCTCGACCGCGGTCTGCGTCGGGAAGTGGTACCTGGGAAGCATCGCCCTCAAGACCGTATACGTGACCTTCGACCGCCCGAAAATCGCCGCCGTCAAAATGATCAACCAACCGCCCTTCTTCGGCTCCTGGGCTGCGTCGCTCCGCCACGAAGACCTCGACAACGGAGTCTCGCGGATAACCTACACTTTTCAGTTCACCGCGAAGCCTCGGTTCCTACGGTTCGCTCTGGAGCCCGTAATGTCGAAGGTATTCGAGCTGGAGACGAAGAAGCGGCTGCGAGCCCTCAAGGGACACTTCGAGCAGCGTAACAATTATGGAGAGAGCGAGCTTCCTGCGTAGTCTGAACTACGCGATATTCGGCGACTCCCGTCTTCCAGCGGTCCTGTTCCTGCACGGTTTCATGGGCTCGGCGGCGGACTGGTGGGGGCCGATGGACGCTCTCGCGGGAAACTACCACTGTGTAGCGGTGGACTTGCCGGGACACGGCGCGTCACTCGGATTGCCGGAGGGTGCTTACACCATTGAGGGTACGACTCGCCTGCTCCTGGGCCTACTCGACGAGGTGGAGATCCAGACCGCGACGCTAGTCGGCTACTCGATGGGCGGGCGTCTGGCGCTCTATCTCGCGCTGCGCTACCCGGAGCGTTGCGCCGGGCTCTTCCTGGAGTCCGCTTCACCGGGACTGGAAAGCGCGGAGGAACGTAGAACTCGCCGCGCATCCGACGAAGAGAAGGCGGCGTGGCTGGAGTCCGGCGACTTCGAGAAGTTTCTGAACGACTGGTACCGGCAGCCGCTCTTCTCTTCGCTGGCGCGGGACGAGCGGTTGCTACGCGAGACTATCGATGCCCGGAGGAGCAATGATCCGGCGGAGCTTGCGAAATCTTTGCGGGGGATGGGAACGGGGAGCCAGCCTTCGCTGTGGGGAGAGCTGGCCGACCTTGAAGTTCCGACGCTCGCCGTGGTGGGAGAACTGGACGAGAAGTTCGTCGGGATCACACGCCGGATGGTGGATCTCTGCCCGAGCATGCGAACAGTCGTGGTTCCGGGAGCGGGACACAACGTGCGCCTGGAGGTTCCGGGAGCGTATACGAGGCTACTGAAAGATTTCCTTTACTCTCTATAATCCGGTCCATGACTAACATAACGTGGGAATCAGCCGGGGAATTCGAGGACATCAAGTACGAGAAGGCGGAGGGGATCGCGAAGATCACCATAAACCGTCCCAAAGTCCGCAACGCTTTCCGTCCGCTTACGGTGAGAGAGATGCAGCGGGCGCTGGAGAATGCCCGCGAAGACCACGAGGTCGGGGTCATAATCCTGACCGGCGAGGGGCCGGACGCTTTCTGCTCCGGCGGCGACCAGAAGGTGCGGGGGGACGCCGGATATCTGGAAGACCCCAATGATCCGCGGCGTACTCCCGGAGGCGCGTCGGTCGGACGCTTCGACGTCACGGACCTGCACGTCCAGATCCGTCGCTGCCCCAAACCCGTCGTGGCGATGGTCGCCGGATACGCGGTCGGCGGAGGCCACGTCCTGCACGTCGTCTGCGACCTCACCATCGCCGCGGATAACGCGAAGTTCGGGCAGGTCGGGCCGAAGGTCGGCAGCTTCGATGGTGGTTTCGGGGCCTCCGTGCTCACCCAGTTAGTGGGACCGAAGAAGGCGAAGGAGATCTGGTTCCTGTGCCGGATGTACTCGGCGGAGGAAGCCCTCGACATGGGGCTCGTGAACACGGTCGTGCCGCTCGCGGAACTGGAGACCGAGACCGTCCGGTGGTGCCGGGAGATGTTGGACCGTTCTCCGTTCGCGCTCCGGCTCTTGAAGGCGAGCTTCCACGCGCACGAGGACGGGTTCGCCGGGATACAGCAACTCGCCCACGACGCGAACCTCCTGTTCTACGGTAGCGAGGAAGCCCAGGAGGGACGCGACGCCTATAAGGAGAAGCGTTCCCCGGACTTCTCGAAGTTCCCCCGCCGTCCGTAAGCCGGAGATCGTGAAGATAACCGGCCTGGATCTCTACGGCTACACCCTGCCGCTGACCGCGCCCCTGCCGCTGGGAAACGCTACGCTTCATCACCGGGAAGGACTGCTGCTGCGGCTCGGAAGTGACGACGGTTCGACCGGGTGGGGCGAAGTCTCTCCTCTCCCCGGCTTTAGTCGCGAGAGCCTGGCCCAGGCCGCCGGTGAGTCGCACCGGTTCGCGGCGTCGCTGGTGGGCCGGGAGGTAAATGACGGATGGATCGGCCCGGACGGCCGCCTCGCCCACGAGCTGGACCGCCTGGACCCCTCCCCATCCGTCCGATTCGGTTTGGAGACCGCCGCCTGGAGTCTGCTCGCCGCGGCCCGCGGAACGACGCTGCCGGAAGCGATATCCCCCGATACGAGAGCCGCCGTACCCGTAAACGGATTGCTCAACGGAACACCCGAGCAGGTAATGGACGAAGCTCGTTGGATGCGGGACGCGGGTTACGAAGCCGTAAAGCTGAAAGTCGGAATACGTCCGGTAGTGGAAGATATAGCGCTCGTTCGCACGGCAAAGAGCGCGCTCGGCGATGGCGTCTCGCTGCGGCTGGACGCGAACCGGGCCTGGAGCTTCAAGGAAGGGGCGAGGTTCGCCCGCGACGTGTCGGAGTTGGACATCGAATACATCGAAGAACCGCTGGTGGACCCCACGGATCTTCGACGCTTCGCGGAGGTCTGTGGTATCGCGGTCGCGCTGGACGAGTCCCTGATCCACACGACCCCGGAGACACTACGGGAGCACCGCTACGCCAGCGCCGTCGTGCTCAAACCTACCCTGCTCGGCGGCATATCGCGGACGCTGCGGCTGGCGGAACAGGCGGTGGAACTCAGCATGCGGCCCGTCATAAGCGCGGCTTACGAGAGTGGTGTCGGGACGGCGGCTCTGGTGGCGCTGGCCGCCGATATCGGTGATGTGGCGGTCCCGGCCGGCCTGGATACCTACCGGCGGCTCGCCGAAGACGTGCTGGAGCCGCGCCTTCCGCTGCCGGCGTCTCGTGTGGATGTCCGGGAGGTCTTCAAGTCCGTGGTGGTCCGTCACAGGCTCCAACCCGTCAGGTCTCCCTGACGCTTGTGTAACGCCGGCTTGTTTTTCTCCTTATCGGGGCCTATAAAGTGTGGTGTTGATCCAGAGTGGCGGACTCACCGAGAGTCGGGCGCCTAACGCATGTGGATCTACTCGATTAAGGGACCTCCAGGAGGCGGACGGATTGTCGAACCAGGATCAGCGAGTCTTGAGTGTTTTATTCACCGCCGCGTTCGCCGCTATTTTGTTAGTCGTATTCGCCGGTTCCGCGGAGGCTGGAGGCTCGAACTTCAAGGACAACTTCGACCAGTTCAACGACAACCGTTGGACCAAGAGCAGCTTCAATCTGGGCCGGAGTCAGTTGGACCCCTCCAACGTATCCGTCCGCAACAGTAACCTCCGGATAAAGATCCCGGCCCAAAGTCTCAACGGCGGGGAGATCGAATCCAGGGCTCTCTACGGTTACGGCACCTACGTGGCCCGCATGAGGGTCCCTAACGCCCCCTCCTCGATAACCGGATTCTTTCTCTACCGGAGCCCCGACTACGAAGCCGAGCTAGACATCGAGCTGTACAACAACAGCAGCCGCCGCGTGGACTACACTACCTACGCCAACGGGAAACAGACCCATTTCGCCGCGAAGAAGCTGCCCTTCGACGCAACCAAAGGCTTTCATACCTATCGCATCGACTACTATCCTAGGGTGGTGAGGTTCTATGCCGACGGGAAGCTATACCAGCGGTACAAGTACGGACTGCCAGACGGAGAGATGAAGCTCCTGATCAATACCTGGTTCCCAAATTGGCTGTCCGGGCAGAAGCCCACGAAGGCTAGCGCCACGTATGTCGACTGGGTCTACTATCGCCAGTGAGACCTGGGATCCGCAGAATAGTTTAACTGGCGACGTTCCGGATGCTTCAGAGAACCGAAAAGCAGCGGCCACGAATCTTGTCCCGCTAGTGGACGCCGTGGAAGGACCGGAGACAGCCGACATACCTTGTCCGTTGCACGCGGCGGCCCTCGCCACGCCGGATGCCCCGGCGATACTGCGGGCTGCCGGAGCCACGACCTACGGAGACCTCGACAACCGGGTCTCCGCAGCGGCCGGGAAACTCGCCGAGAGCGGGTGCGCTCCGGGAGCGCGCGTGGGGCTCTACCTCGAAAAAGACGAGCGCTACATCGTGCTGCTCCTGGCGTTGCTCAGGGCCGGATGCGTGGCGTGTCCCGTCAGTACGCGCATGCCGGTCGAGGGCGTACCGGCGCTGCTCCGCGTCGCTGGCTGCTTAGCTTTGATCTCCAACCAGGATCTCTCCTCGGCCACGAAGCCGGTCGTGCTGCGACCGGACGATCTGTTGCGAGAAGCTCCGCGAACCCCCCGCCCGAGGGCCGGGAACATCCCGACGGATCGCCCTACAACCATCGTCTTCACCTCCGGCAGCACGGGCTCTCCGAAGGCGGCGCTCCATACCTTCGGAAACCACTACTACAGCGCGCTCGGCTCCGGTGCGAACATACCGCTCGCGCCGGGTGACCGCTGGCTGCACACGCTGCCGCTGTATCATGTCGGCGGCCTCTCCGTCATCTTCCGGTGCCTGCTCTCGGGAGCGGCTATCTCCCTGCCGGACCCCCGCGCTCCGCTCGGCGAGGAGATAGCCCGATACCGCGCCACTCACGTCTCGCTCGTCGCCACCCAGCTTCAGAGGCTGTTGAGCGAGGATGTGGATCTAAGCTCCCTCAAGGCCGTCCTCCTGGGTGGAGGACCCGTTCCCGAAACCCTGGTGGACGAGGCCGCCGCCCGTAAACTACCGATCCATACGAGCTACGGCCTCACCGAGACTGCCTCACAGGTAACGACTACACCTCCCGGAGCATCCTCCGAAGAGCTTTACGCCTCCGGGCGCGTCCTGCCTCACCGGGAGGTCTCCATCTCCGGTGACGGAGAGGTTCTGGTCCGGGGCGCGACTCTCTTCGCCGGCTACGTCCGGGGCGACGAACTGGACCATGCGCGGGACGCCGGCGGCTGGTTCCATACGAAAGACCTCGGAGCGCTCGGAGCTGACGGTTCTCTGCGCGTGTGGGGCCGTAAGGACAACCTCTTTATCTCCGGCGGCGAGAACATCCAGCCCGAGGAGATAGAGGACGCTCTCGCGTGGATCGAAGGCGTGGAGCGGGCCGTAGTGGTACCCGTCCCCGACGCGGAGTTCGGCGAGCGTCCCGTTGCCTTCGTACAAACGTCGAGTAGTGTACCTGGGACTCTAGACCTGACGAAGGACTTAGAGCCGGTCCTGCCGCGGTTCAAGATACCCGTCGCTTTTTATATCTGGCCTGCGGACGCTCCCGAAGGTATGAAACCCGACCGGGAAGTCCTCCGGCAGCGTGCCCGCGAGTTGCGCGACGTAGATAGGGGGTAGAAGGGACCGGTTCGCGGGAGCTTACTCGATAACCGCGACGGCCTCTATTTCGATCAGCAGCCGGGGATCTATAAGCGCGGAGACCTCGACCATCGAGGAAGCGGGGTAGGGCTTCTCGAAGTAACGGCGGCGGACCTCGTGGATCTCGTCGTAGTGTCCCATGTCGCGGATGAAGACCGTCGCCTTGACGATGTCATCCAGACTACCGCCAGCCTCGGCCAGCACGGTCTTGACGTTCTTCAGCACGGTCTCGGTCTGGAGCTTGATAGCATCCTCGCCGACGACGTTGCCCTCCGAGTCCATCGAGACTTGGCCGGAGACATAGATCGTCCTACCGGTTGGAGCTTCGATCCCGGAGGGAAAGGCTCCTCCGCGCATCGGGGCCGGCAGGTTGGAGTTGTGGACCTCTTTCTTCGGCATGAGCCACCTCTACAAACCTGACGGAGCCGCATCCAGGCGGGCGACACCGCTCTCTATCGCGGCGTCTCTGACGGCGTTCGCGACCTGCTCGTGGACGTTCTTGTCGAGCACTTCGGGGACCAATTCGGACTCCTCGGTCAGACTGGCGATGACCTCGGCGGCGGCGAGCTTCATCGCCACATTGATCTCGCTCGCCCCGGCGAGCAGGGCGCCCCGGAAGAGCCCTGGATAACCGAGGACGTTGTTCACGCTCTTGCCGTCGGCGGCGAACGCCGCTCCCGCCCTTTCGGCAACTTCGGGTTCTATCTCCGCATACGGGTTCGTGAGCGCCAGGATGACTTGCCCTTCCCGGACCATCTCTGGTTTTATGAGGCCCGGCACGCCGGTCGTCGCGACGACCACGTCGGCCTCCCGCATGAGCGTCTCCATGTCGGTGATCTCAATACCCTTCTCTTGCGCGCGCTCGTGGGAGAGTGGGTTAGGGTCCGAAGCCAGGACCCGGCGCGCCTTCCCGTCCATCATCAGCGAGGCTATCCCGAACCCCGCCGCCCCGAGGCCGATCTGTCCGACGACCGCGTCTTCGAGCGTGATGCCCGCGCGCCGGCAGGCCACCATTGCCGCCGCCAGCGTAACCACCGCGGTGCCATGCACATCGTCGTGCATCACCGGCTGCGGAAGTGCCTCTATGAGCCGCGCCTCTATCTCGAAGCACTCCGGCGCCGAGATGTCCTCCAGGTGTATGCCGCCAAACGTGGGCGCGATGTGGATTACTGTCTCGACGAACGTGTCTACGTCTTTCGCATCAATGAGAATGGGCATCGCCGAGACGCCGGCGAGCTGCTGGTAGAAGACCGCCTTTCCTTCCATCACTGGCATCGACGCCACGGGACCTATATCTCCGAGACCCAGGACACGAGTGCCGTTGGTGCAGATGGCGACGCTGCGGCCGATCATGGTGAGGTTGCTCGCGCGAGAGGGGTTTTCGGCGATGGCCTGGCACGCTCGTGCGACCCCTGGCGTATACACGTCGCGCATGTCCTGAACGGTCCTGACCGGGTTTGTCGAACGGATGCAGAGCTTACCGCCCTCGTGCCGGAGAAGCGCCCGGTCGCGAGCCCAGATCACCTCGACGCCATCGAGTTCTCCGATCATGTCAACGATGGTCTCCCCGTGGTCCTGGTCCTGGACCTCCAGGGTGATCTCGCGTATCGAGGCGTCCTGGCCGACGCTGATGGTGGTTACGTCGCCGATCAAACCATCCCCCTCGGCTATCTTTCCAGCCACCCTGGCGAGCGAGCCCGGACGATGCGGCAACTGAATGCGGTACGTGTAGTCGAGCGCCATTATCGACCTCCCGGATCGTAGGAACCGCTGTCGGCGGTATTCCCTTTCGGCAAACCTGCCAACAATAATAACCGGCTTTCCGCCGGTATATTGTCTGACGCCGGAACTCTGTTACACTAATAGCGTAAGTTAAGGTGGGTTTACAGTAGATGAAGCGCCGCCCTACGAAAGAGGGGTGGCTTTTTGTTTGTTGGAGCCCAAAGACAGAAAGGCGGGCTCCAGTATATGGCCCAAGGAACGGTTAAGTGGTTCAGCGATGAGAAGGGCTACGGCTTTATCTCCCCGGACGATGGAGGCGAAGACCTCTTCGTGCATCACACGGGTATATCGGGTGAAGGCTTCAAGAGCCTCGAAGAGGGGTCCAAAGTGACCTACGAAGCGACCCAGGGCAAGAAGGGGATGCAGGCGGATAACGTTTCTCCCGCCTGAGAGAATCTTCTGACAACCAAAGCGCGAAAGGGCCGGGGCCGTAAGCCTCGGCCTTTCGCGTAACACCCAATAAATATAAAGGGCGCGTCCGGAGAGGCTCCGTGTGCTCCAGGGAGGTTTTATGCAATACGTGATTGCCGTATTGGTAGGCTTGGCGCTCGCTGAGGTGGCCACCCTTATTACCACCATCTATCTGCATCGCGTCCTGTCGCACAAGTCCATCCGGCTGCATCCGGCCGTGACGATGTTCATGCGCTTCGGGACGTGGATGCTCACGAGCATCTCTCCTCGTGAGTGGGTTGCGGTACATCGCAAGCACCACAACTTCAGCGACGTCGAGGGCGACCCGCACAGCCCGCACATCGAGGGCTACTGGCAGATCATGATAGGCAATGTCTACTACTACCGTCGCGAGGCGAACAACGACAACACCCTGGAGAAATACGCCTCCGACCTCCCCTTCGACCGCCTGGATAAGAAGTTTCTCCGCAACGGAACCCTCGGTTTCTCCCTGACGGGTGTGATCCTGGTCTTACTCTTCGGGATATTTGGTCCCGGTTGGGGCATTGGCCCCGGACTCACGGCTCTCGCGACGCTCGCGGTCGTGTACCTGTTACTCAACGCCGCGATCAACGGCGCCGGCCACACATTCGGCTACAAGAGCTTCGAGAACGATGCGACGAACCTGAAGCTGCTGGCTCTCATCACCTTCGGGGAGGGGCTGCACAACAACCATCACGCCCGCCCGGCCTCGGCCAAGCTCTCCGCCTTCCGCGGCGAGTTCGATCCCGCGTGGCCCGTGATCCGCTTGCTTGAGAAACTTGGTCTCGCCGAGGTCCTCAGCAAGGTGGACGAGGGCTGGGAGGATCATCGTCGCCGCATCCCCCGGACCACCGTGAGCCCGCTCGCCACTGCAAAAGTCTCCGCGAAAGACTAGCCAGAGCCAGATGAAGTAGCCCTCCAGGACCACACACGATCCTGGAGGGCTCTGAGTTCGTCTGTACGTCTGAATGTCCCTAAAAGGTCCATTCTCCTCCTCTGAATTTTCGACATCGGGCCAACGATTCCTGCAGGGAAGTACCGTTATATTGCGGGGCAGGTTCGGCAGTCTATTCAGCGGAGGACTATCTTGGAGACGAAGACGAAAAGACCCGGCAAGCGGATACTCTGTCAGGAGCACGACGTAATCGCGATACCAGAGGACATCCCCGAGCTAGGGATCAAAGAAGGTGACGAGGGCATAGTCCGCAGGCTCGATTACCAGAACAACGTGGTCACCGCTTTTGTAATGATCACCTACTCCACCGGCCAGCCGAGGGGCTGGGTGCTCATGGAACTCAAACCGGACGTAAAAGTCTCTTCCTACACGACTAACTGAGCAACAAATAGAGCAAAACCTTCTGCGCGTGCAGGCGGTTCTCGGCCTGGTCGAAGACCCGGCTTCGGGGGCCGCCGTTCGCCGTTGCTCGACAGATAAGCGAATCGGTACTTGGCGCAAAGCGCTGATCGGGCGTGGGAAGTTTGCGCGGAGGCGCTAGAATCTGCGAGAGACGGCATGAGGAGGTCCAGGATGGAAGCTCGTTACATAATCGACGAGACTGGCAAGCGTCAGAGCGTGATCCTGAGTCTGGAGGAGTACGAGAAGCTGCTCGAAGCCTTCGAAGACCTGGAAGACCTGCGGGCCGCCGACGAGGCGCTGCGCGAGATAGAGAGCGGCGAGGACGAGACCGTGCCCTGGGAGCAGGTCAAGGATAGGATCGGTTCGGAGTACGAGGAACCAAACGGTCGTTGAGCTATAGCATTGTCGTTGGCCGTACGGCGGAGAAATCTCTTAGACGGCGCGTCTCACCGGAACGCGCCTCTCAGATCCGCCAGTCCATAAGAGACCTCGCCGCCGATCCCAGACTTCGCGGCGCCGTAAAGATGCGTGGGACGGGAGAGCGGGAGGAATGGCGCGTAAGAGTAGGAGACTACCGGATCGTCTACCGCGTTGACGACCAGGCACGAGAAGTCATCATCCTCACGGTCGGTCACCGGGGGAGCATATACGGCTGAGGGCGCGCCTGGAACGGGCCGTTGCCGATCAGAGGTCCGTCGGGGATACTTGTGTTCGAGGGGTGTAGGTTAGAGATGACGGAGGCCGCGTGACGACGGACGCTCTTGCGAGATTGCGGGACTTGCTGGAGGAACTTTTCCAGTTCGAGAACGCCGAGCTGGACTTCGGCATCTACCGCATCATGAACCACAAGCGTAGAGAGGTGCGCCGCTTTTTGGAAGAGGGCCTGCCGCGCATCGTGGACGAGGCGCTCGCGGGCGGCGCGGTGGCCCGGCAGACCGGGCGGGCGGAGGAGTTGCGCCGGACGTCGGAGCAGGTGAAGGAGACTTTCGGCGAGTA
>JBBPZZ010000059.1:0-30405 GCA_038198445.1 Rubrobacterales bacterium
CACGGGTACGAGGAGTTGGAGGGGCTGGTCGGAGAGGGCCGCGTGGGCGCTGGCGTGCTGGCCGCTCTCGACCGGGACGGCCCCTACGGCGTGGCGTGGCACGGGCGGGTGAAGGCGCGCAAGGTCTCCAATCAGGAGCGCACCGTCGAGGCCGCGCCGCCGGAAACGTGGGTCGGGGTGCCGGTCGCGCTGGACGGCTCCGGCCTCGACCGGGAGACCGTGGACCGGGCGAGGGCGAACCTCGCTGGCAACAAGACGCCCTCGAAGGTCGGGGATCGGTTTTGGGAGCTTTCGGGCGGCCTGCTCAAGTGCGCCGACTGCGGCCGGTCGATGATCGCGTTCTCGCGCCGCAACAAGGGCCAGAAGCCCCACTACTACTATCGCTGCGACGAGCGGCGGCGGGGACCGGCCTCCGAGCGGGTGTGCCCGAACCGCAAGAGCCACCGGGCCGAAGACTTGGAGACGCGGGCGTGGGAGACGATCTCCTCAATGACCTACGACCCGGAGGGCGAGCTTTTCCTGCGCCTCCACGACCAGTACGTGAGGAGCAAGAAGGAGCTAGGGGCCGGGACCGGCTCTCGCAGGGTGGCACTCGCCGACGAG
The DNA here is from genome assembly GCA_038198445.1 of Rubrobacterales bacterium. GTDB lineage: Bacteria > Actinomycetota > Rubrobacteria > Rubrobacterales > Rubrobacteraceae > JACDDK01. Next base: position 604 of record JBBPZZ010000059.1, read on the forward strand.
TTGGCGAAGATCGAAGCCAAGCGCGACCGACTCTACGACCTCGCCGCCGACGGGCTCATGGATAAGGAAGTCCTGCGGCGCAAGCTCGCCGACATGGACGACGGGGAGAAGGCGCTGCGGGGAGAGCTATCCCGCTCCGAGGACACGGTCGAGCAACTGGCGGAACTGGAGGCGAGCTACGGAACCGTCGTCGCGGCGTTCGAGGAGGGCCTGATAGAGGTGGAGGGTAGAAAGACTCCCCAGGGACGGAGGGCGCACTACAAACGTATGGGGGTCGCGTTCGAGGTGGGCTCGAAGGGGACCCTGGAGGCGCGTTGGGCGTTGCGAAACGGATGTTCTTTGAGCAGTACAGCCACGAGCCGAACATCGCCGTGGCCCGCGCCTGGAACCATTTCGGAGTCGAGATGACCGCCGAGCGCCGGGCGGCGCTGGAGCGGAAGCTGGATCTCGGTTACGCGACCCTCGGGGTTATGGAGCGCCACCTCACGGATCGGGAGTTCTTCGTCGGAGAACGCTACTCCATCGCGGACATAGCCCTCTACGCCTATACGCACGTCGCGAATGAAGGCGGCTTCGACCTCGGACCCTTTCCGGCTGTGCGTGAGTGGCTCCTCCGATGCGCGGCGCGATCCGGCCACGTCTACATAACGGCGGAGTAGCCTGGTGGATGGAGTCAAGGACTCGGGAGCGCGCGAGGCCGCAGCCAGTCACGAAGTAACTTTTACCCTCGCCGGGATGCTGGCCGGGGCCAGGAAGACCATCCCCATCGCGGTGAGCGGGTTCGCGATCGGGCTCGTCTTCGGGACGCTGGCGGGGCAGGCCGGAATCGGCGCCTTCGAGGCGGCTCTCATGAGCGCGCTGGTCTTCTCGGGGGCGGCGCAGTTCGTGGTGATCGGGATGTGGTCGGCCTCGCCGCCGGTCGGCGCCGTCGCGCTCGCCACGCTCGTGGTGGGACTGAGGTACCTGTTGATGGGCGCTGCCCTCACGCCCGTGTTCTCGCGGTTGTCGAGCCTGAAAGCATATGCTTTAGTCTTTTTCATGGCGGACGAGAACTGGGCGCTGACGATGGGAGAGTTCCGCAAGGGACGCCGCGACGCCGCGTTTCTGATCGGCGGCGGTCTCCTCATGACCCTGTCGTGGACGACTTCCACCTTTATCGGCGGCATGCTCGGAAATACCCTGGAAGACCCCGCCCGGTGGGGCCTGGACTTCGCCTTCACGGCTGTGTTCCTCGCCCTGATCGCCGGTATGTGGAAGGGAAGCTCGGACTTTCTGCCCTGGACGGTGGCCGCGCTCGTCGCCGTTGCGGTACACCAGTGGTTGCCGGGACAGTGGTACATCCTGCTCGGCGGACTGGCTGGAAGCCTCTCCGGAGCGTTGCGGCGTGCCTGATCCCCTGACCCTGCTCACCATCGTGCTCATGGCGCTCGTGACCTACGCAACGCGCGCCGGAGGACTCTGGATGGCGAACCGGCTCTCCCTCTCCGAGGGCGTGGAGCGGTGGCTGGAATACATACCCGGCGCGATCCTGGTCTCCATCGTCGCCCCGGCGGTCCTCGCCGCCGGTCTCGCCGAAGCCCTCGCTGCCGCCGCCGTTGTCATAGTCGCGTCGAAGACCGGCAACCTGTTCTTCTCGATGGTAACGGGAGTCGTCGCCGTCGTCGCGCTGAGAGCATTCTTATGAGAGAAAAACATGCCCAATACGAAGTCCGATTTCCGCCAGTAAACCGTCGCCGGGCGTGGGAGAATCCGTAGCATGATCGAGGATTTCGAGAGCAAGTACCGGGTGGCGCGAAGCCGGGACGTTCGCTTCGACGGATGGTTCTTCATCGCGGTTACTTCGACCGGCATCTACTGCCGCCCGAGTTGTCCGGCGGTTACGCCGAAGCGTTCCAACATCCGGTTCTATCCTACCGCCGCGGCGGCCCAGTACGCGGGGTTCCGGGCGTGCAAGCGGTGTCTGCCGGACGCGGTTCCGGGCTCGCCGGAGTGGAACGTGCGCGCGGACGCGGTGGGCCGCGCGATGCGGCTCATCGCCGATGGGGTCGTGGACCGGGAGGGCGTGGCGGGGCTGGCGAAGCGGCTCTCCTACACAGAGCGCCACCTCAACCGCTTGCTCATGGCCGAAGTCGGGGCCGGACCGCTCGCGCTCGCCCGGACGCGGCGGGCGCATACGGCGCGGCTCCTGATCGAGACGACGGAATTGCCGATCTCCGAGGTCGCGTTCGCCGCCGGTTTCTCCAGCATCCGCCAGTTCAACGACACGATCCAGGCCGTCTTCGCCGCGACCCCGAGCGAGTTACGCCGCGCTCGCGGAGGAGCACGCAAAGCCGGAGTGCGCGGCGGAGCGGCTGTCGCTACGCCGGGAGAGATAACGCTCCGGTTGCCCTACCGGACGCCGTTCGACGCCGACGGCATCCTGCGGTTCCTCGGCGAGCGCGCCGTGGCGGGGGTAGAGGAGTTCGTGGACGGCGTGTACCGGCGGACCTTGCGGCTGCCGCACGGCGCGGGGGTCGTCGCGCTCTCGGGAGGAGAAGGATACGTCCGTTGCGCGTTGCGGATCGAGGACCCGCGGGACCTGGGGACCGCAGTGCAGCGCTGTCGCCGGCTGCTGGACCTGGACGCGGATCCGACCGCCATCTCGGTGGCGCTCGGGTCGGACGCGGCGCTGGCGTTGCTGGTCCGGCTCTCGCCGGGGCGCCGGGTCCCCGGAAGTGTTGACGGCGCCGAGCTAGCGGCGCGCGCGGTGCTCGGCCAACAGGTCTCCGTGGCCGGCGCCCGGACACTCGCCGGAAGGCTCGTCGCCGCCCGTGGAGAGCGCCTCGCGGAGACGCTTGTAGAGCTGGGAAGTACGCTAACGCATCTCTTCCCCGGCCCGGAGGTCGTCGCGGATGTGGATCCCTCCGGGCTAGCCATGCCCGCCGCCCGTCGTGAAGCCCTGCGTAAACTGATGCGTTCCATCGCCGAAGGTGATGTCGTGCTCGATCCCGGCGCTGACCGTGAGGAAGCCCGCGAGAAGATGCTCGCGCTGCGGGGGATCGGGCCGTGGACCGCATCATACGTCGCCATGCGCGCGCTCGGAGACCCGGACGTGTTCCTGCCGACAGACCTGGGCGTGAGGAACGGCGTGGCCCGTCTGGGACATGCGAGCGACCCGAAGAGTGTCGCCGCGCTCGCCGAGAAGTGGCGGCCGTGGCGTTCATACGCCGTCCAGCATCTGTGGGCGGGCTTGGAGAATAGTAATAGTAAGCAACCGGAAAAGAGAGAGGTAGTGGCATGAGAGCATACGTCGATACGGTGGAGTCTCCGGCGGGACCGCTCGCGTTCGCGGTCGACGAGGAGGGAGCCCTGATCCGTCTGCACTTCGTCGACAGTGACCACGGCCCGGCAATGGAAGAGGAGTTGGAGAACGAAGGCTATGTCGTGGAAGCGGACGGCTCCCGGACTGCGCCGGTGCGGGAAGAGTTGTCCGAGTACGCGGACGGGCGGCGCAAGACGTTCGACGCGCCTCTTGCGTTCGCCGGTTCCGAGTGGCAAAGGGCCGTGTGGATGGAGTTGACGCGCATCCCGTTCGGGGAGACGCGCTCCTACGGTGAGATTGCGGACCGCCTCGGCCGTCCCGGCGCGGCGAGGGCCGTGGGACGGGCCAACGCCACCAACGCCCTGCCCCTGGTCGTGCCGTGCCACCGCGTAATCGCCGCCGACGGCACGCTCGGCGGTTTCAACGGCGGCCTCCACCTCAAGACCCGACTGCTGGAGCACGAACGACGGGTGCTCGCTGGAGCGGAGTAGCCGTGGCCTTCGAAATGCGCCCCGCATGCGAGCGGTGCGGCGCGATCCTCACGAAAGACGGCGCGGCCTCCATATGCAGCTACGAATGCACCTTCTGCTCGGACTGCTCCTCCGCGATGGGCCACGTCTGCCCGAACTGCGGTGGCGAGCTGGTGGCGCGTCCCCGTCGTCTGCCGGAAGAGGCGCGGGCGTAAGTTGGCGCCCGTTCTCCCGAAGCGGAGAGGTTCGTGAGGCTCCGAGATTTTGCGGCTCTTCTCGTGCTCGGGGCGCTCTGGGGAGGTTCGTTCCTGTTTATCCGCGTCGCCGTACCGGCGTTGGGGCCGTTCGTGCTGGTGGAGTTGCGGGTCGTACTGGCGGCTGTTGCGCTGGCGGTATACGCTGTGGCTGCGAGCCGTGTGCCGCAGATACGGAGCCGGTGGAGGTCGTTTCTGGCGCTTGGATTCTTGAACGCGGCGGTGCCTTTCTCCCTGATCTCCACCGCCGAGATCCACCTGACCGCCTCCCTCGCCGCGATCCTGAACTCCACCACCGTGCTGTTCACCGCGATAGTAGCCGCGCTGTGGATGGGCGACGCCCTTACGGCCAGAAAAATTATCGGGATAGTGCTCGGAATCGTCGGGGTTGCGGTGCTTGTAGGTTGGGACCCCACCCCGCTCAACGGCGTCGTCTTGTTGTCGGTGGCGGCGATGCTTGGCGCGTCGCTCTCCTATGCGCTGGGCGCGACTTACGCCAAGCGATCGTTTTCGGGCATCCCGCCACTCGGGATGGCTATCGGGCAGCAGACGGGTGCGGCGGCGTTCCTGCTCCTTCCGGCGGCCGTGACGGTTCCGGAGGCAGCGCCGTCGGGAGCGGTTATTTTGTGTGTGCTGGGGCTTGCGCTGCTCTCTACGGCGGTGGCGTATTTGATCTACTTTCGCCTCATCGAGACCGTCGGACCGACCAACACCCTCACCGTTACGCTGCTCGTGCCGGTCTTCGGACTTTTATTCGGCGTCTTGCTCCTGGACGAGCCTTTCGAACTGGGTACTCTGGCGGGACTCGGGATCATCCTCTCAAGCGTTGTGCTCATTACGGGACTCCTGGATCGCGCCAAACACTGAGCGTTCAGCGCGGGTAGAGGATCATCTGCGTGCAACGGAATAGGGCTATCGGCTTGCCGCTCTCCTCGTCGGTGACGGTAGCGTCCCAGATCTGCGTGGTCCGTCCGCCATGCGCGAGCTTCGCCCCGCACGCGATGACACCTTTGCGCTTGGTGCCGACGAAGTTACTCTTCAGCTCTATCGTCGTGAAGCCCTCCGCGCCCTCGGGAAGCGTTACGAAGCACCCGTAGCCACACGATGTATCGGCGAGGGCGACGACCGTCGCGGCGTGCAGGTAGCCGTTCGGGGCCATGAGTTCATCGCGCAGTTCGAGGCGGCTGTGGACACCGCCTTCCTCCGCGGAGAGGATCTCCAGCCCGATTAGACCCGGTAGGGTTCCGGACCCGCGTTCGTTTAGCTTGTCGAGTATAGACATCTACAGCGCCTCCAGGATTCGTGGACGAATTCCCGCGATTATCCTCCACGGATCTGTGTTGCGCTTTACGATGTCTTTCGACCTTGCGGTTCGTCCGTATATATTGTCTCTCCGAGGTCGTTGATGTCGGCCTCACGACGGTGGGATGCCACGCTCCGTATAATACTTTTCAGCCTCGGAAACAACGCTCGCCGGTCGTCGGTATGGAAAGAGTTGGCTGGTGAGAGTGGACGAGGTCACGTTTCAATCCGCGGATGTGGGGTTAGAATTAGCCGGTGTTCGGCAAGACCCAGATGAGATCCCTCCGCGCCCCCCGCCGTGTCCGGGGCTACCTGGCAGCCTCTAACGAGCGGCCGGTTCTGCTCGCTGCCGCCACGGAAGAGGACGCGGAACGCTACGCCCGAGACGTGCGGTGCTTTACCGGTGAGGCCGTCGTTCATCTGCCGTCGCGCGACGTGGTCTACGGCGATGTCTTCGATCCGCCCGTGACCCGCGTAGGTGAGCGCCAGCGCGCCCTGCACTCTATGGGCGAGGCTCGCGTCGTGGTAGCAGGGCCGCTGGCGCTGATGGAGCGGACGCCGCTTCACGAGCCGTTCGTGCTCTCGGATGGCGTCGAGTTGGAGTTGGACGCGGCGCTCGAGCGGCTGGTGAGCCTCGGGTACGAGCGGGTCGATAGGATCAGCCGCCACGGCGAGTTCGCGGTGCGGGGCGGTATCGTTGACGTGTTCTCCAGCACGCGGCGCTCGCCCGTCAGGATCGAATGGTGGGGCGATGAGATCGAAAGCGTCCGCGCCGTCTCTTTAGCCACCCAGCGCGTCGTGCGCGAGCTCGAAACCGTTACGCTCTACGCCGCCCGCGAAGGAGACCTCGCGGGGCTCGCGGCCACGAACGAAGACTATCCGGAGGATGCGCGCCGGGGCGTGCGCGTGCCGGGCCTGGACTGCTTGCTTTTGGACCTGAACCCGGTCTCTGCGAAAGACCTGCTCCCCGAAGGTATGGAGACGTGGTTAGAGGAGCCGCTGGAGCGCATCCCGGAGGACGTGGAGGGGATCGTCCGGGACCTCTACGATGAGGAGCTCCCGGACCCGGGCCTCCGTTTCGTCGGTGACGAGGAGGGAGAGGTCGTCTCCGCCCCGCCCGTCACCGGGTTCTCTAGCTCTCTGCGCGAAGCGGCGCGCAGGCTCGGCTCTCTAACGGATGACAGTATCGCGGTCTTTATAGCGTGCGGCTCCACGGGCGAGGCGAAGCGCACCGTCTACGCGTTCGGTGAGATACACCGCCAGGTCCGGGAGGCCGAGCGGGCCGATGCGGGTCTTCCGCCGGGTATCTACGCGGTGCCGGGGGAGATCGAGGAGAGCTTCACCTACCCCGAGGGCGGCATCGCGGTGATCCGGCGGGACACGTTGCTCGGACGCCGGAAGGCGCGTGGAGGCAGGCCGGGACGAACGTTCACCTCGTTCGCGGACCTGAAGACCGGCGACCTGGTGGTCCACGCCACGCAGGGCATCGGGCGCTTCGAGGGACTAGTGGCGAAAGAGGTCCTAGGGGCGACGCGCGACTACATGCAGGTTGGATACCGTGGCGGCGACACGCTGTTCGTGCCATATGAGCAGATGGAGTTTCTGCACAAGTACATCGGCGGCGAGGGTACGCGCCTGGACAAACTCGGCGGCTCTACCTGGGCCGCTGTTACGGACAGGGTCCGCGGCCGGGTCAAGGCGCTGGCCGGGGAGCTTCTGCAACTCTACGCCGCGCGGGCGGCCGCCCCGGGCCTTTCCTTTCCAGAGGACGGAGAGTGGGAGCGGGAATTGGAGGAGAGCTTCCCGCACCAGGAGACGCCGGACCAGGAAGCGGCAATCGCCGCGGTTAAGGCCGACATGCAGAGCCCGCACCCGATGGACCGGCTCGTGTGCGGCGACGTGGGCTTCGGCAAGACCGAGGTAGCGGTTCGGGCGGCCTTCAAGGCGGCTCTCGCCGGCAAGCGGGTCATGATGCTCGCCCCGACGACTATCCTCGTCCAGCAGCACTTCCGCACTTTCAACGAGCGGCTGGACAAGTTCGCCGTGCGGGTCGAAAGCCTCTCGCGCTTCTCGACGCCCGCCGAGCGGAAGAAGGTCCTGGCCGGATTCGCGGCTGGGGAGGTGGACATCCTGATCGGGACGCACGCCCTCCTCGGCGCGGAGGTGCGCCCCAAGAGCCTCGGGCTCATCATCGTGGACGAGGAGCAGCGCTTCGGCGTAAAGCACAAGGAACGTCTCAAGGAGTTCAAGACCAGCGTTGACGTGCTCACGCTTACGGCCACCCCGATCCCGCGCACCATGCAGATGGGGCTGGCGAGCCTGCGCGACATCAGCATAATCGAGACGCCGCCCGCCGGCCGCCGGAGCATCCTGACGCACGTCGGGCCTTACGAGGAGGACCTGACGAAGCGGGCCATCGAGCGCGAGGTGGACCGGGGAGGGCAGGTCTTCTTCGTCCACAACCGCGTCTATTCAATAGAAGACGTGGCGGATATGCTGCGGGAACTCGTGCCGGGCGTCCGTTTCGTAACGGCGCACGGCCAGATGCCGGAGCGGGCGCTCGAAGACGTGATGCGCCGCTTTCTCGACCGCGAGGCCGACGCGTTGGTGACGACGACCATCGTCGAGAGCGGTCTCGACGTGGCGACGGCAAATACGCTCATAGTAGACCGGGCGGACATGATGGGTCTCGCGCAGCTATACCAGCTACGCGGCAGGATCGGGCGCTCTACCTCGCAGGCATACGCGTACCTCTTCGCGCCGCTCGGCGCGACGCCGGAGTCGCAGAAACGGCTCGAAGCCCTGATGGACTTCACGGAACTTGGGAGCGGGTTCGCCATCGCGATGAGGGACCTGGAGATCCGGGGCGCGGGCAACCTTCTCGGGAGCGAGCAGTCGGGCCACATAGCGGCTGTCGGCTTCGAGATGTACCTTCAGCTACTGGAGGAAGCGGTTGAGCAGGCCAAGGGACAGCCACGGGAGCGGGAGGAGGCGCGGCCGGTCATCGTGGAGCTGCCTCTGGACGCGTACCTGCCGCCGGAGTACGTGATGGATGAGATCGAACGGGTGGACCTCTACCGTCGGGCCTCCGGGCTTCGCGCGCTCGTGGAGGCGGACGACCTGGCGGAAGAGTTGACGGACCGTTTCGGGGAGCTTCCGGAGCCCGCGCGAAACCTGCTCGGCCTCTCGCGGATAAAGGTCCTCGGTCGTGAGGTCGGCGCCACGGCCGTTGCCTACCGGGCCGGGACGCTCAGTATCTCGGGCGTGACGGCTGGCGCGGCGGCGCCGGCGCTCTTGCGTAGGGCGACGGGTGGCGTGGCCGGTGGGCGCGCCGGGAGGATCACGGTCAGCGGTTCCGGACTCGGGCCGGTGGAGGTGGCGGAGGCGGCGCTGCGGGCGCTGCCGGGCTCCGTGCTATAATCCGGCGATCTTTAGCGTCTAATACAGCGAGGTTTCCGGTCGTCTTGATTAAGCCGTTTATCAATAAAGCGTGGGTTGTCGCGTTCATGGCCCTTGTAGCGTTCGCGTTGGCGGGATGTAACGCCGCGGACCCGGTAGCAAACCAGCCCTCGGGGGCGCAGAAGATCGCCACCTACGATGGGGGAGAGATCACCCAGGGCGAACTACAGGAGCAACTCGATACCTTTGCCCAGCAGAGCGGCGCCGGCAAGATATCGTCGGACTCGCCGCAGTACCAGGCGGCTGTATCTCAGGTGATGCCGCAACTCATCGGGCTGGAGATGGCGAAGGCTTATGCGAAGGACCACAACATAACCGTCTCCGAAAAAGACGTGGATAAAGAGATATCCAAGATCAAGGACCAGATCTCCCAGCAGGCCCAGTCTCAAGGCCAAAACCTCGGCAAGGAAGAAGCCTTTAAACAAGCCCTCAAGGGGGCCAACCTGACGGAGAGCCAGCTCCGAAACGACATCCGCGAGAACCTCCCCGTACAGAAAGTACAGGAGAAGGTCGCCGGTGACGCGAAGGCGTCCGATAAAGATGTCAAGAAATACTACGATCAGAACAAGGAGTCCCAGTTCACCACGCCCGCGCAGCGCTGCGTCCGGCACATCTTGTTGAACAAGGACCAGAAGCAGAAGGCCGAGGACGTAAAGAAGCAGCTAGAGAACGGCGGGGACTGGAAGAAGCTCGCCAAGGAGGACTCGCAAGACCCCGGTAGCGCCGACAAGGGCGGCGACCTCGGCTGCCAGGCCAAGGGCGCCTACGTTCCCGAGTTCGAGGACGCGGTTTTCAAGGCAAAGAAGGGGGAGATCGTTGGCCCGGTGAAGACCCAGTTCGGGTACCACGTCATCCAGGTGACGGACATCAAGTCCGAGAGGGTCGCGCCACTCAAAGAGGTGTCATCCGGAATAAAGGATCAGCTCTCACAGGAGGAGCAATCCAAAGAGTTTCAGAAGTGGATCGAGGACCAGCAGAAGAAGCGCCACCTGAAGTTTGTCAACGGCTACGGCCCGAACTCCGCGCCGAAGAGCGGGGCCGGAGGAGAGACGACCGGCGGATAGATTTTCGGCCGGCGAGGAACCGGGTAAACGTAGCGTGACGCTCCAATAGGGCGTACAGTTACAGGGTGTAATTAATGCGTCTGTAAGCGGCAAGGGAGGAAGACTGCTAATGACGGAGATCGTGGCTGTACACGGACGAGAGATCCTGGATTCCAGGGGCAACCCGACGGTCGAGGTGGAGCTCGCCACGGCGAGCGGTTTCGTGGGCCGGGCTTCGGTCCCCTCGGGAGCTTCAACGGGGCAGAACGAGGCCGTGGAGCTTCGTGATGGGGACAAGGGCCGGTACGGCGGCAAGGGAGTACGCAACGCCGCCGAGAACGTGGACGGAGAGCTGGCGCAGGTCGTCATCGGGATGGATGCTACCGACCAGCGGGCGTTGGACCTCGCCATGATCGAAGCCGACGGCACGGACAACAAGGGCCGCCTCGGCGCCAACGCGATGCTCGGCGTCTCGCTGGCGGCGGCGAAGGCCGCGGCTGAGTCCGCGGCGCTGCCGCTGTATCGCTACCTGGGTGGAGCCGGGGGCTACACACTGCCGGTCCCCTGCGCCAACATCCTCAACGGTGGCGAGCATGCGGCGAACAACGTGGACTTCCAGGAGTTCATGGTCGTGCCGGTTGGCTTCGACAGCTTCGCGCAGGCGCTACGGGCCGTCTCCGAGGTCTATCAGGGCCTGAAGAAACTGCTCGCCGAGAAAGGACTGTCGGGAGGTATCGGAGACGAAGGCGGCTTCGCCCCGGATCTGGAAGACAACGGCGCGGCGCTCGGTCTCATGTCCGAGGCGATAGAGCGCAGCGGGTACGCGTTGGGGGATCAAATGGCGTTCGCCCTCGATCCGGCGGCCTCGGAGTTCTATGAAGACGGCGCGTACAACCTGGCCGGCGAGGGCAAGACGCTCTCCCGCGAGGAGATGGTGGATTACTATGCGCGTCTGTGCGACCAGTACCCGATCATCAGCATAGAAGATGGTCTCGCGGAGGATGACTGGGAGGGGTGGGCCGCGATCACGGAGCGCCTGGGTGAGCGCGTGCAGCTCGTCGGTGACGACCTTTTCGTGACCAACAAGGAAATCCTGGCGCGGGGCATTCGAGAGGGCGTGGGCAACTCTATATTGGTGAAGGTCAACCAGATCGGGACGCTTACGGAGACGTTCGAGACGATGGACCTGGCGCACAAGTCCGGCTATACGACCATGATCAGCCACCGCAGCGGCGAGACGGAGGACTCGACGATCTCGGACCTGGCCGTCGCCGTGAACGCCGGACAGATCAAAACCGGCGCACCGGCCCGCGGGGAGCGCGTCGCGAAGTACAACCAGCTCTTGCGTATAGAAGAGGCTCTTGGCACATCGGCTTTCTATCCCGGACGCGTGGCGTTCAACCCCAAGATCAACAAGGGAGCATAGGGGTGCGTCGGACCAAGATAGTAGCGACCCTCGGTCCCGCTACCTCCTCCGAGGAGTCGATAAGGGCGCTGATCGAGGCTGGGGTGGACGTAACCCGGTTTAACTTCAGCCACGGCGACCACAACACGCATCTCAAGAATGCCAAAACCGTGCGGGATACCGCGAATGAACTGGGTCGCAACGTGGCGATCCTGCAGGACGTTCAGGGACCAAAGATCCGAACGGGCGACGTGGCGGACGGCACGGAGCTGGTGGAGGGCAGTAGGATCGTCCTCGCGCCGGGAGACTTCCTGGGCGACGCGAGCCGGCTGGCTACCTCCTACGACCGGCTCGCCGACGATGTGGACCCCGGCGACCGGCTTCTTATAGACGACGGTCTCCTCGGTCTGAAGGTGGAGAGCATCGAGAACGACGAGGTCATCTGCGAGGTCATCGAGGGCGGCCCGGTCTCCTCTCACAAGGGACTCAATTTCCCCGACTCCTCTCTCTCCATAACCGGCCTGACCCCGAAAGACATCGAGGACCTGCGTTTCAGTATGGAGGAGCTTCATCCGGATTGGGTGGCCGTTTCGTTTATCCGCACTGGAGACGAGGTTCGCGAGGTCAAGGAGCGAATAGAGGAGTTCGGCGGGAACGCGCCCGTCATCTCCAAGATAGAGAAACACGAGGCCATAGACAACATCGAGGACATCATCCAGGCTTCGGATGGGATCATGGTCGCCCGTGGAGACCTGGCGGTGGAGCTATCGGCGGAACGGGTCCCGATAGAGCAGAAGCGGATGATCGCCCGCTGCCGCCGGCTCGGCAAGCCCGTCATCGTCGCCACGCAGATGCTTGACTCGATGATCCGGAACCCGCGCCCAACCCGCGCCGAGGTTTCCGACGTCGCGAACGCCATCTTCGACCGGGCCGATGCGGTCATGACTTCGGGCGAGACGGCCGTCGGACGTTACCCCGTACAGACCATCCGGCAGATGGACATTATTTGCCGGGCCGCCGAGGGTGCTATCAACTACGGCCAGGACATCCCCTCCTCCGCTTCTTGGGGACGGGGCGACCGCTACGACGCCGTGACCCACGCCGCCTGCGAGCTGGCCGAAGACCTGGAGACCGAGGCGATCCTTACCTCGACCCAGACGGGCCTCTCGGCCATCCGGGTGGCCCGCTTCCGGCCGCCGAACAAGATTTTGGCCGTGAGTCCCATAGAACATACCGTCCGAATGCTGGCGCTGGTTTGGGGCGTCACCGCCATACAGGGCGAGCAGGGCGGTACTTTCGAGAAACGCTTCCAGTTGTCCGTGGAAGCGGCGCGGGCCGCCGGAAAGCTGGAAGATGGAGAAGAGATCATCTTCACCGGAGGCATAGCGGGGTCTCTACCGGGCTCGACTAACGTGCTCCAGGTCCACACGGTGGGTCAGGACGGATAGAATCAGGTGAACCTGTCCCGGCGGAGCCTGAGACCTCTATGGGTCATGCTCTACGCGGCCTTCGTCGGTGTCCTGCTCGCCTCCTATGTGCAGCCGCTGCGGGAGATCGTCCAGAACCGGGCCGATCTCCCCGTACTCGAAAGCAAGCTCCACGAAGCGGACATACACAATACCTCGCGGCAGCGTCTAAGCGAAGAACTAAAGACTCCCGCCGGAATAGAACGCGCCGCACGGGAACGGTACGGAATGATCCGTCCTGGCGAGAAAGTCTACGTCTTGCCCAAAGCCGGTGAGTGATCTCGGCGCCGTGGCCCGCCAACTCGGCCGCGAACCGAAACCGTTTCAGGTAGCGGCCCGGTGTCCGTTCGGAGCGCCGAGCGTCATAGAGAACGAAAGCCGGCGCAACATGCCGACGACCTTCTGGATCACCTGCCCCTCCCTCGACACCGCCATCGCCCGCGTCGAGGCGACGGGCGGTGTGCGCCAGGCCCACAAAGAAGTCGGTGAAGATGCGGTCGAAGAGATCCACGCCGCCCATCAGGTCCGCTACGGAACACGGGTCGCGGGGGTAAGAGAGGGAGGCTACGTCAAGTGTCTCCACGCATTCACCGCCCTCCACCTCGGAGGAGCCATCCCAAACCCCGTGGCCGAATGGACCATGGAGCGCCTCGAAGATCCGTATCCGAAAGACTCCTGCTGTACCGTCGAGGACTAAAAAGTTAGCTGCTATACTCGCATTGCTTACGGGGGCGTAGCCCAATTGGCAGAGGCAGAGGACTTTCGACCGAGGGACTTTTGCAAAGAAGGTTCAAGATGCGTGGTCCGTACAAGAACAGAAGATCAGAGTACGCCAAGGCGATCGAGTTGCGGAGGTCCGGGTATGGATACAGAAGCATCGCCACTGAAATAGACGTACCCTGGAGAACCGGGTGCGGCTGGGTAAAGCACATCCCACTTGACAAACGCGCGGCTTACGACAATGCTATCGAGCGCAAGAAGAGGAAGGCTTTCCCCGTCGGGAAGAGCGCGATCCGTCTGAGGCTCATAGAAGAACGTGGTGGCGTTTGCCAGGCTTGCGGTCTAGAAAATGGTTTGGTGAGCCGATAGCGCTGGAGATGCACAGGAAGAACGCGGACGGAGAATACATAAGGGACAACGTTGTTCTCCTCTGTCCCAACTGTCATAGTATTACCGATACCTGGAGGAACAAGAAGCGCGGGGGCGTGGCGGAATGGCAGACGCAACGGACTTAAAATCCGGTTCCTGAAAAGGAGTGTGGGTTCGAGTCCCACCGCCCCTACTGAGAAAATGGCTGCAATATAAAGAAAAAGGCTCCTGTGGAGCCAATGGGTAGTCTTAACCGTGGGAATGACAGAGCCTATGAGTTTTTGTCTCCGTATTAGCCGTCGCGCCGCGGTCAGATGGGTAAATGGCCCGATCAAGGCCGAAGCTAAACACGAAGCTGCTCCTCGCTCCTCCACACCCTCTGTAATTCGCGCCTGGCAAACTGCCAGACTTATCCGAGACTGTTCCGGTTTGTAATTGAAGGAGTACCGCACCCGACGAGCCAACCGACATTATAGCAACGACCGAAACAATGGCGGCCATGTATGCTAACTGCGTCCTGGTGAAAAGGTCGTTGCGCACCCGGCTCGCAATGTCGGACATCGCCACGAACCAGAGTGCGATCACCACGAAGACACCCAGTAACCACAGAACGGATTCAAGGATGGAAACCGCGTCGGCCGTCATACTCCAGGCTGCTCCATAGCTCCGGGGACCATGCGCTTCTTACACGCCCCGGTCAAAGCCGCGACGGGTCGTTTGGGCTCGGACAGATGACCATACGTTCGCTATCGACGAGAACCGTTTGTTAAAGTATCGTCCGGGTCGATTTTCGGAGCGGCGTTCTGGTAGACTTCGTAAGCCATCCGCAGGTGGTCCTTCATACGAGATTTTGCCAGCATCTCATCCTGGTCTAGGATGGCCTCGTAGATTAGCCGGTGCTGGTCTTGAGAGATCCCCTTCGCTTCCGGCAAGATGTAGTGTTCGGCCAGCGTTTTGACAGTCATATGTATGGAGAGCATGAATAAGCTGAGCAGTCTGTTCTTCGAAGCCTTCGCGATGGTCGTGTGAAATGTTATGTCCGGGAAGTAAGCGTCAAAGTCCTTGTACTCGTCACTCTCAATGATACTCTGCATCTTTGCGAGATCCTGCTCCGTACGTTGGACTGCGGCCATTCCTGCTACCGGTACCTCTATGGCTTCCCGCGCTACCCACAATTCCTCTAGCGAAAGCTCATGCACGTCAAGCAGCAAAGATATGGAATCTATTAGATACTCCGCCACCCCCGTGCCGTCTAAAGGCTTGACGAAGGTTCCGCCCGTTGGCCCTGTAGAACTTTCCAGCACGTTCAGCGCTTCTAATACCTTGAGCGCTTCCCGCACCGTCGGCCGGCTGACACTAAGTTGGCGAGCCAAGTCAGTCTCCGGGGGTAACCTGTCGCCCGGACGCAACTTCCCGGCAGAAATAGCCGTGCGGATACTCGCAACTATCTGCTGATAAGTCTTTGTCTTCCTGGGCCCGTCCGCGACCATATTTT
This sequence comes from Rubrobacterales bacterium, assembly GCA_038198445.1. Taxonomy (GTDB): domain Bacteria; phylum Actinomycetota; class Rubrobacteria; order Rubrobacterales; family Rubrobacteraceae; genus JACDDK01. The sequence goes on from JBBPZZ010000059.1 coordinate 15,888, forward strand.
GAGGTATTCGCATGGCTCCTCCCAAGAGAGCGGCTACGCTATGCACAGTTGGGTACTCTAATGTGCGTCTAATTATGTACCTGGCCAAGACGAGGCACACCCAATTAAATCAGAAAAGCTCAGTATGCCCTAATTTGTTTGACAAATAGGCGAGTGTTGGCTATCTTGCCCTTGTTGAGTGAACCTGCGGGTGCGTGGCCCTTAATGGCGTACCTTGTGCCGTAGACGAAACGTGCAACAAGACCATGGGAAGGAGAGCGCGATATGGATACACCGACCAATCGGGGAGCTGGAGGCTCTGGCGGGGGGGATCGAAATTCAGGCAGGATGGCCGACACTCCAAGGATCGACACCAACATTACTACCAGGACGCTGGTCTATTCTTCGATTGTCTGCTTTTTGGCCTGGGTCTTCTCCGTCTACGACTATACGTTGTTCGGGGCTTTGCTTCCGGTCATGGGCAAGGAATTTGGCTGGTCGACCTCCTTCGGCACCTTTATCGTAACTATTGTAGCCGTAGGAACTTTCATCGTGGCTCTCGCGGTCGGACCGATGCTCGACTACCTGGGCCGGAAACCGTCGCTGGTTATCTGTACCGTTGGCGCGGCTCTAAGCTCCGGCCTTACGGCGCTGGCTCCCGCGGCGCTCGCGGGGGCATACCTGTCGGTCGTTCGGACGTTCTCCGGTCTCGGCTACTCCGAGCAAGCGGTGAACGCTACCTACCTCAACGAGATGTACGGCAACCACCCTCGGAGAGGGTTCATCTATAGCCTGGTGCAGGGTGGGTGGCCGATCGGGGTTTTGCTCGGGGCGGCGCTGTCGGCGGTGCTGCTACCGGCTATTGGATGGCGAAACACCTTCCTGGTCGCTACGTTCCCGGCGATCGTAATCGCCGTCCTCGCCGTCAAGCTCAGGGAATCTCCTAAATCCCTCGCCATGAAGCGGGTCCGGACCCTGGAGAAAGAAGGCCGGCACCAAGAGGCCGTCGAGTTCGGCAGGGGATTCGACATAGACGTCCACCACACGGAAGAGTCGACCTTCAAGCAACTCTTCGAGCCCGATATCAGGATGCACACGATCTTTATCAGCCTGGCGATGCTTTGCAACTGGATCGGCATCCAGGTCTTCGCCGTCCTGGGTACCACCGTGCTCACGGAGGGTAAGGGAGTTCAGTTCTCGAGTGCGCTGATCGTACTCATCATCTCCAACGCGGCCGCCTACATTGGCTACCTCTGCCACGGTTTCATGGGAGACCGCATCGGTCGGCGTCTGACCATTGCTGGCGGTTGGATCATATCTGGTCTCGCTTATACTTTGATGCTGTTCGGGCCGGACTCATCCGGCTTCGTGCTGACGATGTACACGATCGGCCTCTTCTTCATAATCGGTCCCTACGCGGCGCTCTTGTTCTTCATGGGTGAGTCGTTCCCGACCCGGGTACGCGGCACGGGCTCCTCTTTCGTCAACGCCATGGGCCCGCTCGGAGCGATTGCCGGGTCCGGTTTGTTCAGCCTGTTTACCGGCCTGGGCATAGGTGTGGTAACCACTGCGTTTCTCAGCGGTGCTATCGCGACGTTCGTGTCGGGATTTCTAATGCTCGGTACCCGCGATGTGAAGGACCCGCACCAGGCCGAAGTAACTGAGTCAGATTCGACGGTTGCCCGCGCGCGGTAACCTTAGACGCTAACGCTTTTGTTACGGTTCAGAGGAGGAGGCAGCCCTGAAACGGCTTGCCTCCTCCGTGACCAGAAAGGAGCAAGCCAATGACGTCCGAAGGCTCCCGTATCGTCCTGGTGACCGGGGCTGGAAATGGTATAGGCCGGGCCATTGCCGAGAAGCTGGCGAAGGGTGGAGAGCACGTCGTGGTCAACGACCTGCGCCCCGAGGCCGCCGAAGAGGTTGTTGACCGGATAAACGGGACGGGCGGGAGCGCGACCGCCGCGCCGGGAGACGTTTCGGACTCCGAGTCCGTGCAGCGGATCGTAGCGGCGGCGCGCGAAGCTTTCGGCTCTCCCGAGATCCTGGTGAACAACGCCGGGTTTTTGCAGCAGAAGCAGTTCGTCGACCTCACCGTAGAGGACTTCGACCGGATGATCGCCGTTCACCTGCGCGGCACGTTCCTGTGTACGCACGCCGTGTTGCCGGATATGCTGTCCGCGGGGAGTGGCATCATCGTCAACGTCGCCTCCCAGCTCGGTCAGATCGGGGGCGTGGAGCTATGCCACTATAGCGCGGCCAAGGCGGGGATCATTGGCCTGACGAAGTCGTTGGCCCGCGAGGTCTCGGCGAAAGGCGTCCGGGTCAATGCGGTCGCTCCCGGACCCATCAACACCGAGTTGGTTCTTGGCCTCTCCGAGGAGTGGCAGCGGGCCAAGTCCGCCGAGCTTCCCCTAGGACGGTTTGGGGAGCCTCACGAGGTCGCGGATACGGTGGCGTTCCTCGTCTCCGACGCCGCAACCCTCTACGTGGGCCAGACGCTCGGACCCAACTCGGGCGACGTAATGTTGTAGGAATCAGACACCAATACTCATTCAGGGAGAAGAAGCATATGGATAACTCGGAGAGCCCAACCGTTCTGATCACCGGCGCCGGAATAGGAATCGGCGCGGCCGTGGCCCGCGCCTTCGCCCGCACAGGCTACCGGGCCATCGTGACGGACATACTCGAAGAAGAGGGCCGTTCGGTCGTGGCCGATATCGAGTCGGATGGCGGGGAGGCCGAGTATCATCATCTGGACGTCATGAGCACGGAGGAAGCTGATTCCGTCGTGTCGTCGGTCCAGGATCGGTACGGGCCGCTCGACACCGTGGTCGCCAACGCCGGCATCGCCCATCGGGTGCCTCTCGCGGAACTAACAGACGAGAAGTGGGACCACACCCACGAGATAGACCTCAAAGGAGTTATGAGGGTGTGCAGGGCTGCCGCTCCCGCCATGCGGCAAGCGGGACGGGGAAACATGATCGCCTTATCCTCTATCATGGGTGTGGCCTACGGGTGGGACGAGCACGTCCAGTATTCAGCGGCCAAGGCTGGCGTGGTGGGACTCGTGCGGGGCCTGGCCGTGGAGCTTGCCCGTGACGGCGTCCGCGTCAACGGTCTCGCCCCCGGCTACATACGGACCGCGCAGGCACTCTCCGAGAAGCACTCGCTCGGTCCCGAGGGGCTGGAGCAGGCTGCGGATTTCATTCCGATGGGCAGGGTGGGGGAGCCCGAGGACATCGCCGACGTCGCCGTGTTCCTCGCCTCTGACGCGGCCCGCTACCTGACCGGACAGGTCATAACTGTAGATGGGGGTCTGGTCCCGGGCCGCTACTAAGAAGCTTGCCGGATCATGCCCTCGCCGTCAGGACGTGAGCGCGCATGGGCTGCTCCAGGATCATTCGGCCGTCAGCCGCTACCTGTGCATGACGTTTGAAGGCGGCTTCGATCTCGGGACGGCGCTCCTCGACGGCCGCGGCGCGCGCAGGGTCTACGGCGATGACGCGAGCCAGGAACTGCTCTAGGTTCGAGAAATGCTCGGGCCGGAGATAGTCGGTGCGACCGAGCTGTTCGAACGTTTCGCTCTCAACAGCCCAATTGAGAATCTCCTGCGCGGCGATGCGGACATCCGTCTCGTCCTCGACCGGACGCAACGCACAGAAGAACGAGCCTTCGGCAAGTGGCTCGATGATGACGATACGCGCCGCGGGCTTTATGACGCGAGCCGCTTCTTGCAGGGCCCGAGGCATGGCTGGCTTCGGGACATGATGAAGGGAGTTGAGGAAGACCGTGCCATCGAAGGAATGGTCTGCGAATGGCAGCGCCTCCGCACTGGCCGCGCGAAACGTTCCCATAGGAACGGCTTGCCGCGCAGCTTCCAACGCTTCGCTGTTTGGATCGATCCCGGCAACGCGCGCTCCCTGGGACGACAACGAACGCGCGAGAGCACCGGCGCCGCAGCCGATGTCGAGGATCTGCTTCCCCGCAAGTGGAGTAAATGTCGCCACGATAATGGACATAGTGTCGGTTTTTGACAGCAACTCACTCCCTAATAGGTTCCCGCCATAAGAACCTCTAGCACGGCACCGTTCCATTTCCCGCCTATGTCGCCGCGCTGGTCTGCGCTTTGACGTTTTCCAGATAAGATAGTGCATCCTCAATCGACACGACATCGGCGTACTTGGCCTGGATGTCGAACAGGTTGGCTTCGTGCGGCTCCTGTGCCCGGTCGCCGACGCACTCTCGTGGGACGAGGGTCGGATAGCCATGCTGAAGGAGGTCTATGGCGGTTGCCCTGATACAGCCGCTGGTCGTTGCGCCGCACATGACTATCGTATCCACGTTCTGTGAGACGAGGATCGAAGGCAGGTTCGTCCCGAAGAAGGCCGAGGCGCCTTTCTTGAGGATCACCGTCTCGTCCTGGCGGCGTTCGAGGCGGGGATCTATCCCGACCCATTTGCCTCCGATCTGTAGGTCCGCCAGAGCAGGAGCCTTCTGGAGCCACAGAGACCCGTCTTTGAGGTTCTCCTCGAAGCCGATGGTGGTGAAGATGATCGGAGCCCCGGCCTCGCGGGCTACGTCGAGGAGGCGCTTCGTTGCTTCTACCTCTTCCGTCAGGTCGGAACCCATGGCGCACTCGGGATCCGTGAAGCCACGGCTGAAGTCGACTACGAGCACGGCTGGGCGCGTGCCGAGCGTCACGCTCTGTCCGAGACGGGCGCGTTCGTAGATCTCACGTGTCTGTTCGTTGCTCATGCGATCACCTCACACTTATCGGTCGTCGTTCGAAGCTGCCAGGAAGTTCCTCGCCGAAGCAGTCACCCTTCACGAACGTGCCACCTACGAGTTTCCTGAAGCAACCGCCTTTGCTCGGTACGTACATCCGCCGTTTACGCTCCTTTCTGGTAAGAAAGCAAAGCTTCCTTCACATCTGAATATATTTCATTGTCCGTCAGCGGCGAGCGTTCTTATAGCGTTGAGCATGATCTCGGCCCCAAGTGCCGCGTCCGCCGGGTTCGCATCTTCCCCCGGCGAGTGGCTGATACCATCTTTACATGGGACGAAGACCATCGCGCTCGGGACACGGTCGGCTATGCTCATCGTATCGTGGGCCGCCCCCGAGTGCATGGTCATATACGGCTCTCCGCTTGCCTTCGCAGCCTCCTCCAGTGCAGCTACCACGCGCCCATCGAGCTGTGTGGCTGATAGGGTTTGACGTTGTACATAGTCGGCGGACATGCCGCGTTTCCTGGCAGCCTCTTTGGCGAAAGTGGCGATATCGTGCGCGACGCTGCGAAAACCCTCTTCGTCCACGCCGCGGATGTCCAGTGAGAAGCGGGTCTCTCCTGGGACGGCGTTTATGAGGTTCGGGCGTGGTTCGATCTCTCCGACCGTCCCAACCGTTCCGTTTCCGGCCTCTTTCGCGAGGCGCTCCAGCTTTAACATGCACTCGGCCGCGACGAGGCCGGCGTCTTGACGGAAGTCCATCGGGGTAGCTCCAGCGTGATCGCCACGCCCGTGGACGGTAATATCGGCGTGAACGTAACCTGCGATCGCACCCACCACCCCGATGCGGTTGCCCGTATCCTGGAGCACGCGCGCCTGCTCGATGTGAAGTTCGATCCAACCGGCGAGATCGTCGAGAATGCGGATCGAATCCCGCCAGCGCTCGGGCTCGTAGCCGGCCTCTTTCGCATGCTTCCCAGAAGGGGCGTCCGTCATCAACGGCGCGGAACTTCTCGCGCAATTCTTCCTCGGTCACCCTCTGCGCGATGATGCGGCTTCCCAGTAGCATCTGACCGAAGCCGGGGCCTTCCTCCTCCAGAAAAGAGATTAGCTGTAGCGGGAGATCGAGACCCAGATCGCGGTTCAGACGGCAGACTTCCAGGGCCGTGACTACGCCCATCGTGCCGTCGTACTTGCCGCCATTGCGGTTCGAATCACAGTGCGAGCCAATGCCGAACACCCTGTCTCCCGCAGGACGATTCCGGGCGACGAGCGTACCCACGGGGTCTTCGTAGACCTCGAAATCCAGGACCCCCAGTTCACCGGTGAAGTAGTTCAGGGTATTGCGATACTCCGGCGTGTAGGCATAGCGCCGGATGGCCTCGTCAGAGCGCGTATAGCCAGGTCCGGCAAGGGTCTCGATGTCGCGCTCTATGCGTTCCGTGCTCTTCTCACGGTCTATTGACAAGGACTGAATCGCCACTCGCATTCTCCCTTCTCTTTACGGCGCCTCGCCAGAGAAACCGCTGGGTGTGTAACGAGACCAGGGGCGCGCTTCCTCGAAAGCCGCGCTGGCGCGAAGAAGATCTGTCTCGCGGTTGGTACCGGCGACCATCTGCAGACCCACGGGAAGCCCCTCTCCGGTGAAGCCGCAGGGGATCGAGGCCGCCGGGTTGCCGGTCAGGTTGAAGGGATAGGTATAGTAGACCCAGGAGACGATGTTTCGTTCAGGCAACTCCGGAGGGACGTTTACCCCGGCCTCCCACGCCGCCACCGGCAGGGTCGGCGTGACCAGCAGATCATAATTCTCGAAGAACCGGCGCACTTTCTCCCGGAACTGATACCTCGCGAAAACGTTAGCGTAATAGTCTTCGAGCGTTTGCGTAAGGGCGCCGTCGAGTATTTCGGTTACGGCCGGGTCCAGGAGCTCGCGCGAGTTACGGAGCGCGTCCTTGAGCCTGGTCCCCGCGCCCGCGTAGAACTCGGCGCTCCACAGATCTACGGGGTCGTCCATTACCTCGTCCACGAGATCCATCGAACAACCAAGATCCTCCAGAGTGTGTACGGCTTTCTCGGTGACCTCCAATACCTCGGGCAACGGTCTAGCGTACCCCAGCGTAGGGCTCCAGGCGACGCGCATTCCTTCGACCGGCGCCTCGCAAGCCGCGAGATAGTCCGGGACGGGGGCGGATACGCTGCCGGGGTCGCGGGCGTCAAAGCCGGATACCACGCCGAGCAACAGCGCGGCGTCCCGGACCGTGCGCGAGAGGGGACAGACATGCGCCAGGGTTGGCGTGGCGCTTGTCGGGAACACGGGTACACGCCCGAACTGTGCCTTTATCCCGAAGATGCCGCAAAGGGATGCCGGTATTCTGATGGAGCCGCCGCCGTCCGTGCCGAGCGCGAAGGGCGTCACCCCGGCCGCCACCGAGGTTGCCGCTCCAGCGCTCGAACCGCCGGTGGTCTTCGAGGTATCCCAGGCGTTGCGCGTGACGCCCGTGAGTGGACTATCGCCACCACCCGCTTTGCAGCCGAATTCGGTCGTGGTGGTCTTGCCAATGACGCAAGCGCCGGCGGCGCGAGCCCGTTCGACGGATGGAGCATCGGCATCGGCCACGTTGTCCGCCATGGTGCGCGAGCCGAAAGTGGTCCTGACTCCTCCCACGTTGATGAGGTCCTTCACCGAGATTGGGACGCCGTGCAACGGTCCGGGTTGTCCTCCTTCGGCAAGTAGCCTGTCTGCGGCCCTTGCAGCCTCCATGGCCTGCTCGGGCATCGGCGTGACGAAAGCGTTGAGCGTAGGCTCCAGAGCCTCCATGCGAGAGAGGGTCCCGGCCATGACCTCGGTTGCAGAGACCTCTTTGCGGACGATGGCGGCCTGGATCTCCAGCGCTGTAGCGTAGGTGCTGTTGTCCATGGTGAGACTACCGGCGCCTCTAATTAATCTTCGAGAACGGCGAAGGCCCGGACCGGCGACCCGCTGCCGCCTTTTATGCGAAGCGGCGCCCCGTAGAACATGAACTCACCCTTGCTGACGAGTTCCTCCAGGTTGACGAGCCACTCCCAGTGGAAGATGCCCCGGTCCCGGCACACCCTGTGGCTTGGGAAGAGGTCGTTGCTCGGCATGTCCGTGGACGGTCCCTCGACGCCGTGGGCTTTGGAGCCGCGGTCGGCAAGCCAGTGGGTTGCCTCGGCGGTGAGACCGGGGTTGCTTCGCACTACCTCGGGGTTCGGGTAATGACGTTTGTGCAGTCCGGTGTTCAGCAAGACGATATGTCCGGCTACCCTGACGCCACATTTTTCCTCGGCGGCTTCGAGGTCTTCCACGTCTATCTCGCCGAGGTCCGGTACGTGCGTCAGGTCGAAACACACGGCCTTACCAAAGAACATTTCGAGGGGCATCTCGTCCACGGAATCGCCGTCCGGGTTGGTGTGATAAAAGGCGTCGACGTGGGTCCCTACGTGATCCAGGACCCCCAGATAGTTGGTGGCGAAGGTCATCTTGTCCTCGGGGACGCCCAGACCGAAGTCCTTCGTCTGCTCGTGCGAGAGAGCCGGGAGAATGACCGGGCTCTGGAACAACTTGTGCGCCGGCATGTTGTCCGTCATGACCAGCGAGAGATCTACTACCTTCTGCATCGTAACCTCCTCGTCGAAACCGGAAACCACCAGTAACTCAGGTAGATCGTTCATACCCTAACTCCAAACCGGACAGCCAAAATAGATGGTGAAAGAGCACCAACCAGCACCGGCCTATCCGTACGTCTATCCTCGATGATTTCATCCACGTGTCCACCGCCGCCCGCCACTCTAGTTGCGGAGTCCCTATTTGTCAAACAAATAGGTTGGCCTTGGTCAAAGCTGCTCCCCAGAGGCTGAGGCGGACTTATCTAGTTGTCTAGCTGTTGCTCGAAGGCTTGAGAGATTTCTTCCCGTGTTGCACCGGACTGGAGGAGCAGGGTGAGGAGCAACCGGGCTTTCAAACCGTCGAGAGGTCCGGCGGGTATCAGACCGCGTTCGATCAGGTCGGTCTCCGAGCCGGAGAAGCCGTAGGTCGCGCGCAGGACCTCTCCGCTCCCGGTCCGCGAGGCCAGAATGACGGGCATCTTTCCGGAGAGTTCTTCCAGGGCTTGTACCATGACGGAAGGAACGTGACCGCCGCCCAGGGCTTCGATCACGAGCCCGGCGTAAACCTGTTGTTCTATCGCCGGAAGCAGCCTGCCATCGTCACCCAGGGTGATGGTTAGTAATGCCACGGCCTGGTCCTGAGCGTCCTCGGGAAGCTTTATCTTGCGCTGTCCGTGTGGACGCAGCACTACTCTAGGGATATCTTCCGAGATCCAGCCGATGGGTCCGACCGGGTCCGAGCGGAAGGTCGCCGGATTCGAGGTGTGCGTCTTGCGTACGAACCGCCCGGCGTGGATCTCGTCGTTGAACACGACCATCGTTCCAATGTCCTGGGCTGCTTCGCTTGCCGCTACCTGGATCGCCGCCAGAAGGTTCGCCGGTCCATCGGCGCCGGGTAGGGTAGGGTTCCGCATCGCGCCTGTCACGATCACGGGCGCGTACCGGTCCACCAAGAGGTCGAGTACGAAGGCGGTCTCCTCTATGGTGTCGGTACCCTGCGTGACCACCGCTCCGCTCGCGCCTTCGTCTACGCTACGCTCGATCTCCGAGGACAGTTCCTGGAGATCCCGCACCGTAAGCTCCCCGGACGCCGCCTGACGAAACGAAACAGCGTCAACCTCAGCCACCTCCGCTATCTGGGGTACGTCCGCCACTAGAGCCTCGCCGGTCAGCGTCGGCTCGACACCCTTCCCTCCGGAATCTACCGAAGAGATCGTGCCGCCCAGCGAGAATACCGCTACCTTCGGAAGTCCCATCGCTCCTCCTGCCCCTGGTCCATCAACGTAATTAGTCTGACAATTATGTTAACCGCAGCGAGGACGCCGAGCAAACAATAATGCTGATCGCTCTCGTTGTTGAGCGTGAGAGCCAATTTTTGTACAATGGCTTTGGTCAGACAAAAGGGAAAGACCAAACAGAAAGGTGAAGTATGGCGGAGAAAGAGATATTTTGCTCTATAGGCATCGACATTGACGCCGTTGCTGGCTGGCTCGGGTCGTACGGGGGCGAGGATTCGCCGGACGACATCTCGCGGGGCATGTTCTCCGGCGAGGTGGGCACGCCGCGTTTGCTCAAGCTCTTCGACAAGTACGACCTCAGGACGACGTGGTTCATCCCCGGTCACTCGATAGAGACCTTCCCGGATCAGGTGAAGATGGTTGCGGACGCGGGACACGAGATCGGCTCTCACGGCTACTCGCACGAGAACCCGGTGGCGATGACCCCGCAGCAGGAGCGAGATGTGCTCGAGAAGAGCATCGGTCTGATCGAGGACCTCTGTGGCAGGAAGCCGGTCGGGAACGTTGCTCCGTGGTGGGAAGTCTCGGCGACGACCAACGAGCTGCTCACGGAGTACGGTTACAAGTACGACCATAGCCTCCAGCACCGCGATTTCACTCCCTATTACGCCAGGGTGGGCGACACCTGGACCAAGATCGACTACTCCAAGACCGCCGGTGAGTGGATGAAGCCGCTGGTGCGGGGTGAGGAGATAGACTTAGTCAAGATCGGCGGAAACTGGTACCTGGACGACCTGCCACCGATGATGTTCATCAAGACCTCGCCGGCGACCCACGGCTTCGTAAACCCGCGGGACATCGAAGAGATGTGGCGGGATCAGTTCGACTGGGTCCACCGCGAGATGGACTACGCGACGTACTGCCTGACCATCCACCCGGACGTATCGGGCCGGCCGCAGGTGCTCTTGATGCTCGAAAGGTTGATCGACTACATCAATGGTCACGACGGTGTGAAGTGGGTGACGATGGAAGACATCGCCGACGACTTCGTTCAGCGGTATCCGAGGTCCGAACCCAACCACGATCCGGGCGCCGAAATCTTTACCCCCAAAGGGAGTTAGGCTTAGGAACGCTTCATGTGCGTGCTTTGCGGAAAAGATTTCGTGGCGCAGGTCCACTGGACGGACCGGCATGTCGAGGACCGGGCGCGCGCGTCCGGTCCCGGCACGGACCCGGTCGAGTACCAGCGTGACCGGCGCCGCGACCGCATCCACCGGGCGGCCTTGACGAACGAGGTACTGCGGCACTACGGGCTCAAGCTAGAGGACTGGAACGGCAGCAAGTATCTGTTACGGGACCGCAAGGGTCGTTCGGAGTTGGTGCAGGACCTCGGCTCCCTGTGGCCCGTCGCCGCCAGGCTCGCGGGCCGGATGCCGGACCCTCTGGATCCGGCGCTCCAGGAGTCCTTGACCTCTGCCGGAGAGTGGTAGGGCGAAGATGATCCCCGTCACCGTGGTTACCGGCTTCCTCGGAAGCGGCAAGACGACCCTGCTCTCGCGAGTCCTGATCGATCCTTCCATGAAAAACACCGCCGTGTTGGTTAACGAGTTCGGAGAGGTAGGACTCGACCACCACCTTTTGCGCCGGGTAGACGAGCGCACGGTACTGATCGGGAGCGGCTGCGTCTGCTGCACGACTCGGGAGGACCTCGCCGGCGCTCTTCTGGAGATACTGGGTATGGACGAGAGGGCGGATATACCGACGCTGGACCGCGTCGTCATCGAGACTACCGGTCTTGCCGACCCGGCTCCGATCCTGTACACGATCTTCACCGACCCTGTCTTGCAGCATCACTTCTTCGTGGACCTGGTGGTGAGCACCGTGGACGCAGTCAACGGGAACCTGCACCTCGACCGCAACCCGGAGTCGCTCAAGCAGGTCGCGGCGGCCGACAAGATCGTCGTCACCAAGACGGACATAGCGGAGCCGGATTCGGTAATGAGTTTGATCTCACGACTAGATGCCATAAACCCGTCCGCGCCGTTTATCGAATCGGCCTTCGGCGAAGTTGACGTCGAAGATCTCATTCGCCGCGATGGGACCGCTGCGCGCGCGGTGGCTAGAACTGACGCCTGGAGAGCTGGCGAGCGCCATGAAATGGGGGAGACGCACTCCGTCTCGGTGACGTTTGACGGGGCAATCAACTGGACGGCGTTCGGGATCTGGCTCAGTATGCTGCTCAACGCCCGAGGTGAGGACGTCCTGCGGGTGAAGGGATTCTTGGACGTCGGCGAACCGGGGCCCGTCGTCCTCAACGGCGTTCAGCACATCATCCATCCGCCGGAGCATCTTCAGAATTGGCCTGACGAAGATCGGCGCTCGCGCATCGTCTTCATCACCAGGGGCATCCGTTCGGAGGATCTCGTGGAATCCCTGGAAGCATTCGGAGGATTGCTCGGCGCACGGCCACTGCCGCTTGTGGCGGAACATAGCTTGTCGTTCCCATAATTGGCCGGGACACGCGAGCGCAAAACCGTTCGATGTTGGAGGCGTGTTTCCTGGCCAACGGATAGAAACATAGCATTGAGATCGGTCAACGGGCTGTTCACTCGCGGAGACAAACTCCCGCGGCCCCGTACAATTCAAGGGATCGTTATACCTGCGGAAAGGATGTTGCATGGCGGTAAAGGAAGGCTGGCGAGGGCGCTTCTTCGAGGACTTCGAGGTGGGTGATGTCTACGAGCATCCGCTGGGACGCACGGTTACCACCACCGACAATATCTGGTTCACGCTGCTTACGCAGAATACTGCTCCGATCCACTTCGATCATCACTACTCGGCTCAGACCGAGTTCGGCAAGCCGCTGGTCGATTCGACCTTCACGGTGGCGTTGGTCACGGGTCAGAGCGTTACCGACATCTCGCAGAACGTAATGGCGAACCTGGGCTGGGACGAGATCCGGCTGCCAAACCCGGTGTTCGAGGGGGATACGATCTACTCGCAGTCGGAGGTTCTGGAGAAGCGGGAATCGAAGTCCCGCCCGAACGTAGGAATAGTCACGGTAAAGACAACCGGCTATAACCAGGACGGCAAAGTGGTCATAACGTTCAAGCGCACGATCATGGTCTACAGGCAGGGCCAGGCGCCACGGATCGCCCGCCTCACACCCGAAGGAGAAAAATGACCGTTACGACTACCGCTACGACACGGGAACTCGCCTCTTTTCTGGCTAACGTTCGCTTCGAAGACTTGCCCCGCGACGTCGTGGACCGCACCGAAGAGTTTTTCCTTGACTGGATCGCCTCGGCTCTGGCGGGAAGGAACGCAAGGCCCGTCCGAGTCCTCGAACACTTCACCGACATGATGGGTCCGGCCGATGGTCCGAGCGAGGTCCTGGTCTCGCGCAAGCGTACCTCGCCGCTCTTCGCCGCCCTGGTCAATGGGGCCGCCTCGCACGTCGTGGAACAGGACGACGTACATAACGGGGCCGTGTTCCACCCGGCAACCGTAGTCTTTCCCGCTGTGCTGGCAACCGCTCAACAGACCGGCGCCTCGGGACGGGACGTATTGGCAGCCTCGGTCGTGGGCTACGAGGCCGGCATCCGGATCGGCGCCTACCTGGGCCGTTCGCATTACCAGGTCTTCCATACGACGGGTACGGCAGGTACGCTCGCTGCTGCGGCTGCCGCCGCCCATTTGCTCGGTGCCGACGAGACAACCATGCTCCACGCTCTCGGTTCGGCCGGAACCCAGGCGGCCGGACTATGGGAGTTCCTCCGGGACGGAGCCGACTCCAAGCAGCTGCATACCGGCAAGGCGGCGGCCGACGGTCTCCTCTCCGCGTATATAGCTCACGACGGCTTCACTGGCGCAACTCGTATCCTCGAAGGCAAGCAGGGCATGGCGGCTCTGATGTCCCCGGACCCCATTCCCGCGAAGCTAACCAGAGAGTTCGGACAGCGATGGGCGGTGCTCGAGACTTCTTTTAAATTCCACGCGTCTTGCCGTCACACCCATCCCGCCGCCGACGCGCTGCTTCTGGCGATGCAGGAACACGACCTTAGCGCGGACCGCATAGCGCACGTCCGGGCTCGCGTCCATCAGGCCGCCATCGACGTGCTGGGGCCAGTCACCGATCCACGGACCATACACCAGTCCAAGTTTTCGATGGGATTCGTACTTGCTCTCATAGCCCGGTACGGTCGGGCCGGGGTAACCGACTTTACCGACGAAGCGCTCCAGGACCAGGAGCTTCGCGGGTTCGCGGATCGAGTGGAGATGGTCTTCGATCCCGAGATAGACGCCGCCTACCCGGAGCGGTGGATCGGCCTCGTGGAGGTGGAGACGGAAGACGGCGAACACTTTATCTCGCGAGTGGACGTTCCCAAAGGGGACCCCGACAACACCCTGAGTCGAAGCGAGATCGAAGACAAAGCCCGGCGCCTGGCCGAGTTCGAGAATGGGGCCTCACCCGACGAGATACGCCGGATCATCGACAGGGTCTGGGCTCTCGACCAACAGCCGGATGTACGTGACCTGTTCCCGAAGGTGTAGAGCCCGGCGAGTCGCTACCCTATGCGTTGAGGAAAGGAGCCGTACCTGTGGCGAAAACTGAACTGTATGAAGACCTCCGTCACGGAGTCCGCGAGGTGTGCGCGGATTTTCCGGACAGCTACTGGCGTGAGCTTGACGCAAAGCGTGAGCACCCGGAGGATTTCATCGAGGGAATGACTAGGAGCTGCTACCTAGGCGCGCTCATCCCGGAGGAATACGGCGGGTTAGGTTTGAGTCTCGCCGAAACTGCTGTGATCCTCGAAGAGATCAACCGCTCCGGTGGCAACGCCCAGCCCGCCCACGCCCAGGTCTACACGATGGGTACCCTCCTCCGCCACGGTTCGGAGGCACAGAAAAACGAATACCTGCCGAGGATAGCCAGCGGTGAGCTGAGG
>JBBPZZ010000060.1:0-5793 GCA_038198445.1 Rubrobacterales bacterium
ATGCTTGCGGTTGCGGAGACCGGGAAGGGGATGGAGTAGATGGACCCATTCCTCTACCTCGACCGGGATACGTTCGTCCACCGGCTAGATCCCCGGACGAAGATGTTGCTGCTCGTGGGGGCGTTCGTGTTGGCGTTCCTGTTCGTCAACCCGCTCTACGGGCTCGGGGTGCTTGCGATAGTGCTCCTATTCGGGGCATTAGCGAAGTCACTGATCAACCTCAAGCGCATCTGGTTCATCCTCGTCATGGTTGGGGTGATGACCGTCATCTTGTGGTCAATCTTCGCTAACGGTAAGACGCCGCTGTTCTGATTCGTCGAGCTTGAGGCGGTTCTTTATGGGGTGGGGATCGCGTTGAGGATCTGCGTGACCATCATAGCGGGTATGATCTTCCTCTCCACCACCCGCAACGAGGAGATAGCGACCGGGCTCGTGAAGATCGGGATTCCGTACCGCTTCGCCTTCGCCATCTCGACAGCTCTCAGGCTCGTGCCGACGATAGCGGCCACGGGCTCGACCATCGCGCAGGCCCAACGCTCGCGCGGGCTCGACCTGGAGTCCGGGAACCTCATCCAGCGCATAAGGAAGAACACTCCGCTCCTGATCCCGGTATTCGTCTCCACCATCCGCTCGACGAATGTCTTTAGCATGGCGCTCGAATCGAAGGGTTTCGGAGCCAGCACGGAGAGGACTTATTTCTTGTATCTCGCGATGGGGCGACGAGATGCGTTTGTTTTGCTAACGTTCGCAGTGTTACTGATCGCGGCCATCGCGTTGCGGTTCGCGGGCTATGGCGTGTTGGAAGGGTTCAGCCGTTAGGACAACATAATAGGGGAGGCTTGCGGTGAAGGAAGTTTTTACGATGTGGCGGCACACGCAGATGGTCGTGCTGGTGGCTTTGAGCGCGGCGATCTACGCGGCGGTCCTAATACCGTTCAAGGGTTTTGCGATCATTCCGGGCTTCACGGAGATCCGTCCTGCCAATGTTTTCCCGTTCGTCTTCGGGTTGTTATTCGGTCCGGCGGGCGCGTGGGGGGCGGCTATAGGGAACCTGATCGGCGACTTTTTCGGTACCCTTGGGATCGGCAGCATCTTCGGATTCGTCGGAAACTTCTTCCTCGGCTTCCTGCCGTACAAGATGTGGGGCGCTTACTTCCGGCGGGGTGAGAACATGGAGCCGACCGTAAATACCGGCAAGAAGCTCGCGGTTTATATAGCCATATCCATCCTCGCTTCGGCGGTCTGCGCGGACTGGATCGCCTGGTTCAACGACCTGATCGGCTTCGTGCCGTTCGCCGCACTCGGTTCGATCATCACGGTGAACAATGCCATCGCCGGTATCATTCTCGGCCCGATCCTGCTGCTAGTCCTCTACCCGCGGGTGAAACGCTGGGGGCTTCTGTGGACCGAGATCATGCGCCCCGATGAGGTCCCCGCAGCGAGGTTCCAGGCCCTCGGCAACATCTTGATGTGGGTAGGCGGCATCGGCGCGCTCGTCGTGGGCCTCGCCCTCGGCCTCGGTCTCTATAAACAAGGCTTCGCCGCGGCGGGCTTCGCGTCTGGAGGCGCGGGCGGACTGGGAATAGGATTGGCCCTCCTGCCGTTCCTCGCCCTCATAGTAATCGCCAGCTTCCTACTCGGCGGACGCGAACAGGTCGAGGCCGCCGATGAAGAGGCCAACTCTCCCCGAGTGCGCTAGAGGGACGAGTTGATCCGGACACAGCCCGACCCATCCGTTGTGTGAACGGTTGATCCACCTGGCTTGCACGATGTAATAAAATAGATTGATTGGAGATTTGTATATAAGAGGAGTATTTAAGATGCCACAGGAAATGTACGATGTTGTTATCGTGGGGTCCGGTCCCGCAGGGTACACGGCCGCCCTGTACGCCGCGCGGGCGAACCTGAAGGTGCTCGTCTTCCAGGGGTTCGAGACCGGGGGGCAGTTGATGCTCACCTCGGACGTGGAGAACTACCCCGGTTACAAGGACGGCGTGATGGGGCCGGATATGATGGATGAGTTCGAAGCGCAGGCGGCCAGGTTCGGGGCGGAGATGCGCCCGGACAACGTGGAGCGCGTGGATTTCTCGGAGCGTCCGTTCAAGCTGTGGGCCGAGGGTGAAGATGAGCCTACGCTGGCTCGGGCGGTCGTCATAGCTACAGGAGCGAAGGCCAAGTGGCTCGGGTTGGAGAGCGAGCAGCGGCTCATGGGCAAGGGCGTGAGTGGATGCGCGACCTGCGACGCTTTCTTCTACCGGAACAAGCGGGTCGCGGTGGTCGGCGGGGGAGACACGGCGATGGAGGAGGCGAGCGTTCTCGCCAAGTTCGCCGATGAGGTCTTTCTAATCCACCGCCGCGAAGAGTTCCGGGCGTCAAAGATCATGCTGGATAGGGCGCGGAACAACCCCAAGATCACGTTCGTCACCGACACGGTGATCGAGGAGATCCTGGGCGAATCTTCGGTCGAGGGCGTTCGCATCAAGAACGTAAAGACCGGCGAGGAGCAAACCCTCGCGGTGGACGGCTTCTTCGCGGCCATCGGCCACGCGCCGGCCACGAAGCTCTTCGAAGGCCACGTCGAGATGGACGAAGCGGGCTACGTCCTCCAGAGAGAGCACACGATGACGAGCGTGCCGGGCGTCTTCGCGGCGGGCGACGTCTCGGACACTCGCTACCGCCAGGCCGTTACGGCCGCCGGTGACGGTTGCCGGTCGGCGATAGACGCGGAGCGCTGGCTGGAGGAGCAAGGCGAGGCTGAAGACGCCGAGGACCCCGGCGTATGGATGGCCGAGAAGGACCGGGGCGCTCCGGCTCTTTAAAGCGTCACATTCGTCGAACTGAGACGCCGGACCGGTACGGGCATCACCCAGAGCCGATCCGGCGTTTCATCTATATAATGCCGCGTCAGGTGAAGACGGCGTGAACAACAGGACGATTCTTCTGGTGGAGGATGACGAGAACCAGGTCATGCTCGCCATGCGCGCGCTCCGCAAGCACGGCATCGTGGATGAGGTAGATGAGGTCGTGGTGGCCGGAGATGGTGAGGAGGCATTGGATTATCTGTTCGGCACGGGAACGCACTCGAACCGGGATACCGGCGCCATGCCGGAGTTCATCTTGTTACAGCGAAGAACAAAACCGTTGACCTATGTGAGATCATGGGAACATGAAAGCTTACTCCGAAGACCTGCGCCAGAAGATAGTTCAAGCTCTCCAACGAGGCATCTCCAAATCCCAGGCCGTCCGCCTCTTCGATGTCAGCCTCTCCTCGGTCAAACGCTACGCCAGGATCGTTCAGCGAGGGGAATCCCTCAAGCCGAGGAAGGGCTCCGGACGGCCTCCGAAGGTGGGCGAGAATGAAAAGAGGCTTCTCAAAGAGGATGTGCGAGAGCGACCCACGGCTACCATCCGCGAGAGGCGTCTGTTTCTGGAGAGCCTTACCGCCAAGACCTTCAGTGATCCAACCGTCCGGCGGCTGCTAAAGAGAATGGGCTTTTCTCAAAAAAACGGACAGTGGGGGCAATGGAGCGAGACGAATGGCTGAGAGCGGCCTGGAAGGTCATGGTCGCCGAAGAGACAGACGCTCGGCGGCTGGTGTTCGTTGACGAGATGGGCTCCAACACCGCCCTCGCTCAGCTATACGCCTGGGCACCCAAGGGAGAGCGAGCATACTGTTCGACACCCCGCAACCGAGGGAAGAACACTACGCTGCTCTCTAGCATGAGCCTAGAAGGGATGGGACCTTCTCTGGTAGTCGAAGGCTCTACCAACAAGGTGATCTTTGAGACCTACATCAAGAAAGTTCTTTGCCCACACCTTAAAGACGGGCAGGTAGTAGTGATGGATAACCTTTCCGCTCACAAAGGAGATAGGGTGAGGGGTCTGATCGAGAATAAAGGCTGCGAGCTCGTATATTTGCCGGCCTACTCACCGGACTTCAACCCTATTGAGGAAGCTTTTTCAAAGATCAAGGGTGTTCTCAGGAAGATCGGGGCTCGCACCCGCGAGGCCTTGATCGAAGCGCTGGGTGTGGCTCTCTCGGCGGTCAGCACCCAGGACGCTCATGGCTTCTTCAAGCATTGTGGGTACAGAATATTGGTTCAATCGTTATGACAAACACTGTAGGCCTGCGCGGGGCTCTTCTGGCGCTCGGAAACTTGGCGGTGCGGGCTGTCCGCCGACCGCGCCCGGATACACCAGTACCCTGGCTCACTCCAGATTGATGGCGATCAGCCGGGGAGGGACTTTCTCCGTCGCTGGGCGATCTCCTGGATCTCAACCTGCTCCACGCTCGACCACGGGAGGAAGATGTATGCTGAAGATCCCGTCTTCAGTCCCTTGATGTCCAGCAGAAGCCCGGCCTGCTCGCGGTCACACACCAACCCCGATACATCCCGGCCGCCCCAGGTTGTAACCAACACCTGCATGCCTTTCCGCAATGCGTCCGCGACCTTCGGAGCATTGGCGTACCACTCCCGCTCATTCGGCTCCTGGTTCTGGGCGGTGTCCCGATCAGCCATGATATATCACCTCTGGTAGCTGCCCTATAGCTTACGGCCTCACACCACGGGTGCAACCCCCTGCCCGCATAACCGCTTCACCAAGTCTACGGTCATGACCGC
This sequence comes from Rubrobacterales bacterium, assembly GCA_038198445.1. Lineage (GTDB taxonomy): Bacteria > Actinomycetota > Rubrobacteria > Rubrobacterales > Rubrobacteraceae > JACDDK01. The sequence goes on from JBBPZZ010000060.1 coordinate 4,623, forward strand.
ATCGCAGATGCGCGTTTCGCAATATATCCCTATACTCGCGCTTTGCGCTAGGGCAAGCCCTCCTCGATAGGCGTAATAATTCCTTCCGTCAAGACGAACTCCGGCGGCGCGGCGGCGAGCCATGCGATCAACGCGGCGACCTCGGAAGGTGGTAGCGCCCGTGACGGAGGAGGCTCCTGGCTAGAGGTTCCCTGACGATCTTCGGGTGACCACGAACCCCAGTTAGTCGCCATCGCCCCCGGATAGATAATGCAGGCCCTTATGCCGTGCGGGCGTCCTTCGTCGGCCAGCGCCTGGGTGAAGCCCGCAAGCCCAAACTTGGAGGCGCAGTATGCGGAGGCGTTGGCCCACCCCTTCTTTCCCGCGACCGAGGAGACGTTGACGATGGTCCCGCCACCGGATTGCCGCATGTGTGGAAATGCCGCCTTGCAGAGCAGGAACGGCGCGCGGAGGTTTACGGCAAGCGTCCGGTCCCAGCCCTCCACCCCGAGGTCCTCGACGCTCCCCGGAGCGTCGGTGCCGGCAGCGTTGACCAGGACGTCTATACGCCCGAAGGCTTCGATGGTCTGATCGCAAGCTCTCGGAGGCCCCGTCTCACTCGCGAGGTCCGTGGGCAGAGCCAACGCCCGGCGACCCAATCCGGAGATTTCACCCTCTACTTCCCTCAGGTCCTCTTCGCTACGCGCCGCCAACGACACGTCCGCCCCGACCGCCGCGAGCGCCATGGACACGGCTCTTCCCAAACCGCTGCTCGCACCGGTGACCAGCGCAACCTTGCCTTGAAGACCCGTAGAACCATTCCCCGCTTCGCTCAAAGCACTTCTCCTTCCCCAAAAACCCGCAAGAACGTTCTACACGCAGGCTATCCTAATATGAACGAAGGTTTAACGCACCTTGGCGTAGAGCGCAGATAGCCTCAGTAGTAGATGGTCTGCCCAGCGAGTATGTAGTCAGGATTTGCAATACCGTTGGTGCTGGCGAGGTAGTCGACCGAGGTCCCCAACTGCGCGGCGATGCTGGTCAGGTTGTCGCCTGATTGAATGACGTACGCCCCTCCGCCCGCGGATGAGTCCTGCGCCGCCGAATAAGTCTGCGTACTCGTTGCTTGCCCGGCATCTTCGGTGTAGGTGGTCTCCGTGGAAGCGGTCTCCGTGGAAGCGGTCTCCGTGGA
>JBBPZZ010000061.1:0-10428 GCA_038198445.1 Rubrobacterales bacterium
AGAGATCGTCGAAGCGAGCGGCGTACTCCTCAAGCGGACCGGGGGACGGGGCCACGGGCAGTCGTCTGGTCATGACGGCACCTCCTTGCGCGCCGCCATTTGAGCATGGTTCTTTACCTACTTCAACAAACTACCGGTAGAGCGCCTTGCAGTGTAGTTGGGCGGGAGTGCGCTGCGTCATCCACGCCGTTCTCGACCGCGCGGCGCAGTCCGGCGGCGGTGTCCACGTGGACGGCTACCCGAGTGTCTCTCGCGTGCGCGGTGCTGGTTATCGCCCGGATCTCCTCGTCCGAAAGCTCCGGCCAGCTCGTGTCTGTCCTGCCGCTGACGGCGATCTTTATGTGGTCCACGCCGGCGTCGAGCAGTGCGTTGACCTGATCCCGCGCGTCATCCGGGCCGCGTACCGCGAGGGCGGGGTAATCGTCGCCGTAGATCGGGAACGGATGCCCACCCGGCACACTGATCATCGGCCCCGAGATCAACAACCGCGGCAGTTGCGGGTCGCCGCTGGCCTCCGAGTCGCGCTTGCGCCCGGCCAGCTCATCCAACGGCCCGGAGAGATCCCTGACCGTCGTAACCCCCTCGCGGGTCCAGCCCTTCGTCTCCTCCAGAGTAACGTACCGGCTATGAACGTGGGTGTTTATGAAACCGGGCAGGATAGTCTTCCCGCCAACGTCCAGGGTCCGCGAGTCCCCGGAGATGTTCATCTCGTCCACTTTGCCGGCGGCGAGGATTCTGTCGTCCCGGATCGCGACCGCCGCATCGTCCAGCGCGGAACCGCCAGTTCCGTCCACGAGAGTACCGCCGGTTAGAACCAGATCGGCCTCGATGATGTTCTGACGAGGCTCCGCGGAGGCGGTCGTCGCAGCCGTGGTGGACTCACTCGTTGTTTCGGCGCCGGAAGTCGATGCGCCGTCGGTCTTTGATGCTTTATTTTGCTCTCCCGGTTCGCAAGCGCCGAGCGCGAGCAGGCAGAGAATCAGAAGTAGCCGGCGCGCGATTTTATGTTCCATACGCCTCAACCACCCGGTAATCCAGCATTACACTCTCGAAGAACGAGCCCGGATCGCGCCTTCACCAAACCCCGCCGTGCGGAAACACGACGCGCTTTTCTCTTGACAGGTCTCACGCGGACATTCTATACTGTGTTCCGTGTAATGAAAAATGTATTCTGAATAATGGTAGAAAACGAGCGAGAAGAAAGGCCGGTATGAAGTTCAGCGCGAACGTTTCTATTCTCTTCAAGGAAGTCTCTTTATTAGAGCGCTTCGGACGGGCGGCGGAGGCTGGCTTCTCGGCGGTGGAGTTCTGGTGGCCGGCGGGGGAGGACCTGGGAGAGGTCGAGCAAGCTGTTAAGGATGCGGGTCTAAAGGTCGCGCTCTTCAACTTCGATGCCGGGGATATGCCCTCGGGGGAGCGGGGTTTGGTGAGCGATCCGGAGCGGCGGGAGCAATTTCGGGAGAACGTGCCGGTGGCCCTGGATCTCGCCCGTTCTCTAGGTTGCGGACGTATGAATATCCTCGCCGGACACGAGAAGGAAGGCATGAGCCGGGAGGAGCAGTTGGACCTCGCACGGGAGAACGTCGCCTTCGCGGCGGACGCGGCGAAGGACGCCGGGGTCGAGTTGGTGGTCGAGGCTGTGAACACTTTCGAGAACGGCCCGTATCTACTGTACCGGACGGAGCAGGCGGTGGAGTTCGTTCGGAGTGTGGGGCGCGATAACGTGAAGATACAGCACGACTTCTATCACATGCAGCGGATGGAAGGGAACCTGGTGGCGACACTGAGGGACAACATCGGGGTGATCGGTCACGTCCAGATCGCGGACTCTCCGGGACGCGGGGAGCCGGGGACCGGGGAGATCCACTACCCATACGTCCTGAAGGAGTTGGACGACCTGGGATACGATGGATACGTCGGCCTGGAATACAACCCGAGCGGCGGCGATACGGAGGAGAGCCTCGCGTGGCTGCCGAAGGAGTTGCGTGGTGGCGACGTGAGCGTCGAAGACCTCAAGCTGTAGCTGGAGATTCGGAGAAGGAGGATCGGTATGGCGGAGAAGATAGGTTTCATCGGGCTCGGGATCATGGGCAAGCCCATGGCGAAGAACCTGATCGAGGCGGGCTACGAACTGACCGTCTACAACCGCACCAGCGAGAAGGCCGACGAACTGGCCGGCGACGGCGCCACGGTCGCGGAGAGCCCGAAAGACGTCGCCGCGCGGAGTGACATCATCATCACCATGCTCCCGGACTCGCCACAGGTGCACGAGGTCGTGGTCGGTGAGAACGGCGTGTTGGAGGGCGTGCGGGAAGGCGCCCTGATAATCGACATGAGCACCATCTCGCCGGTCGTCACCGAGGAGCTTGCGGCGGCCGTAGAGGAGAAGGGCGCGAGCATGCTGGATGCTCCCGTCTCCGGCGGCGATGTGGGAGCCATCGAGGGGACACTCTCGATCATGGTCGGTGGTGACGAGGGGAACTTCGAGCGGGCGAAGCCGCTGTTCGATGTGATGGGCAAGACTGTGAACCACGTCGGGCCGACGGGCGCCGGGCAGGTGACGAAAGCGGCAAACCAGATCGTGGTGGCGCTGACAATCGAGGCGGTTTCGGAGGCGCTGGTGTTGGGATCGAAGGGCGGAGTTTCGCCGGAGAAGATCCTGGACGTGCTCGGCGGCGGGCTCGCGGGCAATAAGGTGATGGAAGTCAAGCGGGAGAAGTTCCTCTCGCACACCTTCGACCCCGGTTTCCGTTCCGAGTTGCATCATAAGGACCTGGGGATCGCGCTGGCGGCGGGACGCGAATACGGGGTGGCGCTACCCGTTACCGCCATCGTGGATCAGATGTTGCTGACGATGAGGAAGAAGGGTTGGGGCGGTGAGGACCACTCGGCGCTCTTGCGGGTCATCGAGGACCAATCGCAGCACGAGATCGGCTAGTTTAGTTAGAAGGGGAAGCCCAAACCGGGCACGGGAAAGGAGATTTACGCATGGCGCGGATGGATGTGATGGACGCGGTAGTGAAGGTCATGGAGGATGAGGGCGTCGAGGTAGCCTTCGGCGTGCCGGGGGCGGCGATACTGCCGCTGTACAAGTCCCTGAGCAAGTCAGACCAGATAAAGTACTACTCGGTGCGGCACGAGGAGGGCGGCACACACGCGGCGGACGGGTACACGCGGGTTACGGGGAAGGTCGGGATCAACATCGGGACCAGTGGCCCGGCCGGAACTAACATGATCACCGGCCTCTACACCTGCATGGCCGACTCGATCCCCCAGATTTGCATCACCGGACAAGCGCCAACGAACGTGCTGCACAAGGAGGCATTCCAGGCGGTCGATATCGTGGAGATCGCCAAGCCCGTGACCAAGTGGGCGGTACAGGTCAAGGAGAGCGCCCAGCTCGTCTGGACCTTCCGCGAGGCGTTCCGCATCGCCCAGGAGGGCCGTCCCGGCCCCGTGCTCATAGACCTGCCTCTGGACGTGCAGACTAGCGGCCTGGAGGTAGACTTCGACGCCACGCGCGGCGGACGGTTGCACTTCGACAAGCCGGAGCCTAGCCAGAGAGCCATCCGCCAGGTCATAGAGATGATCCTGGAGGCCGAACGTCCAGTCCTTATGCCCGGTGGCGGGGTCATCACCACCGACGCGGCCGAGGAACTGGTGGAGCTCGCCGAGTACCTGCAGGTCCCGGTCAGCCCGACCTACATGGGCAAGGGCGCGATCAACGAGGACCACCCGCTCTACATGGGCATCGTTGGGTTGCAGACCAGCCAGCGTTTCGCGAACGCGCTCTTCCTGGAGAGCGACCTCGTGGTGGGGATCGGCAACCGCTGGGCCGAGCGGCACACCGGCGACCTCGACGTGTACCGGGGTGACAGGAAGTTCGTCCACATAGACATAGACCCGCGCCAGATCGGGCGCGTCTTCCCACCGGACCTCGCCGTCGTCTCGGACGCCAAGCTCGCGGTCGAAGCGATGATGCAGACGGCCCGCAACATGACCTCCGAGCGGGAGCCTGGCGAGTGGGTGGACCGGGTGGATGAGTTGCGCTCGACGCTGCTCAGGAAGACCGACTTCGACAACTCGCCCGTCAAGCCGCAGCGGGCGTATCAGGAGATGAACGAGTTCTTCGACGAGGATGCCATCATGGTAACGGCGATCGGCCTGTACCAGATCTTCGGCGGCCAGTTCCAGAAGACTTACAAGCCGCGCCACTATCTCTGCTGCGGGCAGGCCGGCCCTCTCGGGTGGGAAGTCCCGGCGTGCATCGGCGTGAAGCTCGGGCGGCCGGACAACCTGGTCGTCGGGGTCGTCGGGGACTACTCGTTCCAGTTCCTCATGGAGGAGATAGCGGTCGCGGTTCAGTATAAGATTCCGTACGTGTTGGTCATGCTCAACAACGCTTACATGGGGCTCATCCGGCAGGGCGAGATGAAGTACGACATGAACTTCGCGGTGGACATCGCCTACGACGGCCCGGACAGCGAGTACGGTATAGACAACGTGATGGTGATGGAGGCGATGGGCGCCCTCGGACGCCGGGTAGACAACCCGGATGATATACAGGATGCTCTGGCCTGGGCGGTAGAGACGAGTGAGGACCGCCGGGTGCCGGTGCTCGTGGAGATCATGTGCGAGAGGGAAGTCAACGCCGCGATGGGCCTCTCGATAGACAAGATCAACGAGTACGAACCCATCCTCGACGGAGTCCGTGAGACGGCCGGCCAGATCATCGGAGGTATCCCGGACAGGGATTAGCGTGGTGTGACATCCTCTTCATTCTACATAGTGGAAACTTCTCTTTACGTCGACTTTTGCTTATGTAACAATCATACTTAGTAAAAGGGAAGGAGAATGTCGTGGCTAAAGAAGAACCTCCTGAAGTAGCGTCTGCTGATCCCGATGTGGACTGGGGGGAAGCGGCTCAGTACCCAGCGTTCAGCGCCTTGATGTCCACCAAGATCCGATTCCTAGTCCCGCTGATTGTTATATCTGTGGGGTTCTACCTGGGAGTAACGGTACTTGCCGGCTTGGCCCCGGCCTTTACGGGTCAGCTAGTCATCGGGCCACTTAACGTCGGCTACCTCTTGGTCTTCGCCACATATATAGTGACCTGGGTTGCCGCGCTCGTCTACGTACGCGTCGCGAACCGCGACTTCGATGCGAAGGCCGCCGACGCTATCTCCGAGCTTGAGGAGCGCGAAGCGCAAAGAAAGGAAGGCGAATGAGGGCCTTGACAGTCGTCATCTTTCTCGTAATCCTCAGCATCACCCTCGGCATCACCTACTGGGCCGCTCGCCGCACGCGCACGACGAGCGAGTTCTACGCCGCGGGCCGCTCACTCCGCGCCCACGAGAACGGCCTCGCCCTCGCGGGAGATTGGATGAGTGCCGCGGCGTTTCTGGGCTTCACCGGCCTCGTTGCACTCTACGGTCTAGACGGCTCGCTCTACGCTGCCGCAGCACTAGTTGCATTTCTCGTAGTCCTCTTGCTTATCGCCGAGCCGCTTAGGAATACCGGTAAGTACACGATGGCGGACGTCATCGCATACCGTATGCAGCGGCCGCAGGCCCGACTCGCCGCAGTACTCGGCACCATTGTGGTCAATCTAGCGTACCTGCTCCCGCAGATGGCTGGTGGAGGAGTGCTCGTCAAGCTCTTGTTAGGCATACCTTACAGTGTTTCGGTCGTGTTCGTGGGGCTTGCTATGATCGTATATGTCGCCTTCGGCGGTATGCTCGCAACGACCTGGGTGCAGATCGTGAAGGCCGTCCTTCTGATGACGGCTGCTATCGTCGTGTTGGTCTGGATTCTGGCCCTGTTCAGCTTCAATCCCTTGGGTATTTTCTCGGCCGCCGAGGCTAGATATGGTCCGGAATTTCTTGCACCGGGCAACTATCTGAAGCACCCATTAGACCCGCTCTCACTCGGCTTGAGCTTTGCATTTGGCTTGGCCGGCCTCCCGCACGTCATGATCCGGTTCTACACGGTACCAGATGCGAAGACGGCTCGGGGGTCGATTATCTGGGTGATGTTCGTTGCAGGCGCCTTCTTCCTCATTACGACCTTCATGGGACTTGCCGCCGCATACTTCGTCGGCCATAAAGACATTCTCGCGGCCGACCCGGGGGGCAACCTGGCCCTGCCGCTGCTCGCACAGTACTTGGGCGGCGGCCCCGGCAGCTTAGGCGGACAGGTATTCCTTGCAGCCATCTCGGCTGTCGCGTTCGCCACGATCCTCGCGGTCGTCGCCGCCCTGACCCTGGCGACTTCTGGCGCGATCGCGCACGATCTGTACGTGAACGTGATAAAGCACGGACACGTCGACGAGCAGACACAGGTCCGGGTCGCGCGCCTCTCGACCTTCGTAGTCGGTGCCTTGGCCATAGTACTCGGCCTGCTCGTCCAGGGCCTGAATGTCGCCGTGCTCGTTATCCTCGCAATCGCCGTGGCGGCGAGTTCAAACTTCCCTATCATCTTCCTCTCGCTGTTCTGGCGCCGCTTCAACACGTGGGGCGTGATCGGCGGCATAACCGTGGGCCTTATCTCCTCGGTCGCGCTGGCGCTCATAGGACCGGTATTTATGGGCGAAGCGGCTATCTTTCCCATCGTCAACCCGACCATCGTAAGCATGCCGCTCGGGTTCGCGGGCGCGGTGCTCGGCACGCTGCTGGGGGGACGTGGCGGAGAGGAAGAGAAGAGGTTCGACGAGGTTCTCTTCAGGGCCCATACCGGCGCGGGGGCGGAACTGTAATCCTTTAGCGAGAGAAAGGAGCCAGTGTATGGCACCCGCCCGAAAATTTCCTCAGGCTGAACACGAGGATGTGACCGGAGATTTAAAGGAGATCTACGACGACATCCAGGCTACTCTGCGGGTTGGTTGGGTTGCGTTCGCCTGTCGGGTCCTCGCGACCTTCCCCAATTACCTTCCGCTCGCCTGGCGTGCGGCCCAGCCGAACTTCGCCACGCGGTACGCTGAGCGAGCTGCCGATACACTGCGCGAAAGGTCTCTGCTTCCGGGGCCGAACCCGCCTGACCCCCGGCCCGAGTTGCGAGAGTTAGGATGGGACGACGCGCGGATCGACGAAGCCCGGCACGCGCTCGACGTGCTCAACTACGGTAACCCCAAGTACCTGCTGCTCATTACAGCCTGGTCAGAGGCCATTCAGGACCGGACTTCAGGTGGAGCGGAGATCTCCCCGGAGGAAGCGTCCCCGACATCACGCGGCCTACCCGAGGGGGTCGCCCCGCTCCAGCTTGTCGATCCAGAGGCCGCACCTCCTGAAGTAGAGGCGCTCTTCAAGCGGGTCACCGACTTGCACTTCCACCATGGACCATCAAGCGACTATCGGGTTCTTGCGAACTGGCCAGACTATCTCCGACACGCTCTCGACCGGATACTCGAGCCGGTTGTCCGGACTGAGGAGTACGATGGTGTGGCCCGTATACTGCTCGTACAGGCCCGTGAGTTGGTCCGTGGTTTCCCGACACCTGCAGGCATTGGCCGTGATGCGCTTGCCGACTCGTGTTCCCCTTCGGAAATTGCCGGGCTGACCGGACTGCTGTTCATGTACCAGCGGTTCATCTGTGACGTTACTATAGACATGATCCGTCTGAAGCAGGCGTTCGACGGCCCCGAGGCAGCCACATCGTCCCCGTTCCCAACCTTGTAACTGTACGAAAGGACACGTAATGTCAGCAGCCCCCGAAGCACTTGCCTTCGACATGTACGGTACGCTGGTGGATCCCATCCGCATCTGGAAGCAGCTAGAGCAGTACGTTGAGGATAAGGATGCGCTGCATGTTGCAGAAGTGTGGCGGCAGAAACAACTTGAGTACACGTTCCGCCTCACCGTAATGGAGCGCTATGAAGACTTCGAGCAGGTTACCCGCAAGGCGCTAGACCACGCACTCGCCGCAGCCGGACGGGAAATCGGTGAGGACCAGAAGGACGCGCTTATGGCCCAGTACAATGACCTGGAGCGCTTCCCAGACGTCGAGCCAGGTCTCGAACGGTTGAAGGAAGCTGGCCACGCCATGGTCGTCTTCTCCAACGGCACTCCACACATGCTTGAGACACTCATGGACGCAGCGCAGCTTCGCCCGTATTTTAAAGGATACGTCAGCGTTGATGAGATAAGAGCATACAAGCCTTCCCCGAAAGTGTACCAGCACGTCGCCGAACGACTAGGGCGGTCAATCGAGGAGGTTAGGCTCGTCTCCTCTAACCCCTTCGACGACATTGGGGCAGAGTCAGCCGGTATGCGAGCCGCGTGGTTGGACCGCTCCGGAGGTCTATTTGACTCGCTTGGCCCGCCTCCGGAAATCGTTGTCAGTACGCTAACCGAGCTAGCCGACACTCTGGAGGGAAGATGAGAGTCATCAACTTTCTCTCAGGCCTCGAGAGAGCAGGAGGCTCGCCCAGCGTGCGCGAGGCGCCATTATGAGCTTCCTGGCGTATTGTAGATCGACTGGTCGACGACGCGCGAAGGTGTACCCTCGGAGACTGTGGTATGGGTGGAATGTAGCCTTCATCGTGGTTTCGCGAGCGCCGGCGCTCATTTTGGTGCTCGCCGAGCAGACAGAATCGCGTTTCTTGCTGTTCCCGTCGCCTGCGCGTCGCTTGCGCCGATCGCTTATCCTCAGTTCGTCCGGCCGATCGGTCGCAGGCTGCTTGGTGCGGCGCAGTGATCGTGCCAAGCAGTGGTGCAAGTATCGGCACTCTTGCGTCCCGCTCCGGATTCCCTAGGGTGCTTGTCATTGCCTTCACCGCGATGATCGCTATGCGCCTCCAAGGAACCGATACCGCTCCAGTGCTCACGATCGCACTTTTAGCACTTATATTCGGGATTCGAGGGTTCTATTGTCGGAGGCATTCCGGACAGGGACTATGAGAATGAAGGACGACCTGAGAGAGATCCTATCGGCGGCCCTCGAAGCAGCCGATCCCGGAATAGCGGTGCGCCGCTACCTGAAGGTCGAGGACGGTAAGATACTCGCCGGGAACGCTTCGTTCGAGCCCCGGCGAGTCTTCGTTCTGGCGGCAGGCAAGGCGGCCTGCGCGATGGCCGGGGCCGCCGTAGATATTCTTGGCGAAAGGATCTCCGGCGGGCTCGTCGTTACCAAAGACGGACACGAGAAGCCGCTAGAACGTCTGGAAGTCCTGGTCTCCTCCCACCCCGAACCGGACGAGCGCGGCGTCGAGGCCGCGCGCCGGGTGGCGGAGGTGACCGAGTCTATGGAAGAAGGAGACTTACTGCTCGCCCTCGTCAGCGGCGGAGCCTCCGCGCTCCTGGCGGACCCCGCGCCGCCTATAGAGCTGGCGGACCTCAAGAAGCTCACCGGCGGCCTCCTCCGCAGCGGCGCCTCGATAGACGAGATCAACGCCGTTAGGAAACACGTCTCGATGCTCAAGGGCGGCGGTCTCGTCCGTGGCGCGGCCCCCGCGAATACACTCGCCCTCCTCCTCTCCGACGTAGTGGGCGACGACCTCTCATCCATCGCCAGCGGCCTAACCGCCCCCGACCCGACGACCCTCGAAGACGTGGAGAGGATAATCCGCCGCTACGACCTGAGGCTGCCGGAGAGCGTGCGGACCCACCTCGACAGCGTGCCCGAAACACCGAAACCCGGCGACCCCGTCTTCGAGCGAGTGACGAACGTGCTGGTCGGTAGCGGACGCTCGACAGCGGAGGCGGCGGCTGAGAAAGCCAGTGAGCTGGGGTACGAACCGCTCCTTCTCTCCACCTACGTCACGGGCCAGGCGCGCGACATCGCCGGTCTGTACGGCGCGATCGTCAGGGAGGTCCAGGATAGTGGAAATCCCGTACCCGCGCCCTGTGCCATCATCAGCGGCGGGGAGGCTACGGTGGTCGTGCGCGGAGATGGGACCGGCGGCCCGAACCAGGAGTTCGCCCTCGCCCTCGCCGTCGAACTGGAAGGCGTCGAGGACTGGGCCGCGCTCGCCATAGACACCGACGGAAACGATGGACCCACGGATGCCGCCGGCGGACTCGTGGACGGGGCGACGGCGGCGGCCATCCGGGAGAGCGGCATCGAACCCCAGGAAGCTCTCGACGGCAACGACACCTATGCGGCGCTCGCCGCCGGAGACACCCTGGTCCAAACGGGACCGACCGGCACCAACGTCAACGACCTGCGGGTCGCCCTCATCTCGGAGCGGCACTAGCGCCGTGGCCCGAGAGCAGGCCGAAGAATTCTTTCGTACATGGTATTGACACGTTTCCAGCATCTACGGCGTTGGTGGCTATCTTAGCCGCAGCGCGGGCCTACAGCAATAGTCAGAGATATTGACCCGCATGCGATCATGGAGGAATGAAATCTTACTCAGAAGACCTGCGCCAAAAGATCGTTGTCGCCGTGGAACGCGGCGTGCCCAAGAGCGAGGCTGCCCGCCTTTTCGACGTG
>JBBPZZ010000062.1:0-11322 GCA_038198445.1 Rubrobacterales bacterium
ATGGGCTTGAAGCTCTCGACTTTCGGGGAGGTGCCGCCGGAGCCGAAGATCACGACCATCAAGAAGCCCGTGCCTCCGAGGGCCAGGAGGTTTATGGCGGTGCCGGAGATGATCTGGTCCGCCTCGAAAGTTATGCACATGACAGCGTGGATCAGGGCGAATACGAGCCCCGCCGCCACCGCCGTGGCGAGACCGACGACCGCGCTCCCCGAGAGAGAAGCCCCCACCACCCCGGCGAACGCGCCGATGATCATGAGCCCTTCGAGCCCGATGTTGACGACCCCGCTCCGCTCGCTGAACATCCCCCCCAGAGCCGCGAAGATGAGCGGCGTCGCGTTGCGGACGGTCGAGGCCAGTATCGGCCCGATGTCGTTCAGAAAGTCCACTACGAGCCCAGTCCCTTCTCCAGCCGGGTACCGGCGGCCAGCTCGCGGGCGCGCTTGCCGAGGACGTACTCCAGGATCTTGGTCGCCGTTACGAAGAGGAGGATTATGGCGAGCAGCACGTCCGTCAGGTCGAGCGGCACGTCGGTGTCGAACTGCATCTGCTGCGCCCCCGAGGCGAGCGCCCCAAAGAGCAGCGCCCCCAGCACCACCCCGACCGGGTGGTTGCGCCCGAGCAGCGCCACCCCGATGCCGTTGAAGCCCAGGTTCGAGACGAACGGAATAGCCATCTTGCCGTAGATCCCCATGACCTCCACCCCGCCGCCGAGGCCCGCGAAAGCCCCGCCGATGGCGAGCGCCAGGATAGTGTTCACCCCGATCCCGATCCCCGCGTAATTCGCCGCCCCCGGAGAGAGCCCGACCGCCCGGATCTGGAACCCCCGCCGCGTCCTCCACAAGAGCAGATAAGCTACCCCCGCCGCCAGAAGCGCGATCAGGATTCCGAAGTTCGCCCGTCCGAGGCCCAGCCCGATCAGGGGTATCCGGGCCGCGGCGTCCATGTCCGCCGTGCCGGGAATAAGCCCCTTCGAGCGCAGCGGGTTCAGCGCCAGATACACCGTCAGGTCGATGGCGATGAAGTTCAGCATGATCGTCGTGATGACCTCGTGCGCCCCGAAGTACGCCTTCAAGATCCCCGGTATCGCCCCCCACAAGAAGCCCGTCAACACACAAACCGCCAGCACGATGGGTATAGCCAACGGTCCCAGGAACCCGAGGGACACCCCGAGCCAGGCCGCCGTCAGCGCCCCGATATAGACCTGTCCCTCTCCCCCGATGTTGAAGAGCCCCGCCCGGAACGCGAACGCCACGGCGAGCCCCGTGAAGACTAGCGGCGTCGTGTTGATCAGCGTCCGTCCGATAGCCGCCGGGTTCCCGAACGCGCCGTTCACCAACGCCGCGTAGGCTGCGACCGGGTTGTTCCCCGTCACGAGGATTATGACGGCGCCGATGACGAAGGATATGAGGATGGCGAACACCGGGAAGAGCAGAGCGCCCCCGAGGTTGCCCAACAAGCGCCGCGCCGTCGAGGGGCCGCCGGAGCCCCGGCGCTCCTCGGTCATGGACGCTCCTCCGTGTTATCTTCGCGCCGACCGTTCTCCGAGGGCGCGGTGCGTCCGGCCATCAGGAGGCCGAGTTTCTCGTCGGTGGCCTCGGCGGCGTCCAACGCACCCACGATCTTTCCGGCGTAGATCACCAGTATGCGGTCCGAGAGCGAGCGTACTTCCTCCAACTCCAGCGAGATCAGGAGTATCGCCTTCCCCCGCGACCTCTGCTCCAGTAGCTGCCGGTGGATGAACTCTATGGCTCCCACGTCCACGCCGCGCGTCGGCTGCGCCGCGATGATGACGTTCGGGTCGCCCGAGAGCTCGCGCGCCAGGATTGCCTTCTGCTGGTTCCCGCCGGAGAGCGAACCCGCCCGCGCGTCCGGGTCCGGCGGACGAACGTCATACGCTTCGAGGTTCTCGGCGGCCCTGCGGCGCATGGCCTTCGGCAAGATAAAGAGCCCCCTCGAGAACGGCGGCTCGTCGTAGGTCTTGAGGGCGTTGTTCTCGTAGAGCGCGAAGTCCTGCACGAGACCCTTGTGCGAGCGGTCCTCCGGCACGTAAGCCAGACCGCGCTCCTGCCGCGCGTTCGCCCCGAGTCTCGTCACGTCCTCGCCGTCGAGGTGGACGGTACCGCCGTGTACCGGGCGCGTCCCGGCCAGCGCCTCGGCCAGTTCCACTTGCCCGTTGCCATCCACACCGGCGATGCCCAGGATCTCCCCGGCCCGCACCGCGAGGCTCACCCCGTCCACCGCCACCGCGCCCGTAGAGGAGTGGACGATCAGGTCTTCGGCGGTGAGCCGCGAATCTCCAGCCTCCCCTTCCGTCCTCTCGACGCGCAGCAGCACCTCTCGACCGACCATCAGGCGGGCCAGGGCTCCCTCGTCCGTCCCGGCGGTCTTCACGGTGTCCACGACCTTGCCGTCCCGGATTATGGTGATCTCATCCGATACGCCCAGCAGTTCGCCCAGCTTGTGCGTGATGAGGATGATGGAGAGTCCGTCGGCGACCAGTTCCTTTAGGACGGAGAAGAGGTCTTCGGTCTCCTGGGGCGTGAGGACGGCGGTCGGCTCGTCCAGGACGAGGATGCGGGCGTCGCGGTATAGGGTCTTGAGGATCTCCACGCGCTGCCGCACGCCGACCGAGAGGTCCGCGACCCTGGCGCGCGGGTCCACCCGCAGTCCGTAACGTTCGCAGAGTTGCTCCGTCTCGCGTATCGCGCGGTTCAGGTCCAGGATCCCGCGCTTGCGGGGTTCAGCGCCCAGGACGATGTTCTCGGCGACGGTGAGCGGTGGGATCAGGGTGAAGTGCTGGTGGACCATGCCGATGCCTCGGGATACCGCGTCCTTGGGGTCTTTGATCTCCACCTCTTCGCCATCCACCACGATGACGCCGGAATCCGGGCGGTAGAGACCGTAGAGGATCTTCATCAAGGTAGACTTACCGGCGCCGTTCTCGCCGAGGAGGCCCAGGATCTCACCCCGGTGCAGCGTGAGAGAGATGTCGTCGTTCGCTGTTACAGGGCCGAACGTCTTTGTGACGCCCCGCATTTGGAGGACTACCGGGGACTCGGTGGCCCCGGTAGTCCCGCCGTCCGCCCGCGGCCCGGCCAAGCTACCTTACCTACTTAACCTTGTCGGGGACCTTGATCTTGCCGTCTATAATGCCCTGTTTCGCCTTGTCCACGGCGTCCTTGACCTTCTGCGGCACGTCCTTGTCAAAACGGCCGTAGGACGCGAGCGAGATGCCCTTCTCCTTCAGGCCGCGGTCCACGATCTCACCCTTCGGCTTGCCGCCCTTGGCGACGCCTTTTATGGTGTCCTCGACCGCCACGTCGACCCGCTTCACGACGCTCGTTAGTATCGGCGAGTCCTTGAAGAGCTTCGCCTGGTCGAGGTCGACGCCGATGGCGAAGACCTTGTCCTCGCTCGCCGCCTCGAAGAGACCGCGCCCGGTGTTGCCGGCGGCGTGGTAGATGATGTCCGCCCCCTGGTCTATCTGCTGCTGGGCTATCTCTTTGCCCTTCGCCGGGTCGTTGAAGGCGTCCGGCGTCGAACCCGCGTACTGCGACAGCACCTTGCAGCCGGAGCAGACGGACTTGACGCCCGCCTCGTAACCGGCCTGGAACTTGCCGATCAACGGCCCCTCCTGCCCGCCGATGAAGCCGACCACCTTATCGTCGGGGTTGGTGTAGTCGGTCTTCTCCTGGGTCATCAGGCCCGCCACCACGCCCGCGAGGTAGCTGCCCTCCTGCTCCCGGAAGACGAGGCTGATGGCGTTCTTCGTTTCCACCACCGAGTCCACGATCGCGAACTGCGTATCGGGGAACTGCTGGGAGATCTCGGTAACATCATCGGTCATGAGGAACCCTACCGCGATGATCGGGTTGGACTGGTTCTCCGCGAGCTGGGTGAGGTTGTTGGCGTAGTCGGTCGGCGCGCTGGACTCCAGGTACTTGCCCTTGACGCCCAGGTCCTTGTCCGCCCGCTTCATCCCCTCGTAGGCGGAGTCGTTGAACCCCTGATCCCCCAGTCCACCAACGTCCAGCACGAGACCCGGCTTCACGTCGCTGTTTTTGGAACCACCCCCGGAGCCGCTACCCGAGTCTCCACCACCGGAGCCGCCGCACCCGGCCAGGACTAGAACCAGCGCCAGAACGGGGACCCATACCCCGAACAACCTCGATACCTTCATATGCCTCCTCGCAGTAGGACTTCGCACGATAAATATTCCAGCCGGCTCGTTCCACCCGGAACCCGCCCTGATTGCCATGGATAATATAGAGTAACGAGCCCCAACGCAAAGGTTAGAACCGACAACCATGAACCCTCTGTCCAAACCAGCCGAAAATTTCCACCGGGACCTCGCCTGGATGCGCGCCTTCACGCCCGCCACGGGCGCCGCTTCCTCCGCGCTCCCCGGCCTCGAAGGCGAACGGATACTTACCGTCTGTCACCTCGACCTCAAGATGATCCCGTACTTCGAGGCCCTGATCAAAAAGGGCGCCGAAGCCTGGGCCTGCGCCGCCAACCCGGCCACGACGAGAGACGAAGTCGCCGAACACCTGAACTCGATAGGAGTCCACACCCCCGCCCGGAAAGACGATCCACCAGGGCTTCACGCAGCCTACCTGGACGCCGCCATCGAAGCCACCCCCACCCTCCTCTCCGAGATGGGCGCGGACGCCACCGCCGCGACCGGGGGAAGACTGGAGAGCGTCCGCGGCGGCCTGGAAGCGACCGGCACCGGCATCGACCGCCTCCGGGACCTCGACCTCGCCTATCCCGTCTTCAACTGGGACGACGTTCCCATAAAGCAGGGACTCCACAACCGCCACCTCGTCGGACTGATGGCCGCGAACACGTTCCTCGACGTCGCCGGTCTCTCCCTCTACGGCAGGACGGTCCTCGTTATAGGCTACGGCCCCGTCGGCCGGGGCGTCGCCGACGCGGCACGGGCCTTCGGCGCGGTCGTGGAGGTCTTCGATGTGGATACCGCCGCCAGGCTCGCCGCCGCCCACCTCGGCTTCCCGACCCCCGGCCTCGAAGCCGGTCTCTCCCGCGCCGACGTAGTCTTCACCGCCACCGGTCGCGACGGCGTCCTCCCATTCGAAGCCCTCGCCGCCTGCAAGAACGGAGTCTTCCTGGCGAACGTCGGCCACACGAGCGGCGAGCTTCCCGCGAAGGAACTACGGCAACGTGTAGTGAACGCGCCGCGCCCGTACATCGAAGAGTGCGAGGTGGACGGCAAGACCTTCTACCTGCTCGCCGGGGGCGCGATGTTCAACCTCGCCGCCAGGCCAGGCGACCCCTACGACACCTTCGACCTCGTAACCGCCCTGATGCTCGAAGCAACCGCATTTCTCGTCACCGAAGGCGTGGACTATTCTCCCGGTCTTCATCCGCTGCCGGAGAAGGTCCAGGACCGGGCCGCGCAGCGCTGTCTCGGCGAGCTGGCGGGCTGAGGCCCGGTCGCTACTGCTAAGGCTATCCATGGATCTCACTGAATGTTGACTCCAACTCGTCAGATGTCACGTTACAAATGTCCGATGATGGTATCAAGATAGCACTGAGCACTGCATCAGGCCCGCCGCGCGCAATACAAGCGCACGGAGCCTGAGGCGAGGCCCTGTCAGGAAGTTGGTGAAGCTGGTAGGGATCTGCCCGAAAACGTGGCGGAGCAGAGTTTGCCTCTGGCAAGAACGTTCGCGCAGACTCCACCGCACACTCTTACAGGGACTTCTCCTTGCGGGGCCAGAGAGTGTAGCTGAAAGACCAAAGGAAGTCGGCGACGAGTACGAGCGTCCACCCTCCCGCGATGCCCGTTAAAGCCTCTGTACGTTCTGGATCGCCGACGAGCGCGACGCCACCCAGGAGCAGGATACAGCCTACTGCCCACGCGAGTAGATGCCGCTTCCACTGGCGTCGCTCATGACGGGCGTGCTCTGATCCAGCCTTCGGCAGGCGCGGGGGTGGCGGACCACCGGCGAACCGGTAGGCAAAGCGAACGTCGGCCCAACGCACCATCGAATGGCCCCAGGCCACGGAGACCCCGAGGTAGATCGCGGCCAGCCCATGCGCTAGATGCGCCTCCCCTCCACCGTAGTGCAGATCCAACGCCGAAGCCACGAGCAGGATTAGATCCACCAGTGGCACGCAGACAAGAAGCACCGAGCCGAGCCGCGGGCGGCGCAATAAGTAGCGGACGACAAGCCCGCTGAACAACATTACCCAAAAACCGATCTCGCAAGCGACGATCAACGCGTAGACCAATGCACTCTACCTTTCACAGCACAGTTGTGCGATCAAAAACATTGTAGCACGGTTGTGTTATAAAAACAGAGTGCCGAAAGTGGTTGACACTGAAGCGCGCCGCGAAGAGTTGGCGGAGGCGTTGTGGCGGGTGATCCGACGGGAAGGGCTCGAACGCGCTTCGGTACGAAACGTCGCCCGTGAGGCCGGGTGGTCCATGGGGGCGCTCAGGCACTACTTCAGCACGCAGAACGAGTTGCTTGCCTTTGCGATGCGGCTGATCATAGAGCGGGCGCGTGGGAGAATCGAGGCGTTGGACCTCTCTGCTTGCGGCCCGCGCCTGGCGGTCGAGGCGGTGCTAAGCGAAGTGCTGCCGCTGGAGGCCGGGCGCAGGATCGAAGCCGAGGTCTGGCTTGCCCTGACCGGCAGGGCATTGTTGGATCCGTCTCTCCGGAGTCTACGCGACGAGTCGTATGATCTGTTGCAGGGGCTGTGCCAGCGTCTGGTAAGCATGCTGATCGAGTCGGGACTGGCCTCGCCCGAGCTGAACGTCGACCTTGAAGCCGAGCGTCTCTACGCGCTGGTTGATGGGCTCGCGCTGCATGCCGTGGTACGGCCGGAACGAGCACCAGCCGTCCTGGTAACTAAAGTGCTCGCCCGGCACCTCGACGACCTGTGCAACCGGGCCCAGAGCTCCGCTTGAACAATGGGACCGTCCAGGATCACATTCGGAGCCCTGTCCGTTATGCACCGGAGCAGGCGGTCTTCCTCGCGACCCGCGGAACTACTGAAGGAGCTTCTTGAGGCTATCTTCGAGGTAATCGGCGGTAACGGAGCCTTCCGGGGAGTAGGCGACGGCTTCCTTGCAGAGGTGGTAGAGAGCGAGGGTGCGCGTTGGTGAGAGGCGGCGGCTGCCGGCCTGATCCAGGACCAGCCGCATCAACTCCAGGGCTACCTCGGCTTCGCTCTTGGGCTGCTCCATGAACGACTATTGTACCGTCCGAAGCCGCGGCCGGAGTAGAGCGCTATGGTAAACTCAAACGTACTTTGATTCGTTCGCACTGCATATCCTCGACCATCGCGGAGGGGATATTTCGCTTGACGAAAGGTGTCCGTGGGGGAGCTTAGGCAGGCCTACACCCAGTGCCCCGTCTGCCGCTACCTCTTCCGCGCGCCGTTCTCCGGGCCGTATGTGACCATCGGCCGCGAGAGCGACTTGTGTCCCAAGTTCCCCGGCCGCGCCTCCGATGCGGCGCGGCTAATCCAGAACGACCTGACCATGTGTCCGGCCTGCTCTTTCGCGACCAACGGGAACTTCGAGGATCTGGACCTGACTTTCGATGAGCGTTACGACATCGAGGAACGTCTCAAGGAAGACGGTCTGCTCCGCGTCTTCCGCACCAGCCCCCCGCCGTGGCTGGCCTTCCACTCGGCCGAGGTTTGCGGCAAGGAGCGCGGCCTGCGCGCCCGGGACCTCGGCGACCTCTGCCTGCGCGCCTCCTGGGTCTGCCGCAAGGAGCGCGAGCAACCCTTCGAGAGCACCTTTCAACTCCGCGCCATCCGGCACTTCATACGCGCGCTGGACCGGGATAGTCTCGTGGGACGCGAGCTCTCCGTCACCGCCTACCTCGTCGGAGAGCTGAACCGCCGCCTCGGCAACCACCGCGAGGCGCTCAACTGGTACGTCAACGCCGGACGCACCCTCGAAGGCGAAAACCTCGCCTGGCTCGACCGTCTCATCTCTCAACAGAGCAAGCTCGCCAGGGAACAAGCCGCCTAGAAGGTGCCCGAGAATGCTCACGAGTGCCTCCCCAAGTCGTTTGAGGATGAGCTGGCTCTTTGCCGCCTTTAGCAGGCGCTCGCTAGTCTGCACCTTCCGCCCATAATCTTTGGCGAGACGCCGGTTACGGCAGAGCCGGGCAATACTTCGCTCCACTACCCAGCGCCTCGGAACAACCTCGAACGTAGAGCTTTCGCTGTTACGCGGCGCTATTTCCAGTCGCCAGACGGTATGCACCTGGCATCACGTCCGCACCGGCACATGCTCGACACTATCAACGGCGACTACTGTTTGCGGGACGCTTCGGCGCCGAGGAGGAGGGAAAACGCGGCCACCACGCCGAGCGATGCAATGCCAGCGGCGAGCAAGAACGTGAACCTGTAGCCCGCCACCAGTGCTTCGGCTCCGGACTCCGTACCACCGGACAAGGCGGCGGTGCGAGCTGCCGCGAGGGTAAGAAGAGCGGCAAGCCCCAGAGCTGTTCCCACCTGCGCGGAGGTGTTCATGAAACCCGAGGCAAGACCACGTTTCCCTTGCTCTACAGCCGAGGTCCCGCGAGCGGTGGAAGAGACCGAGGCGCAGCCCAAGCCTAGCCCGGAGAGGGCGGCGCCCACGAGCACGTAACCAACGCCACTATCGGCTGTGATGCCCGCCGTAACGAGGGCGGCTGCCGCTACCACCGAGAGCCCTATGGACATCGTTGCCCTGCCACCCACAGGGCCGGAGATCCGGCCGCCCAACACGGAACCGGCGATCGCGCCGAGGCTGAACGGGAGGCCCGCCAGGCCCGCGAAAGCTGCAGAGTAGCCTAAAGTGTCTTGCAAGTAGAGGGTGACCATCACGCCGACCGGAGCGGTGGCCGCGGTAAGCGCGAAAGCGACCAGGGCTGCTCCCATCAACTCGCGCCGGCGGAAGAGTCCAGGGGGAACCAGCGGATGGGCGACGCGCCGCTCCGCGAACACGAAGGACGCGAAGAACACGGCGGCGAAACCGAGCGTCGCCAGCGTGGTGGGGGATCCAAATCCCACCTCTTCGATCCGTGTGAGCCCCAGGACCAGGAGCACAAGCCCTGCGGTGACCGTAACGGCCCCGAAGAGGTCCAGCCGTGGGGAGGCCGAAGGGTCTCGGCTCTCGGGAACCAGAACGTAAGAGAGCGCTACCCCCGCCACCCCCACGGGTACGTTGACGAAGAAAACCCACTCCCATCCCAAAACGTCGGTGATGAGGCCACCTAGGAGCAGGCCCGCCGCTCCGCCTCCCGCGGCCACGGCCGTCCAGGCTGCCACGGCGCGGTCTCTCTCCCGACCCTCCGCGAAGATGGTAGTGATGATCGAGAGCGCAGCCGGGGCGGTGATCGCCGCCCCAAGACCCTGAAAAGCGCGCGAGACTATCAGCATCCGAGGAGAGACGGAAAGCCCACAACAAAGCGAAGCTACCGTGAATAAGGTAAGCCCCGAGACGAAAGCCCTCCTCCTCCCCCACAGGTCCGCCACCCTCCCTGCCAACAGCAGAAAGCCCGCGAAGAACAGCACGTAGGCCGAAACCACCCACTGTAGGCCCACCTGCGAAAACCCAAGATTCCGCCCGATCGAATGCAGGGCGACTATCACCGCGTTTATGTCCAGGACATCCACGAATTGCGCCACGCACAAGAGTGCAAGTGCCGCACCCTTTCGTTCGACCCGAGTGTCTCCTCTTGCATCCACCTTGGCCCTCCCCGGACGCCCTCGCCGACACTTCTTTATCGTTAAAGTAGTGTAGCATTGATTCATGGGGCAAAAGGGAGAACAGGCGGGTGTATCTTCAAGGAGTTCCGGTGGATACCGTGTGACTCTCGCGCGGATCGCTGAAGAGGTTGGGGTCTCGGCGATGACGGTCTCCAACGCGTACAACCGTCCAGATCAGCTCTCAGAGGAGTTAAGAGAGCGGATCTTCGAGACGGCCGAACAGCTCGGCTACCACGGTCCTGACCCCGTTGGGCGTTCCTTGAGGCGTCAGAGGACGGACGTAGTGGGGGTCCTATACTCGAACCCGCTCTCCTACGCTTTCGACGATGCTGCCGCGGTCTCTTTCTTGCGGGGGCTGAGCTCGGTCACCGAGGAGGCGGACTTGGGACTGCTGCTCGTGCCAGCGGCCCGTGGCGTTTCGGGAGAGCGCGACCCCCGGGCGGCGTCACAGGCTGCGGTGGATGGCTTCGTGGTCTACTCGATGAGCGACGAGGAGCCTTTGTTGAAAGCAGCTCTGGGAAGGCGGTTGCCGACGGTGGTGGTGGACCAGCCTCTCAAGGAGGGAGTACCCTTCGTGGGCGTCGACGACGAAGCAGCAGCCCGAATGTCAGCAGAGCACCTCCTTCACCTCGGGCACGAGAGGTTCGCCATCGTGTCGTTCGCCCTCTCCCCGGACGGCCGGGAGGGGCTCGCGGACCCTCCGCGCCAGGAGCAGGCATCTTTTCGCGTGAGCCGTCTGAGGCTGCAAGGCTACCGGGCTGCGCTGGAGGACGCCGGCCTGGTCTGGTGTAAGGTGCCCGTTTACGAGTGCCCGGGCAGCGCCAGAGAACTCGGACGAAGGGCGGCAGAGGCATTGTTCCCGGAGAACAGCCCGACGGCCGTACTGGCCCTGAGCGACCAACTTGCTCTAGGCGTCATCGAATGGGCAACAGAGCATGGACTTTCCGTACCAGAAGACGTTTCCGTGATCGGGTTCGACGACATTCCCGAAGCTACGGGCGCCGAGCCTCCCCTCACCACCGTCCATCAGGATCACGCCGCAAAGGGGTTACTGGCCGGACAGATGCTTGTTTCACGGCTTCGCGGGGAAGGCGGCCCGAGCGCCGAACCACTGGCAACCCGCTTGGTGGTTCGAGGTTCGACATCTCCACCCCCGTGAGCGTCGACTCACCCTGGATCGCCCCGGAGCGTCTCTCCTGGCTTCTTTCGGCCCCGTTACCCCGAGTCGCACCATCTTCATCCACCGCAGTTCATCAACCAACAAACCGCTTTAGCTTTTCTCTAGCCCATTTGAGCTAGAAAAAGATACCTGATTGGCGGGATGGAAAATTTCGTATCACAGGTCACAATACAGGTTAGCTCCACGCTCTCGCGGCGTGTTGCGTTGATGGGAAAGGGATGGATCGAAAGAGGAGCGCTCGATGTTGATGGGACGTTTCAGGCTACCTTGCTACAAACCTATACTAGTTATTGCGCTTGCCTTCATGCTTGCGGTAACAGCGCTCATGAACTCGGCGGACGCCACGGAGGACGGGGCGGGCTCGGGCGAGAGGCAGGATAATGCACCGGCGTCCTCGG
>JBBPZZ010000063.1:0-11418 GCA_038198445.1 Rubrobacterales bacterium
AAGCCCAAGCCCGCACCCGCGATGCTCTGGTAGAGGTGATGGGCCAGGCACTCTCTACGGTCAGCACCCAGGATGCGCTAGGTTTCTTCGAGCACGCTGGCTACCGTCCACAGGTTCAGCTTCTTTGAATAGTGCTGTAAGGTACTGTATGGGTAAGCTATCCGAGGTTCCTTTCGTGGGGGCTCGGATGGTCCTCTTTCTACAGGCAGACTGTTAGCGTCTCCGGCCCGGGAAGGGAGACAAACGGCGGCTCCGCTCGAATGAGGTGACCTGATTTACCTCCCGGAGCAACCCGAACGGTTTGCCGATGGCCTTGAACGGCAGCTTCACTATCTCCATCGGGCTGCGGAGCACCTGACCGGCCACCTTGCCGGCCAAGTGCGTCGTGCGTTCGGCCAGGTCGCGGGCGTATTCGGAATAGATGTGTCCGGAGTAGACCTGGGTCTTGCCGCAGTTGGCGCACCGGCTGGCGCAGAGGTGTTCGGAGAGGTACAGAAGTTCGTGCGCTCCCTCGACCCCGCAGGATGAACAGGTGAGCGCGGCGTCTCTCTCGACCTTCAAGGTTTCCCCTTCACAGTAGCAGCTCCCAGTCCGTTAATGCCGCCTGCAAGTCCATCAGGAACCGGCCTCCGTCCGCCCCGTCCGCGACCCGATGGTCTAAGGAGAGTGTACCCGAGATCACCCGATGGGGTATCCACCCACCGTCACGCCACTCCGGGACCGTGCGAACCCTGCCCACGGCGAGTATCGCGGCCTCCGGTGCGTTGATGACCGCGTCGAAGGAGTCTATCTCCATCATCCCGAGGTTTGAGAGCGTGAAGGTCCCTCCCGAGAGCTCCCTCGGCTGGAGCTTTCCTTCCCGCGCCCTTATTATCAGCCCCTTTACCGCCGTCACTAGCTCCGCGAGAGACAGCTTTTCCGCGTCTTCGAGGACCGGCACGACGAGACCTTGATCCGTCGCCACCGCTATCCCGAGGTTCACGCTGTCGTTTATCTGTAACTCTCCCTCGACGTAGCGGCCGTTCAGCCGCGGATGGTTCTTGAGCGTGCGGGCCACGGCGAGGGCGAGTAACCCGGTGATGGAAGGGGCGGTATCGAGCCGCTGCTTGAGGCGCTCCACCACCGTGACCAGACGATCCGCGTCCAGGTCGCGGGTCAGGTAGAAGTGAGGAACGTCCCGGAAGCTCTTCGCCGTCCGCTCGGCTCCCAGACGCCGGACGCGGGAGAGCGGCTCCCGGCGTGAAGCAGGCGCGGCGGAGGGCTCCGGTGGCGTATCTTGTTGCCTGACGTCAGCCTCCAGCACGTCGGAGAGGTAGACCCTCCCATGCGGTCCCGAGCTGGCGATGTTCTCAAGGGTGATGCCGCGGTCGGCGGCCACCCGCCGGGCAGCCGGGGAGGCCCGGACGATCTCCTGTTTCCCATTGCGCCGCGCGTCTTGGGGTTTGCTGGCCGCGTCCTGCCCGTTCTCCTCCGACGCGAGGTCATCTTGTTCTGGACGCGTTTCGTCCGGTTCCGGGAGCTTTTCGTCGGGGGCGGCGATGTAGGCGAGGGTGGCTCCGACCGGGACGGACGCGCCTTCTTTCCCCTGGATGTTTCGCAGGATACCGTCGGCGGGGGCCTCTATCTCGAAGGAGGTCTTGTCCGTGTCTATCTCCAGGATGGGCTGTCCCTTCTCGACTTCGGCGCCTTCCTTCACGAGCCACCGGATGATGCTCGCCTCCTCCATATCCATGCCGAGGCTCGGGACTTTCAGTTCCGTAGCCATCTAGGAGTACACCCCAACGCGGGCGTCGAGGATCGAGCGGACAGCCTCGACGACTTTCTCGGGACTCGGGCGAATGCGCGCTTCGAGGTTCTTGTTGTACGGGATCGGCACGTCCGCGCCCGCCACCCGAGCCGGCGCTCTATCGAGAGCGTAGAAGCTCTCCCCCTCCACGATCCGCGATACGATCTCGGCGCCCCAGCCTGCCGTCTTTACGTCCTCCTCGACCACCACGAGCTTCCCGGTCTTCTCCACCGAGCGCGCCACGGTTTCGTGGTCCATTGGAGAGAGGGTACGCAGGTCGACGACCTCCGCTTCGATTCCATCATCGGCGAGAGTATCCGCCGCCTCCAGGGCGTAGCGATGCACCAGACCGGCGGCGACTATGGTTACGTCCTCGCCCTCGCGGCTGACGTTTGCCTCTCCCAGAGCGATTCGGTAAGGCTCCTCCGGCACTTCACCCTTGCGGTTATAGAGTAGTTTGTGCTCGTAGAAGATAACCGGGTTCGGGTCATCGAGCGCGGCGAGGAGGAGACCTTTGGCGTCGTATGGGGTCGAAGGCATGACCACCTTCAGTCCGGGAACGTGGATGAACCAGGCCTCCAGGGATTGGGAGTGCTGGGCTGCCGCGCCCGTGCCGGCTCCTCCGGGGGTGCGGACGACCATCGGGACCTCGGCCTCGCCGCCGAACATATACCGGATCTTGGCGGCCTGGTTGACTAGCTGGTCCATGCAGTGGGTGATGAAGTCGGAGAACTGGATCTCCGCTATCGGCCGCATTCCCACGAGCGCCGCGCCCGCGCAGAGTCCCACGAACCCGGCCTCGGAGATCGGGGTGTCTACTATCCGCTCCTCACCGAACTCTTCGACCATCCCCCGGCTCGCGCCGAAAGCTCCGCCGTAGACGCCCACGTCCTCGCCCATCAGGAACACCGAGTCGTCCTCGCGCATGGCGTAGGTCATCGCCTCGCGGATGGCGTCGCGGTAAGTGATCTCTTCTCTAGGCATATACGTCCTCCAGGGCGGACTCCGGCTCGGGCTCCGGCTCGCGGTCAGCCTTCGCGAATGCTTCCTCTATCTCCTCTTTCGCCCACTTCTCTACGTCCCGCCACTGATCCTTCTCCAACACGCCTTCTTTTTCCAGGGTCGCGGCGAAGCGCTGGATGGCGTCCTGTTTGCGCCATTCACTGATCTCATCGCGCGTGCGGTAGAGGTTGGCGTCGCTCTTGGAGTGTCCGAGATAGCGATACGTCACCGCTTCGAGCAGCGTGGGGCCATCGCCGCTTCTTGCTCGCTCGATCGCTTCGGAGGCGGCTTCGTTTACCTCGTCCAGTTCCATCCCGTTGACCGTCGCGCCGGGCATCCCGTAGCCGGAGGCGCGTCCGGAGATCTCTTTTATGGCGAAGGCTTTTTTGACGCTCATGGACATGCCGTACTGGTTGTTCTCGCAGACGAAGACGACCGGCAGTTTCCAGATCGCCGCCAGGTTGAGGGTCTCGTGGAAGATCCCCTCGTTCGCCCCGCCGTCACCGAAGAAACAGACGGCCACGCGGTCCTCCTTGCGCTGCTTGAAGGCCCAGGCCGCGCCGCAGGCGATACCCATGCTCCCGCCGACGATGCCGTTGGCGCCGAGCATTCCCGCGCCGACGTCGGCGATGTGCATGCTGCCGCCCTTGCCGTGGCAGTAGCCGGAGGCCCGGCCGAGGAGTTCGGCCGCCATCCTCTCCACGTCGAGTCCGAAGGCGAGGGCGTGGCCGTGGCCGCGATGGGTGCCGGTTATCACGTCTCCTTCCGAGAGCGCGGAGATAACGCCGGTCGCCACCGCCTCCTGCCCCACATAGAAGTGGGCGGTGCCGTGAAGGGCGCCCGCGGCGTAGAGTTCGTCCACCTTCTCGTCGAAGGAACGTATCAGGAGCATCGTCTCCAGAAGCTCCCGCCGGTTCTTATAAGTCTTCATCACGGTCTCCTTTATCTGATGTCCTCTTTAACACTTCTCGCCGCTTTATCTCGAACTCTTTCTCGTTCAGCAGGCCAGCCGCCCGCAGCTCGGTCAGGGCGTGGATCAGGCGCTTCGCTTCATGGGCTGCTGGCGATGGACGGATTGGTGAAGGATTATCTTTGTCCCGCTCCATACGGTCTTCGATCAGGGCTTTGGCGCGCTCGCCGTCTTCCTTGTTTACCCCTCTAATGAGTACTGGCTTGCTCTCCCGGATCGTTATCAGGAGGCTGAAGATCCAACCCGCGCCGGAGACCACTACCCTGACGATCGCTCCATAGCTTATCTTTCGAGCCTTCTCCCGCAGCAACTCGAAGTCGCGTACCTCGATGTGGTTTTCGAAGATCACGAGCCGTCTGGGCCACATCCCGAAGACCCACGACTCCTCTAGCTCCATCAGAGGCGCGTCACCCAAGCTCTTTCACTCCTTCTTGCCCGACGCCAGCGCTTCGGCGAGCGCGTGGTCGCAGATCAGCGTGTTCAGGTAGCCGCCTCGCAGGGCGGCGGCCACCCCCGGAGCCTTCCCAGCGCCGGACGCCGCCCCAATGGTCTCCGGGATAGTCTTTAGTTGCTCCAGGGTGATGCCGACGACTTTGCGAGAAGATTCCTGGAGGCATGGGTTGCCCGCACGGTCCAGGAAATGGAAGCATATGTCGCCGACCGCGCCCCGATTCGCTAGTCCAAGGAACTCCTCCGCGGTAAAGAAACCGGCCTGTATCAGGGTCGAAGTCGGTAGCACTCCTCCGATACCAACCACGGCCACGTCGCAGGCGATGGCTTCTTTCAAGGTGTCCTCGATGCCGGGGGTGGTCATCAGTTCGTCCCGGCTACGCGCTGAGTGGGCGATGGCGGGGGCGTCGATCTGCATGGACTCCGCGCCTATTTTCTCGGCGAGAGTCAGGCACGTCCGGTTCGAGTGCAGCCCGGTTTCGGCTTTGCCCGTGCCGCCCACCAGCGGCACGACCTTGTCGCACCTGAAAGACATCTCCGGCACGGCGTCTACAAGGGCGCGCAAGGTCGTCCCCCACGAGACTCCCAGGGTGCAGCCCACGCCGCAGACCTGTCCCAGGAAAGCCGCGGCCAGGCCGCCCACCGACAACTCGGTGCTCCGCTGGTCCTCGCTGGTGGTCGCTATCAGGACTTCATCCAGCCCGTAGCGGTCCTCCAGGTCTATCTCCAGGGACGAGAAGCTCCCCGCGGGCTCCGCTATCTCTACCTTGACCAGACCGCGTCGCTCGCCGGCGGCGATGAGCTTCGAGACCTTCGGCCTGGAGAACCCCATCCGGGAGCCGATCTCCGCCTGGGTGAGCCCGTGGTCGTAGTACAGCCTTAGCACCTTGAGGATCAGGTGGTCCTGAGGAGAGAGACCCCCGTGATCCACCGGATAGCGCGTTGCCATTACCTTGGACATCGCTTACGCCACGAGGGCCGCGTCCTGGAGCTGGCGCAGGTTCGCCACGAAAGAGTTCTCCGCCAACTCCACTCCCGTCCGCGATATGATGGTCCCCTTTTGCACGGGCCGCGTCGTGCGCGCCCCGGCCGCGAGTCCCAGAGGTAACATGCCTTTGGCCTCGGAGACAGCGTAGACGGTCCCGTAGTAGTCCGCGCCGCCGATGCCTCCGAGCTTCTCGCCAGCGCCCAGGTCTCGCTTCGCAACGGCAACGACCTCCGCCGAGGGCTTCTCCCTGGATACTATTCCGGCCTCGTTATGTATGAAGGCGCGGGCCACGGAGAGGGGCGTCTCCAAACTGGTGAGATGGTAAGGCCGATAGAAGACGTGGTTCGGACCCGTACCCATTCCCAGGTACTCCAGCGTCTCCCGCACCGCTCCCTCTTGCGAGCGCACGACGACGAACACGCCGGGCGCGACGCCGCGCACGTAGTCCACGGTTGAGTAGCTTGAGAGGATGCCGCCTTCTTTTTCGAGGCTGAAGACCTCCGCGAGCCGCGCCGGGACGGTCTCCGCCGGGCCGTGCATTCCGGGGACGTCGGGCGAGAAGCCGATGGCGTTGGCGACGGTCGCCATCTCGACCATCGTCTTGGTGCCGTCAACGAAGGCGGCGAGCATTTTGGGGTTCATCTTTTTTCGCCCGGCCTCTTCCGTGACCGACTCGGGGGTGGCAGAGGGGTCGAGCGGATTATTCTTACCCTTCCCAACGGCGACTACCTCGAAGCCCATCGAGCGGGCGAAGTCGTATAGTTCCATGACCGCGGCCGGCTCGTCCCCGGCCGATCCTGTATAGACCACCCCGGCGCTCCGGGCCATCCGCGCGAGCACGGCCCCGACCGTGGCGTCGGTCTCGGCGTTGAGCATGATGATGTGCTTGCCTTCCTGGATCGCCTCGTAGGCCACCCGCGCGCCGACCTCCGTGACGCCGGTGGCTTCCACTACCACGTCAACCGTCTCCGAGTGCGCGAGGTCCGCGGCGTCTCCGGTTACGGCGGGGCGGTCGGGAGAGCCGTTGATGCCCTCCACGGGGTCCTTGCCCACCTCGCGGAACGCGGCGAGGCCTCGCTCCGGGTCCACGTCGGCGACGGCAACCGTCTCCATGCCGGGGATGCCCGCGACCTGGGCTATGAAGCCCCGGCCCATCTGTCCGGCGCCGACGAGCCCGACCCTGATGGGGGTGCCCTTGCGCTCCAGGGCTTCCAGCTTGCTCCTGAGGCTCACGTTAGCTACCTTCCTTAATCTCAAGTCTGACTCCGGGTTGGATCTCTTCTCCCAGGTTCTCGAAGCCCCGTTCTTCCAGATATATCTCTCCCGGAAGCTCGACCTCGGTGGCGCCGTTGAACTTGAAGACCGCATGCCCCAGGTCCCGCACGTTCTTCCAGGCTTTCTCCCCGATGGCCGTTATCTGGAATTCCCGTTCTCCGATCACCAGTATGTCTCCGGCCTCTGGAGGTTCCTCGCGCACGGTCTCCGGCTTGTGCAGCACGGACATCTCGGAAAGCTCCGGCGGGGCTCCGTCTTCGAACAGGATCAAGAGCCCGGACTCCAGGAACTCCGCGACCTCCGGGCCTATCTCCGTTACCTCCGACAGATATATGGACGTCACTCTACTCTCCATCTAGTAGAGCCCGAAGCTGAAGACCCAGCCGACGAGGACGGCTATGGGGCCGGTGATCTGACGGCTCAGGAGCACCGCCGGGACCCCGACCTGAATAGTCTCCGGATCCGCCTCTCCCAGCGATAGCCCGACCGGCACGAAGTCGCAGCCGACCTGCGTGTCGTAGGCGAAGAGCGCCGGTAGGGCGAACGTCGGAGAGATGTTGCCGTTGGCGATCTGGGCCCCCACCAGCGTGCCGATTACCTGCGCGATCACCGCCCCCGGACCAAGTATGGGCGAGAGGAACGGCAGACCGACTATAACGGAGAGCACGAGGAGACCAACCAGGTTGCCCGCGAGCGGGGTAAGGACCTTGGCGATCAGGTTCCCGATCCCCGTGGCGTTGATGATGCCGATGAGCAGCGTAACGAACGCGATGAACGGCAGCACGTTCCTTATCACCGTGTCTATGGCCTGCCGCCCGCTCTGGTACAGCGTCCCGACGACGCCACCTACCCCACGTCCGATGCGGACGATGAAGCCGATGAACCCTCCCGCGGCCGGAACTTCGGCGGCTCCTTCCGGAGCGGCGAACGGGTTCGCGGTCGCGGACTCACTCTCGTCACCAGTTGAGTCGCCGGCTGCCGCGGCTTCTTCTCCGTCGGCCAGGCTGATGCTGTCAACGCGCACGCCGGAGACGTAGATGTCCTCTGTTATGAATTGCGCCAGTGGACCAGTCTGTCCGGAAGAGTTGAGGTTGATGGTCGGGATTCGCTTGCGCGGGTATACCCCTGCCCGCGCCGTGCCTCCGCAGTCTACGACGACGGCGGCGATCTCACTCTCCGGCGGCGGCGTCCTGAAGCCTTCGACGGCGGTCGCGCCGGTCATCTCGGCTATCTTTCTGGCGACCTCGGGGATCTCTCCGCCCGTTACCGCCACGATCTTGTCCTTCTCCGAAGTCGGCTTGATGACGAGCGGTCCGCCCCATCCAGGGTTCCCGCGCTCTATCTTTACAGCCCTGTATTCTTTATCCATCACGCTCCCCCTACAGCTCGATGCCCTGGCGTCGGGCAAGGAGGACGGTGATCCGCTCCGTAACCACGCCCCGGATGAAGATGACCACGAGCCCGGCGAGGAAGTACCGCACGGCTATCGGGCCGAGCGGGAGGTTCTGCTCCTGCAACCCTTTCGCCACGCCCAGATAGACGAACAATTCCGCCGGGTTGGCGTGCGGGAAGAGGCCCGTTATGGGATGCACGAAAGAGACCGCTGAATCGTAGAACGCCGGCTTGTACCTCTCGTCGAGGAAGGTGCCGAACGTGTAGGCCATCGGGTTCGTCAGGAAGAAGACGGCGATCAGCGGCAGCAGCGAGTACCGGGTGAACATGTTGCCCGCCGCGAACCGGGCCACCCGCTGAATCCGCTGCTCCCCGACCAGCGCGATTACCGTGTACAACGCCGTGAGCAAGATGATAAGGAGCGGAATAATCCCCGTAACGAAACCGACGAAAGTGTCCGCGCCCGCCTGGAATACCCCGATGAAAGCGTCTCCGGCCTTACCCAGAGCACCTAATACGCCATTGTCCTCAGCGCCTTTGAAGTTTTTGTCTGTCGTCTGGAGCAACGCGACGAACGACGTCGAGCCCCCCAGATGAGCGATTAACCCCTGCATTGACTCCTCCTAATCCCTGGCCTTCCCTTAACTGAGCTTTCCCCTTCTAACTAACCCCGGCGCTTACCTCCTGTTTGTCTTTGATCTGGTCTATCTGCTCGACCGCGCGGCGGGCGGATAGCATCGTCGCCGCCTCGTAGGGATCTTCCCGCTCCTCGTCCCGCAAATCTTCGACGTCCAGGCCAACGAGGAGTGGAGCGTCCTTGAAACGCGCGAAAACCGTCCGGCCGCGCATCCTAAGAGCCCGCGAGACCAACCCGTCCTCGCCGGTTACCAGGATCAGGATCACACCCTTACCGAGCCTGCCCCGCGCGTTTCCGACCCCGACGTATCCTTTGTTGTTCTCACCCGCAATCCCGGACAAGACGTGCTGATAGTGACGCATCTGGTACCAGGTCCCCAAAATCTGTAACAGCCACAGCAGACCCGCGATCAGGATCACCCACGAAAAGAAACCCATCTATAACCCTCCTCACCTCGTCTTCGCCAAA
The DNA here is from genome assembly GCA_038198445.1 of Rubrobacterales bacterium. Taxonomy (GTDB): domain Bacteria; phylum Actinomycetota; class Rubrobacteria; order Rubrobacterales; family Rubrobacteraceae; genus JACDDK01. Next base: position 8,969 of record JBBPZZ010000063.1, read on the forward strand.
TCCCTCTGCGGACCCCTATTAAGCCCACCCCTATGCACCTCACAATATTTTAGGTATGAACTATGTTCAGTGTCAAGAACAAAAGTAAAGGCAATAACGTATTTGACTCACCAACGGGTAACAATTGGTAGTCATTTGATTAGCGTTTTATGAGCATTTACTTAGCACTTTGGCAACATTTAGTTGTAAACTGAAACCGAAAGTTGCGGAATACAACCAAGTGTTGCGGATCGAAAGCGGGGCCTACGATGGCACAGCGCAAACCGAAAGACGAACGCAAAGAAGAACGAAACCCCGAATGGGAAAGATTCGATACGTTCGTTAAGAAGATCGTCGCCGTTCCCAAAGAAGAAGTAGACAAGAGGCGTGCTGAGTGGGAGCGGGACAAAGAGCGTAGGAAGCAGGCTGGATAGAATTACGCTTCGACTGACTTCACGCTTGGGTACCAGTGCCTAAATAGTATCCGGCTATACCGCCAATTAAGATTGCTTCTATTGGCAAGAGTACTTGAAGCAATCCCTTGACCGCATCACCTTGACCCAAAAACAGGCCGACGAAACTCAAGAGTACCGTCCCTGCAAAGATACCCATTGTCCAATGTGTGATTCCGCCGCGTGTCTTTTCTTCGCGTAGAGCGCATTCTTCGCCAGGCGGCTTAGGCTCTGGGGGTCCAACTGGACCCCCAGGCAACTCTTCAGTCACTAAACGGTAGCGGTGGTGAGGGGCAAGGAACTAGCGCAGGAGCAGTTCTCGCCTATCGCCGTGACGCTCGATGAGTAGGCGAGCATCCCTGTCCTTGCGAACTTCTTCGACCCATTGCTCAAGCGAGATAGCATCGCGGAGTACTTCAGCCATCGTCGTACCCCTCTCCCTAGCGAGGCTTTCAAGTGCTTCGTAAGCCTCTTCGGAGAAGTTGACGTTAACCCTACGGGTCGACCGATTCTTTTTTCTCTCCGCCTCAACCATCATTCACTCCTCTTTTTGTACGGCCCCATCCGGACACTGTCATTATTGCACACTCCCGTGGTTGTTGTGCACTGTTTTAACTCAAATTTTGAGTAAATAATACGTTAATATGGTACTATGGTTTGCGAGGCGCGGTTTGCGTAGACTAGGAAAGGAGGTCCCGACACGATGGCCAAGGCTCGTCCGAGGAAATACCATCACGTGAAGGGATATCCGCGCAAGGGCGGTGGGCGAGTGAAGCCCCACGTCCGACGGATGCCCTGTAAGTAGGTGACGGGCACTCTCTTGGTGCCAACACACCAACGTAGCCAAGAGTAGCGCCCGCCTCCGAACCTCAAGCTGTAGTTAACCACAATCGCATACGCGCAGCCGCGAAGGGGGCCTCAGGGGCTCCCCTCCTCTTTCCGCTTGCCCGTAAGCTCATCATAGGTCAACCGTCGTCCCGCCACGCTCCCAAGCGTCTTAGTGAACCTATCCTTGTCCTCACCCTCTCGCTCGTTGAACCTGAAAGCCTGCTCATCTAAGTACCTAAAGAGATGATACGGCTCTACGCTGACATAGGTTCCCTTGATTCCGCGTTTCAAGAGACTCCAGAAGTTTTCAAGTCCGTTCGTGTGGATGTGGCCGTCAACATACTTCTCTGCATGGTCCACTACGTTGTGTATATATTCGGGATCTAAGTCCCGGTAAGACCTCAGAGCGTCCGTATGGACCTCTGATCCCGGCTCTACGTTCTCCCGTACCTCTACCTGTAGCGTGCGGCTCTTGGTATCCGGCACTACTTTGGTCCTCACTTCGCCGTGGCGCTCCAAAAGCCCCATGACCGCAACCTTGCCAGACGAACCTCGCCCCGTTATCTTCTGTTCGCGCTTGCTCTTGTGCATGTTGCGAGCCTTGCCACCGATGAAAGTTTCGTCGGCTTCCACCTGACCGGATAGCTTCTCGAACGTGCCGGTCTGCATGGCGAGTCTGACGCGGTGCAACATGAACCACGCCGACTTTTGCTGAATCCCCAAGTCCCGCGCCAACTCGTAAGAGCTTATGCCATTCTTACAGTTGACGAGCATCCACATCGCCGGAAGCCATTTGTCCAAACCTATCGGGGAATCTTCCAGGACTGTACCGACCTTGACGCTAAACTGTTTCTTGCAGGCGCGGCATTTCCACACACGACGGGTCTTCAAGTAATAGTGTTTTTGGTCCATGACACCGCACGCGGGACAAACCGGACCTTCCGGCCAACGCGCTTTGGCGAAGTACTCTGTAGCAACGTCTAGATCGGAGAAATAACGTATCGCTTCAAGTAGTGTTTTTGGCTGTTTTGCAGGACTTTCCATACCTGAAGTATACCACATTTTGGTGAGTCAAATACGTTATTGCCAAAGTAAAAATGTACAACGACGGTAGCTTGTCTGTGGACTTCGGTAGGAGTAGAGTCCGTGATATAGGAAGTTTGGGGCGCAGGGGAGAGGAGATTTGATGAG
>JBBPZZ010000064.1:0-33973 GCA_038198445.1 Rubrobacterales bacterium
ACAACTATCCTCGCGAGGTATGCGCAGACGCGGCCAGAAGATCCCGGCGCGACGCGGGCACTTCGTAGACGTGCGGACCCTCGCCGGAGCCTTACTCAGTGGATCATGGTCGCTAGAAAAGTTGGCAAAACATCTGGGAGCCGAGCATAAAAAGCTGGAGGCTGAGGAGCATGGAGGCCGGCTGAACCAAGAGTACATACAGTATGCCGTTCGAGATGTGCAGGCTACCTGGGAGTGCTTCGAGCGGCTGAATAAGCAGTACGAGGGCTACGGGCTTACCGAGACACCGGTAGACAAGATCTACAGCGAGGCCAGCCTCGGGAAAGCGTACCTCAAGCAGATGGGAGTAAAGCCGTGGCGAGATCAACCAGACTTCCTGCCAGAGCTTCTGGGCATCATCATGAGCACCTACTACGGCGGTCGCTCGGAGGTTCACATCCGTCGAGAGATCGCACGGATACTCTATTGTGACTTTCTCTCCATGTACCCCACGGTATGCGCTCTCATGGGCTTATGGCACTTTGTGACTGCCAAACGCATGGAACGCCGAGGTGCCGCTACCGAGGTGCGGGAGTTTCTGGAGCAAGTCACCGTGAACGATCTACAGAAGCCGGAAACGTGGCCGATACTCCGTAGCATCGTGCAGGTGCAGCCGGATGGTGATGTGTTTCCGGTGCGCAGCGAATATGGCGGCGATAGTCAGTACACTATCGGGACCAACCATCTTACTGCTGACCATCCCATATGGTTTACCCTCGCGGATTGCGTGGCGAGCAAACTGCTCACGGACAAAGTTCCCGAAGTACTTCAGGCGATACGCTTCGATCCGGTGGGCAAGCAAGCGGATCTCCAATCTATCGACATCGCAGGCAAGGCCGACTATCGCATAGATCCGTACGAAGACGACTTCTACAAGCAGCTCATAGATCTACGGTCGGCGGTCAATGACGATCTCAAAAGATCGAAGAACGCCGATGACGCAGCACGGGTGTCCGAACTCGACGCCGAGCAACTTGCCCTGAAGATCTGCGCGAACGCCACTAGCTACGGCATCTTCGTAGAGTTGAATGTAGATGAGCAAGACAAGTTCCAAGAGGTTACGTGCTACGGAGCGAGCGGAGCAGGATTCGCCGCCCGCGTGCGCAACATCGAAGAACCGGGACGCTACTTCCATCCCTTGCTGGCGACCTTCATCACTGGAGGAGCGAGATTGATGCTGGCGATGGCAGAACGTCTTGCAACCGATGCTGGCATCACGTGGGCTTTCTGCGACACCGACAGCATGACGCTGGCGAAGCCCGAGGAAATGGGCGAGGCAGACTTTTTGGAGAAATCCAAGCGTGTACAGAATTGGTTCACTGCCCTGAATCCTTACGAGAAGAAAGGCCCACTCTTCAAAATTGAAGACGCGAACTATCAGATTGAGCGCGGGAAGAAAACCGACCAGTTGGAACCTCTGTACTGCTTCGCAGTATCGGCCAAACGATACGCCTTGTTCAACCTCAACAAACGAGGCCAACAGATAATGCGCAAGGTTTCGGCGCACGGGCTCGGGCATCTTCTCCTGCCATACGACAAGGGCGAAGCGCCAAAGAAGATCCCGAAACCAACCGTGTCCTTATCCGACCTCGGAGGCGTGGAACGCTGGCAGCACGACCTTTGGTACTGCATCGTTCAGGCTGCTCTGAAGGATACCCCAGAGCAGGTAAAGCTCGACGATTTGCCAGGGCTCCGTAGACCTGCCGTAAGCCGATACGCGGCAACCACCCCGAATCTGCTGCGATGGTTCAAGAAGTACAACGTGGAAAAACCATATCGGGATCAGGTCAGGCCCTTCGGATTCTTGCTCGCCCTCCAGTCTCATTTCGTAGCTTCAAGCAAAAAAGCTACAAGGCCGGTATCCCCCTACGACAAGGATCTGGAGAAGGCCGCCGAGGTTTGCTTTGATCGGGATACTGATAGTCCGATGGTGAGAGACTATCTCAAGAGCTACCAGGAGACGCTGGCCCAGTATCATTTACATCCTGAAGCAAAATTCTTGGATGGCGACTACACAGACATTGGTGTCACGAGCAGGCGGCATATCTACACTACAGCTATCGAATACATCGGTAAGGAGGCTAACCGCTGGGAAGAGCAATTCTACCTGGGACTCGAATCGGAAGCACAAACTGAATATGGCGTTGCACCCGAAGACTATGAACAAATCCTCGATTTAGTTACGCGAGCATGCAAGAAATTCGGGCAGCGGGCGCTTGCTAAGGCTGCCCGCGTCTCATTGCGCGAAGTATCTGCGGTGCTCCATAGTGGACGCAATACCGTCCCTATTACGCTAGCAAAGCTGTACCGCGCAATACCCAGACTTGAGGCAGCGTTCTTAGAGAAAATTGAGCATACGCAAGATGTATTGAATGAGGTAAAGGTCTGCTGCCACAGGAGTGGCCTACGGCGGTTCGCCGCTCACGCGGGGGTGGATCAGGCGAACCTCGCACGTATCTTAAGCGGTCGGCGCAAGCCAAGCGAAGCTATATTGGCGAAATTGGAGTTGGCGTTGAAGAGATTTCAGGATATCTGACTCACAATCAAACAATATGGATAATTCCGCAGGAGTTGCCCAGATCATATATTGGATGCAGACGGCTTGCGTCGTGCGTCAACCAAAGCATATCTCAAGTGCTTATGGTGCCTGCTAGCAGCAGCCGAGACTACGTTTGGAAGTTCCAGCACACGCTGCTTCTGGCCTTTCGTATCACGGTATCTGACTGCCATGAACCAACCATCATTAACGTCGTCACTCACCATATAACTCGGAAGCTGCTCCTGTAGGCCATGCCAGAATTGTCCACTATGAACTTTCTTGACTTCGAGATGTGCTCTTCTCTCGTAGCCGTTCGAGAACTTAAAATCGACCGGTCCGCGCCCAAGATCCACTTCCGCATCTAGCACTACTCTGTTAGCTTCGCAATAGTGTTTAGCGATGCCTCGGAATAGTAACTGAACCGCATGTTCTGGTTTCTCATTAGTGCCGTCCCATAGGAGATACCATCCGCCCTGCTCTTCGACGAAGAGCTTGAACTGGTTAACGACTTTATCTATGACTCGAAAGAACTCTTCTTTAGTCTGCGGTACCTCAAAAGCTATAGGGTGATCCGAAACATACGCTCTGGACGCCGGGTCCCACTGGTAGACGCCTTCGGGATCAGCCGAAAGGTCGTATGAAGCCACAGATTCGCCTTCTTTACGGATAGTCCATTCACGAACGAAGTCCGGGTTACTACGAGCGGACCGGACAATGGTTTGTTTATCGACATTGCCGAGCACTTCATAGTTCATGTCCGTACGAAGACGCTCGTTCTCGTAGGCATCCCACCAGTCGTCGGCATTCAAGATGGGCAGTTTGTTAAGGAACCGCTCGGGAACCAGTAGTATTGGCCCATTGGTAAACGGATTGGTAGGTAGATCGACTTCAGCACTAGACCATCGCAATCTTCCGCTGTCGTAAGCGCCGGATCTAACTGTGTGGCGTCCGGTAGGCAAATCATGTGTAGCGGCTACTGATTGTGTGTACTCGATCAAACGAGGTTTCAGGATCGTGCAAGTCATATCCGAGATGCGATCAGCGCCGATACCTTCCTCAAAAATTCCTAATTCCTCGAAGTGCTGTATATCTTCGATGCCACGACGTATGGACTCAGCGATTAATCTCGCTACTATGGATGCAAAACCGCGACCCGAACCCGCACCGCTTGTCCCGCGTCGCGTATAACCAAGACATAATTCCCTCGGTTCCGTAAAGGCGAGTAGATCAACCGCCTTGCGATACCGTACGCTGTTTGGATTAAGGTTTCCTTCTGCAATTAAGCGGAAGCAAAGGTTGAAATGGTCGATTATACGTGAGTGAGCATCGGCCCAAAACCCTGATTCTTCCTTGAAGATCAGGAAAGGATCGACGAAGATTTTAGTATCATCATCAAGTATCGGGTTAAACCAATCGTCACTTTTTCCCCTTGTTACTTGAAACTGCTCGCCGAAAAGCAAAATGTCCTACCCTTGTAGCTAACAAGAATGAGATATTCACTTTAGCATAGGACACAAAATAGTTTTACAGTGGAGCTGACAAGAAACCCTAAGAAACTTGAGCATCCGGCGTAGAGCGCGCACTACTAGCAAAGCCAGACGGAACCATTCGCACTAGAGAGACAGTGTGGTCGAAAGCGTTACCAATCGGCGTTGTCACTATACCCCACGCGCCTGTTGCGCCCGGCCTTCGGGTCGGGCGAGGATTGGAACTTCCGCCTGGACGATAACCCGGTGCTTTCGCAAGAGGTTGCGCCCGGCCTTCGGGTCGGGCGAGGATTGGAACTTGCTCGTGGGAGCCCTGTACTAGATGCGCGTAGTTGCGCCCGGCCTTCGGGTCGGGCGAGGATTGCGACCTTACACTTCGAGCACCTCGCTAAGATTCACCAAGAAGCTGGAGACTTCCTCGCGGGTGTTGTAGTGGGCCATGCCGATGCGGAGTGCGCCGCCTGATTCTTCGAGACCGAGCCGCTCCATCAAGACGAGCGCGTAGTAGTTGCCGTTCCAGAGGTTGTAGCCTCTTTTGCCCATTGCGGTGGCGAGTTCTCTTGGGGTATGGCTGTCGGCGGTGATCGCGAAGGTCGGCACGCGCTGATCCAGCCGGTCCGTGTCCTGGATGCCGTGGAGCCGAACAGGCAACTGTTGGAGACCTTCGATCAACTGGCGCGACAACTCCTGTTCGTAGCTGGATATATCTTGCATCGCGGCTTCGAGACGCTTGCGGCGGCTTGTTCCACCGTCGTCTGAAGCGAGTGAGGCCAGGTACTCGACGGCCGCCGTGGTTCCGGCCATCGCTTCGAAGTTCCCGGTCCCGGTCTCCCATTTGTGGGGAGGGTCGTCTTTTGCGGGACGGACTTTGTAGGCTTCGAGGCGCTCGGAGTGGTCGAGGCGGCTGTAGAGGACGCCGGCGTGCGGGCCGAAGAACTTGTACGGGGAGCAGACGAGGAAGTCACAGTCGATCTCCCGCACGTCGATCAGGCCGTGCAGCGCGTACTGGACGGCGTCTATGTACACTAGCGCTCCGGCGTCGTGGGCCATTTGGGTGAGGCGACGAACGTCGTTGATCGTGCCGACGGCGTTGGAGGCGTAGGTGAAGGCCGCTATGCGCGTGCGCTCGCCGAGGGCGTCCTGGAAGCTCTGGATGTCGAGGGTACAGTCTTCGGGGTTTATGTCGGCCCAGCGGACTTTCAGGCCGAGGTCTCGGGCCAGGAGGAGCCAGGGTGCTACGTTGGCGTCGTGATCGAGGTTGGTCAGAAGGATCTCATCTCCCTCCCGCAACTCGCGCGCCAGAGCGCGGCTGAGGCTGAAGGTGAGCGAGGTCATGTTCGCGCCGAAGGAGACCTCCTCTGGGTGTTCCGCGCCCACGAAGTCGGCCATCGCCTCGTGGGCCTCTTTTATTACGGCGTCCGTCCGCTCGCTGACGGCGAATGCTCCTCCGACGTTGGAGCTGCCGTAGGTCAGGTACTCCGTCATGGCGTCGATGACTTCCCGCGGGGCCTGCGTGCCACCGGGGTTGTCGAAGAAGACCGGAGCGCCGGGCCGCGACAGCGCCGGGAACCGCTTGCGGCAATGGGTGAGGGTGTCGTGTGTCTGTCTCAAGGGGTCTCCTGTCCGATGATGGCGTGCTTCCTCAGCCTATTGTAGAGAGGCGCGCATTCCTGCAGCAGGGGCTTTAATCTCTCCGGGAAGGGAGCGGTCTTCGGCCGGTATTCTCCGAAGGCGGTTGAGGCGTGGACGTTACCGTACCAGTGCTTCGCCCACACGCCGTCTTCGGGCTTCGGGCCGGGAGGCCAGTGGAGCATGGCTTCCTCGAAGGGGATGCCGAGCGCGCCGCACGTCTGCCGCAGTACACCTTCCGGGTTTAGCAGTAGATCTCTGGCGTCCAGGATTATGGGCGTTTCCCCTCTAGCGAGGACGATTTCGAGGATCTCCAGCTGCTGTTTTAGTCCGGTGTCTCGCAGTATGGGGTCAGGCATTTGTTTGACCAGGGACGGTAACATCTCTCTCGGGTCCCGGATCAACAACACGTTCGAGGTCCCTGCGAGAAAACCCCGGTCGAGCCGCACCAGATGATGCGCCATGTTCTTGAAGAAGTGGACCTCCCGCTCGCAAGGACCAAGGATCGTCTCTCGCACGACCCGTTCGCCGTCGCAGTCCATCTCCGCCATGACTTCTCTATCTCCCGGATGCGCGGCGCCCGTCACCTTGAGGTAGTGGCCGTAGAGAGGCTCGTCCACCACGATCGTGTCGGAGCGCTGCCGGAACGAGTACATCAGCGCCGTCGAAACGTTGCGCGGGCCGGAGCACATCGACAGCTTGAGACAGCCGCTCACGCCGTTGCTTCGTCCACTGCGGCTTTATAGAGCTCGCTCAGGAGGGCGGTTAATGCTCCGCGTTCGCCGCCTCCGATAGCGCGCCCGTCCACCTCGACGACGGGCGTCAGGCTGCCGAAGGTCCCGGTGACGAACGCCTCTTCGGCGTCGTACACCTCCGTGAGGGAGAAGGCGCGTTCGTGGACGGGGATGTCGTTGGCCTTGCACAGCTCTATGATCATGCGGCGGGTGATGCCGTTCAGGCAGTAGTGGCCGGTGGAGGTCCACACCTCGCCGCGCCGGACGATGAAGAAGTTGGTGGCGTTGCAGGTAGCGACGGCGCCGGTCGGGTCGAGCATCAGGGCTTCGTCCGCGCCGGCCTTGATAGCCTGGATCAAAGCCACCACCTCGTGCAGCTTGCTGTGACAATTGAGCCTCTGGTCCAGCGTGTCCGGCGGCGGACGATGCACCGTCGAAGTGAAGAGCCGGACGCCTCGCTCCTTCACCTCCGGGTCGGCGACCTTGTGCTCGGCGATGATGACGATGTTGGGGCCTCCGACTACCAGGCGCGGGTCCTGCGAGGGCGTCTTCTTGTCGCCGCGCGTCACCATCAGGCGTAGGTGGATGTCCGTCGTCATGCCGTTCACCCGGACCGTCTCGTGGAGGGCGGCTGTTATATCCTCGCGTGTCTTTCCGATGTCGAGGTCGATGGCCTTCGCGCCCTGGAAGAGCCGGTCCAGGTGCATCTCCAGGAAGGCGAACTTGCCGTCGTGCAGCCGGATGCCTTCCCAGACGCCGTCGCCCACGAGGTAGCCGGAGTCGAAGACGGAGATCCTTGCCTCGTCCGTCGGATGGAACTCGCCGTTGATGTAGACGAGGACGTTGGCGTTGCGCTCGTCCGGTACAGCCTCGTGCGTGCCTCTGGACAAAGTAGTTTCCTTCCTCAAGCTAAAGCCCTAACCCAGACTGTAAAGCTCGCCGAACTTCTCCCGCAGGTAGCGCAGGTACGGTTCCGTGTCCAGCGGGCGGCCGGTGACGCGCTCTACCAACTCGTCCGGGTCGTAGCGGCTGCCGTGGCGGTGGATGTTCTCCCCGAGCCAGTCGCGCAGCACGCCGAACTCTCCGCGCTCGATGCCGTCCCGTATCTCCGGGCGCTGCTTCACGGCCGTATCGAAGAACTGCACGGAGAGGACGTTGCCGATGGTGTAGGTTGGGAAGTAGCCGAAGTGGCCGGCGGACCAGTGTACGTCCTGCAGGACGCCTTGCGCGTCGTTCTCGGGGGTGATGCCCAGGTACTCCTCCATCTTCGCGTTCCAAGCGTCGGGGAGGTCGGCTATCGCGAGGCTGTCTTCGATCAGGGCGGACTCCAACTCGAAGCGGATCAGGATGTGCAGATTGTAGGTCAGCTCGTCGGCCTCTACCCGGATCTCCGACGGCCGCACATCGTTGATCGCCCGGTAGAACGTTTCGAGGTCCGTATCGCCCAAAGCGGCTGGGAACGTCTCTTGCAGCTTCGAGTAGTAATGTGACCAGAAGCCGCGAGACCGGCCTACCAGGTTCTCCCACAGGCGCGACTGGGATTCGTGGACGCCCATCGAAGTCCCGCCGGATAGGGCGGTGCGCGTGTATGCCGGGTCGACGCCCTGCTCGTACATCGCGTGGCCCGCCTCGTGGAAGGTGGCGAAGAGAGCGGGGGAGAGCCAGCCGGGATCGAAGCGCGTGGTGATACGAACGTCGCCCGGACTTCCGAAGTTGATGCAGAAGGGATGCACGGCCCGGTCCTGCCGCCCGCGGCCCCAATCGTAGCCGAACGCCGTGACGACGCCCTTTCCGAACTCTTCCTGCCTCGTCTCGTCGAAGTCTCCGTGCAGAGGCCCCGAACGGTCCTCGTCTAGGGCGACGGAGATGTCACGTATCATCGGGACGAGTCCGGCCTTCAACTCATCGAACATCTCCTGTAGTTGCGCTTTCCTCGCGCCTGGCTCGTAGAGGTCGAGTAGAGCATCGTATGGGTGGTCTTCGTAGCCGAGGTGTTCGGCGGCCGCCCTGTGCAGAGGAACTATCTTCTCCAGGTGCGGGGCGAAAGACGACCAGTCGGAGTTGGCGCGGGCTTTGGCCCACGCGGGCTCGGCTATGGCCCTGGAGCGAGACATCTCCGTAACGAGTCGGGAGGGCAGCTTCGTCGCCCGCTCGTATTCGCGGCGGGTGATGCGGATTATGGCAGCGTCCTCCGTGCCGGGCTCGGGAGTTTCGAGCGAATCGAGAAGCTCTCCGGTCTCATCGGAGGCGAGCATCTCGTGAGAGAGCCGGCTGAGGGTAGCCAGTTGCTCGGCCCGGCCCTCGACGCCTCCCTCCGGCATGTGTGTTTGCTGGTCCCACGCCAGGACGGAGCTTGCGCCGCTCAGGTCGCTTATGGTCGCGAGACGGTCCTTGAGCAGATGTAGTGGATCGGTTATTTTTGTATTCATGGCCCCATATTAGCATCGGGGCCAGACCATTCCCGCGCCGGGTCGCTATCTGACGATGACGGCGCCTGTCATAAAGGGATGTACCTTGCAGTAGTAGTCGAAGCTGCCCGGTTTATCGAAAGTGCGCTCGTATGAGCCGCCCTTCCCGAACTCGCCGGACTTGAGCGGCCCGGAGGAAGGGTCCGAAATGACGGTATGTTTGGCCGTGTCCTCGTTTACCCAGCGTACCGTGGTCCCGGCGGATACGTGTACCGTGGCCGGTATGTATTTCAAGCCCATTATCTTCACGGTCTTGACTTTGCTCTTATCGGGGCGGCCGACTCCGCGCGCCTTGCCGTTGCCTTTTCTCGATCTGTCAGCCTGATCCCCGGCTTTTTCTTAATTTTTGGGTTTCTCCCTGGCTTTCGTGGTCGAGGATTCCAATGCGGCGGTGCTCTGTTCCGGGTTTGCGGAGGAGGCTTCGGTGGTCGAGGCCATGCTGGTCGTGCCGGCGTTCCCGGAAGTTTTGGTGGACTGTTGTCCGGTAGCGCCTCCGCAGGATGTCGCGGTGAGGAGCACCGCTGCGAGGAGGGATGAGACGAAGAGTAGCCTGAGAGCCATGAGACGTCCTTCTTATTTCGTATGGGGCTATTGAAGACTACGCTGCTTATGTGCTCCGGGATCATAGCAATCGAAGCATTGTACGAACTCTGTTATCGTTATCGAGACGTACTAGAAGGGTAGAGAACAAGAAATACGCGAGGCCGGTCCAGATCGGAAGAGGTGTGATGAACAGGTTACTAAAGGGTGCGTTGGCTGTTGGTGGCGGGGCGGTTGGTGTGGAGATGTTGCGAAGGACGATCAAGAGTGGAAAGGGGCCGCGATACGAAGCGTGGGAGCGGGCTCCCTTCAGAGACTTCCCGCACCGGGTACTCATCATCGGGGGCGGGTTCGCAGGGTACACGGCGGCGAAGGAGCTATGCAACCGTACCAGGCATCGGGACGACGTGGGGGTCATGGTCATCTCGCGGGAGAACTACTTCACCTTCTGGCCCATGCTGGCGGGAGTCATAAGCAGCGACATGGACACCAAGAACGTCGCGCAGCCTCTACGGCGCGCCCTGATCACCCACGGCGCCAGTTTCCGGCGGGCGCCGCTCGACACTGTGGATTTAGAGAATCAGACCGTAATGGCGGATGGCCGGGAGTTCCCCTACGACCATCTGGTGCTGGCGCTCGGGGCGGAGCCGGCCTACTTCGGCATCCCCGGTGTCGAGGAGCATTGCATCAGCATCAAGGGACTGGGGGCGGGAGAGGATATCCGGAATCGCGTCATCGAACGTTACGAGGAGACTACGCTCTCCAGGGGAGAAGTACCGGATTCCACGCTGACCTTCGTGGTCATAGGGGGCGGGGCGACCGGGGTTGAGACGGCTTCCGAGTTGCACAGCCTGGTCCACGGCACCATCGCCCAGGATTACCCGAACATCAACCCGCACCGGGTCAAGATCATACTAGTGGATCGGAATAAAGAGGTCCTGAAGGAGCTGGACCCCGCCCTGCGAAGGACGGCCCGCAAGAAGCTGGCGGACCTCCAGATCGCCGTAATAAATAACGTCAAGGCAAAGGAAGTCACCGCCGATAAGGTGATCCTGGAGGACGGTAGTGAGATAGCGTCCCAGAACGTCATATGGACGGCTGGCACCCGCGCGAGCGTGAAGGTGGACGATTTGGGCCTGCCCTACGACGAGAGGAAGGGCCTGAAGACGGACGTATATATGCGGGTCGAGGGATACGATAATGTCTGGGGCATCGGCGACTGCGCGGCCACGGTGGACGACCGCGGAGACGCAGTGCCGCCGAACGCCCAGGCCGCGACGCAGGAGGGCAGGGCGGTGGCGAAGAACGTCCTCGCCGCTATAGATGGGAGGGAACTAACGCCTTTCCACTACAGGCCGCTGGGGCAACTGGTCGAAATGGGCAGCGAGTTCGCCGTCAACGAGGTGATGGGCGTCAAGTTCAGCGGGTTGATCGCGGCCCTGTTCTGGCGTGCGACCTACCTGTTCAAGCTGGAGAGTCCTCAGAGCCGGGCTCGCATCGCCGCCGACTGGGCTCTGGACCTGTTCTTCAAGCCAGCGGTAACCCAGATTCAGCGCCATCAGTAGGGATCTTCCCTGGTTTTAACCTTTGGGGCTGTCAATAAGCCACAGGGCCTCGTAAGGCCCAAGCCGCACTATGTCGCCGCCCTGAATCTTCACCGGGCGTTCGGAGGTCTTGTCGTAAAGGTTGTAGACGCCCTGGGAACGCGGTAGCTCGGCGCTGAAGTGCTGTTCGTGTTCGGTAAAGTTATGCACCGCCACCAGTGGACCTAGCGGATGCGGACGGACGAAGGCGAAAATGCGGTCGTTGTACGGGTCCAGTACGTGCGTTGCGGTAGCGGCGTGGAGGTGCGGGGTGTTCTTGCGAGCCTGTATTAGAGACTGGATGCCGCTGAATACGCGCTCCTCGACGGCGCCAGGCTCCATTCGCCTTCGGGCTCGCTCCCAGTCCATCGGTGGACGGTGCATCCAGCGGTTGTCGTTCTGTTTCGCCGGGTCTCTCAGGTAGGAGAAGTCGTTTGGAAGACAGATCTCATCTCCCATATAGATCAGAGGCAAACCCCCGTACCCGAAGATGAGAGCATGCCCGAGCAGGATGCGCCGGACGCTCATCTCGATGAGCAACGCATCACCGCTCTCCAGCGCCGCCTCCAGCCCGCAGAGACTCGCCATAGTGCCGCTGACGCGCCGGTCGCCCGAGGCCAGGTTCGGCTGGTAGACCTGACCGCGCGCCGGGCTGCCGGGAAACTCCCCCGAATAATAATCCGAAAGGAACGCCCGGTGAGCCGGGCTGTCGAGGCCGGCCTGGGCGGCGTCTTCCTCCGTGACGGCCCATCCTATGTCGTCGTGGCACCGGACGTACGTTCCCCAGGCGGTGTTCGCCGGTTTCTCGGGGAAGTCCATCAGGACGCGGGTCATGAGGCTCGTGTCGCGGCTGGCGAGCGAGGACCAGTAGTGAACCATAAGGCTGTTGTTGTAGGCGAGGTCCGACTCCTTACCGTAGCGGCCGTGGGTCCCGAGGTAGTGTATGAGGTTGTCGGGAGAGACTATGGCCTCGGCTTTGTGGACGACCGCCGGGGCGGCGATGCGGGAGCAGGCCCTCAGAGCCTGCAACAGGTCGTGAGCCTCCGGCTGGTTCTGGCAATCGGTGCCGAGGCGTTTCCACATAAACGCCACCGCGTCCAGCCGGAAGACCTCGACCCCGCGATTCGCCAGATAGAGCAGGACATCCGTCAGCTCCAGGAAGACCCGGGGGTTTGCCCAGTTCAGGTCCCACTGGTACTCGTTGAAGCTGGTCCACACCCAGCGGTCCACGTCTTTCTCGTAGGTGAAGTTTCCGGGCGCCGTCTCCGGCAAGACCTCGGGCAGTGTCTTTTCGTACTCGTCAGGGAGCGTCCTGTCCGGGAAGGTGTGGAACATCTCGATATATTCAGGATCTCCGGCGCGGGCGCGGACGGCCCACTCGTGTTCGCGTGCGCAGTGGTTGAGGACGAGGTCCAGGCAGACGCTCGCGCCTTCGGAGCGGAGCGTGGCGCAGAGGGCTTCCAGGTCTTCCATCGTGCCGAGCCGCGGGTCCACCCGCCGGTAATCTTCGACGGCGTAGCCTCCGTCGTTGGGAGAGGGGCGCGGCTTCAAGAGCGGCATCAGGTGGACGTAGTTGACGCCCGACTCCCGCAGGTAGTCCAGGTGCTCTCTTACCCCAGCGAGCGTACCGGCGAAGCGGTCCACGTAGAAGACGTAGCCGATGCGCCGCTCGTTCTGAAACCAGCCGGGGACGAGGCCGCGCTCCAGGTCGAGGATCTTGAGTTCTTCGGGACGCGCGGCGTAGTTACGGGCCAGGAGCCGGACGAGCTGTTCGAGGAACAGCTCGAAGTCCTCGCGGTCGGCGTATGGCGGCGTCAACCCGTCGAAGAGGTCCTGCCAGTAACGCTCCAGACGCAGCATGAAAACGTCGATGTCCCGCGGAGGCAGCGCGCTTATCTCGGCTCGGGCCGATGTCGTCACGTTCTCGAAGGCCCGGCGGGCTTCGTCGCTCATGTTCAAGACGCTTTGGATAACTCTCTCCAGTGAACGTGGAACATACCAACGGCAAATTTACCAACTACTTCCGCGCCGCGCTTGCCAATGCGCCCGAGACTGTAGCAGAATGCGGCACTGCCGAGGCACTACGGAAGTACACTGCCAAAAGAAGACCGGAGGCTGGAAACGCCGTGAGCTACAACCTGCGACTACTAATCTCCTGCCCCGACAAGAAGGGTCTTATCGCGGCGATCTCTTCCTTCATGGCGATGCACGACGGCAACATCCTCTCCGCCGACCAGTACGTGAGCGGCGGCGGCAACTTCTTCATGCGTCTGGAGATAGAGGGCGAAGGCTTCGGTCTGGACCGCCACGAGTTCGGCGGCGCGTTTGCGCCTCTTGCCCGCAGGCACGATATGGACTGGCGTCTCTCTCACACCGATGCTCCCAAACGAATGGCGATCCTCGTCTCGAAGTACGATCACTGCCTCATCGACCTTCTCTGGCGCTGGGACGCCGGGGAGCTTGCCGCCGAGATACCGCTCGTCATCTCCAACCACCCGGACCTCGCCTCGCGGGCGGAGATCTACGGCATCCCCTTCCACCACCTGCCTGTCTCGAAACAGAACAAGGCCGAGCAGGAGGGCGAGGTATTGGACCTCCTCTCGGACCACGAGATAGATGTGATCGTGCTGGCACGCTACATGCAGATACTCACGCCGAAGCTGGTGAGCGCCTACCCGGACCGGATCATCAACATCCACCATTCGTTCCTCCCGGCCTTCGTCGGCGCTGACCCGTACCGCCGGGCGCACGAGCGCGGCGTAAAGACCATCGGGGCGACGGCCCATTACGTCACCGAAGATCTGGACGCCGGGCCGATCATCCACCAGGACGTCGCCCACGTTACCCACCGCGACAACGTGGAGGACCTCGTTCGTCTCGGCCGCGAGGTAGAGCGCCGCGTACTGGCCCGCGCCCTCCGCTGGCATCTGGAAGACCGCATCCTCGTGGACGGAAACCGTAGCGTCGTCTTCGAGTGAGACGCGGGTTCTAGGATATGGTGAAAGGGATCATGACGTTGTCCTGGTAAGCGGGACGCTGTGTGAGACGCTCATGCCAGGCTACGAGGTTCTTTAGCTCGGGACGCTCTATGTCGATGTTGAGCCAGCGGTAGATCGTCGACCCGAGCGATATATCTCCCATCGTGAGATCCGCGCCCGCGACGTACTCGTTGTCCGACAGATGGGCGTCGAGTATGGACAGGACTTCAGCGGTGCTCTCAAGAGAGGCCTGTATGGCCTTCGGGTCGCGTTGCTCGGGCGGGGTGCGGGTGAGGCCGAGGTAGCCGGCGCGGAAGGCGACCCACAGGGTGCCGAGCTGGTAGTCCATCCACTTGTCGGCCAGGGCGCGTTCGGCGGGGTCTTCGGGCCACAGGCTGCCGCTGCCGTGCTTGGCGGAGAGGTAGCGGAGGATAGTGTTTGATTCCCACAGCGAGAAGCCGTCCTCGGAGATGGCGGGGACCAGGCCGTTCGGGTTCATCGCCAGGAACTCTGGCGTATCCGTGCCGCCGAACGGGCCGCCAGCGTCTATCCGCTCGTAGTCCAGTTCCAGTTCGCCGCAGCACCACATAACCTTCTGTACGTTGACCGAGGTCGTGCGCCCCCAGAGTTTAAGCATCGGCCCTCTTCCTTTCCCTGCCGGACAGCATTCCAGGACCATTCTAAGCTCCCCAGGAGTTTCCCGTACCGGACACGGTGGTTCATCGTCGGGTAGATCGGTTAAGATAGCTGTTCTCATGAAGCGGGATACACACAGGAAGTTCTCAACAACGCCGGGGACACGGGACATACTCCCGCCGGAGTCCACCCGGCTCCTGGACGTGCAGGCGAAGATCCGGGACAGGTTCCGGCTGCACGGTTTCCGGGAGGTGGTGACGCCTGCCTTAGAATACTCCGAGGTCATAGAGGAGCCGAACCTCAGGGATACGGCCTTCAAGCTCTTCGACCAGGACAACCAGATGTTGATCCTTCGTCCCGAGATGACCACTCCCATAGCGCGTCTCGTCGCCCAGCGGCTCACCGGCAGTCCGGCGCCGCACAGGCTCTCCTACAGCCTTCCGGTCTACCGCCGGGTGGGGGTAGGCCGGGGACAGAGCGCCGAGTTCCACCAGGCTGGAGTGGAGGTCGTCGGTTCCACGAGTCCCGCCGAAGACGCGGGAGCCATAGCCCTGCTCGTGGACGTGCTGGAGAGCCTGGGACTTCACGCCCCCGGAGACTTCGCCATCGCGCTGGGGCAGACGGCGTTCTACGAAGGATACCTCCGCCGGGCGGCGCCCGAAGCCGAGCCGGAGTTGCTCGCGGCGCTCGCCGCCAAGGACCTGGTGCGGGTCGATACGCTGGCGGAGTCTCTGCCGGAGGAAGTCGCCGCCGGGGTGCGGGAAATACCGCGTCTCGTCGGTCCCGCGGCGGACGGCGGCGTGCTGGAGGAGGCCGCCCGGTACGCCAGGGGAGAGGAAGCCGGGGCGGCGCTGGATAACCTGCGCGAGATACTGGCGCATCTGGAGGCTTACGGGTGTCTGGGGGCGGTGATCCTTGACCTCGGGCTGATCGGGCGCCGCAACTACTACACCGGCGCGGTCTACGAAGCATACGCCGCCGGACTCGGGTTCACCGTCGCCAACGGCGGCCGCTACGACAACCTGCTCAAGCGTTTCGGGGAGCAGCTCCCGGCGACGGGTTTCGCCATCTCCATCGAACGCCTGCTCTCCGTTACGCCTCATGAGCAAAGTCCTCCGTTGCTAGTGCTGATCGGCGGGAGTGTGGATGCTACGCACACGGCAAACAACCTGCGTTCCAGCGGAGTCTCCGTGTTGCACCTCGGGGAGGACCTGCCGCCGGAGCGGGCGGCCCGGTACGCGCGGTCGGTGGACGCTGGTTGGATCTCTTACCCCGCGCCCGGCGGCGTAAAGCTCGCGTCAGTAGGGAATGAGGACAAATTCGAGATAACGCCGGTCGAAGAGGTCGCCGCAAAGGTGCTCTCGTGAATGGGCAGTCGCGCAAGTTGAGCGTCGCCGTGCCGAAGGGCGCCATCTTCGAGGACGCGCTGCGCGCGCTCGGGAGCGCGGGGCTTCCGGTCGGGGTGCTGCGCGAAGACGGGCGCAGGCTCCTATACGAGACCGAGAGGGTCGAGTTCATCATCAGCCGCCCCTCGGATGTGCCGGTCTTTGTCGAATATGGGGCGGCGGATATCGGGATCGTGGGGAAAGACGTGCTGGAGGAGCAGGAACCGAACGTGGTGGAGCTAAGAGACCTCGGAACGGGCGCGTGTCAAATGATCCTGGCCGCCCCCGCCGGTGACGCGGAGAGGGTGCGCGAGGAGATCGACCGGGCGGAGGTCGTGCGTGTAGGGACCAAGTTCCCGAACACAGCGCGGCGCTACTTCGAGTCGCTGGGACGGCAGGCGGAGATCATCAAGCTCAATGGATCCATAGAGCTTGCACCGCTCGTCGGCCTGTCTGAGTGCATCGTGGACCTGACCGCGACCGGCACGACCCTGCGCGAGAACAACCTCGTAATTCTGGATGAGATCTCCTACTCCACCGCTCGTTTGATCTGTAACCGCGGCGCGTACCGGCTCCGTAACCGCGAGATCTCCACCCTTGCCGCCGCCATGCAACAGGCCGGGAGCCGGAATGGTTAGAAAGCTCGACGCTCGCGATCGGACCGCCGGAGACATAGTAACCGAACTACGGCGTCCGGGTGGGTTCCTCTCTCCAAAAGTTCGCGACGTTGCCCGCGAAATCGTCGGGGACGTGCGCGACCGGGGCGACGAGGCGCTACTCGAGTACACGGAACGCTTCGATGGTGTGCGCCCTGACCCCATCCGCGTCCCAGCCGAGGAAATAGCAGACGCTCGTGAGTCCTTGCCGTCGGAGATCGAAGAATCGTTCCTCTTCGCGATAGAGAACGTCCGAACTTTTCACAAGCGGGAGATGGACCGCCCCTGGGAGCAATCGCGTGGCGGGGCGACGACGGGCCAGCGGGTGCGGCCTTTGCGGCGGGCCGGCCTCTACGTCCCCGGCGGACACGGGGCCTACCCGAGCACCCTGATCATGGCGGCGGTCCCGGCGCAGGTCGCCGGCGTCGGCGACATCTGTGTCTGTGTTCCGCCGGGACGGGATGGGAAGATCAGCCGCTGGGTGCTCGCCGTGGCGGGCCTTTTGGGATTGGAGGAAATCTATACCGTCGGCGGGGCGCAGGCGATCGGCGCTATGGCTTACGGCACGGAGAGTATCCCGGCGGTCAACAAGATCGTTGGACCCGGCAACGACTACGTGACGGCGGCGAAGCTCGAAGTCTTCGGGGTCGTCGGAGTAGACGCCCCGCAAGGACCGAGCGAGGTAGTGGTTATCGCCGACGCGAGCGCCTTCCCGGAGCGCGTCGCCCGTGATCTTATGGCCCAGGCCGAACACCTCTCGGGCGCTTCGGCGATCCTTCTGACCCCGGACGAGCGGCTTATCGAAAGCGTGGAGCCTCTCCCCTCGGGAGAGCCGGCGGAGCTTATTACTCTGGTCCGGGTGGAGGATGCGCGCCAGGCGGTCGGGATCTCGAACCTCTATGCGCCGGAGCACGCGCATGTCATCTCCGAGGATTACGAGACTATCCTGCAAGACCTCGACGCCGTAGGCATGGTCGCCATCGGAGACTTCAGCCCCGTCGCGCTCGGAGACTACGCCGCCGGACCATCGCACGCCCTTCCGACCGGGGGCGCCGCCGCGTGGGCCTCCGCTCTCGGCACCCACGACTTCATCGCGCGCACCAACTACATCCACTTCACTCAGGAGGCGCTGGAGGAGATCGGGCCGCACGTCGAGCGCCTCGCCCGCCTGGAGGGCTTCGAGAACCACGCCGCGAGCGTCGAAGTTCGGCGCCACAGGGAACCGTGATGGGAACGGTGGAGGTAAAGGAGATGGTGTCGGAGGAAGAGGTGGACGCCGCCTTCGAGGTGATGCGCCAGCTCCGGACGCACCTCGAACACGGCGAGTACGTGAAGCGCATTAGGCGGATGCGCGAGGGCGGCTACCGGCTCGCGGCGGTAATAGACGGCGACCGGGTAAGGTGCGTGGCGGGGTTCCGGGTGCAGGAGTTCCTGTATACCGGCAGGCATCTGTACGTGGACGACCTCATAACCGACGGGGAGTCGCGTTCGAGCAGACACGGCAAGACGATGCTCGGATGGCTCGCCGAAGAGGCCAAAAGGAATGGCTGCGGGCAGCTGCACCTCGACTCGGGCGTGCAGCGTCGGGAGGCGCACCGCTTCTACTTCAGGGAGGGGATGGGCATCTCCTCCTTCCATTTCTCCACAGAGATCTAAGACAACACGACCGGAGGGAAGATGACACGAACGGGACGGGCCGAGCGGAAAACGGGGGAGACTTTCGTCCGGGTGAGTCTGGAGTTGGACGGGACCGGAGAGGCGCAAGTCTCGACGGGCGTTGGGTTCCTGGACCACCTGCTGCACCTCCTCGCCCATCACTCGGGCATCGACTTGGAAGTAGAAGCGAAGGGCGACACCTGGGTGGACGACCACCACACCGTCGAGGATACGGGTCTCGTGCTCGGCCGCGCCTTCGACGAAGCTCTTGGAGACCGGACGGGGATAGTGCGCTTCGCCAACGCGAGCGCGCCGCTCATAGAGGCGCTCTCCACGGTCGTCGTGGACCTCGGTGGCCGCAGCCACCTCACCTGCAACCTGGGACCGATGCCGGAGAAGATCGGTACTTTCGACACGGAGCTTTTCCACGAGTTCCTCAGGGCCTTTACGCAGTACGGACACTTTACCCTGCACCTCAACTGCCACTACGGCGATAACGCCCACCACAAGGTCGAATCCGGTGTAAAAGCGATGGCCGTCGCGCTGAGAGAGGGCATCTCCCCTCGGGTAGCCGGCAGCGCCTCCACGAAAGGCGTAATAGATTGAACGTCGCCGTGATCGACTACGACGCGGGCAACACGCTCTCGGTGACGCGAGCCCTTGAAAAGGCCGGGGCGTCCGTGGACCTCACCACGGACCCGGAACGGGTTGCGGACGCCGACGCCGTCGTGTTGCCGGGGGTCGGCGCCTTCGGCGACTGCGTAAAGAAACTGGAGCAGCGGGGTATGGATGTCGCCTGCCGCGATGCGTACAGGAGCGGCAAGCCGTTTCTGGCAGTATGCGTGGGCCTGCAGGTGCTCTTCGAAGGCTCCGAGGAGTCGCCTAGAGCGGAGGGACTCGGCATCCTGCCGGGTACCAACAGACGCTTCAAGGCCGGGAACCTCAAGGTGCCGCACATGGGTTGGAACGCGATAGATCTTGCGCGGGAGCATCCCGTGCTCGACGGGCTCGACGGCGAGACGTTCTACTTCGTCCACTCGTACTATGCGGATCCCGAGGCGCCCGAAGACCTCGTCGGGACCGCCGACTACGGTGTCCGGTTCTGCGCGGCGGCGGGCCGGAAGAATCTGGCCGCCGTCCAGTTCCATCCCGAGAAGAGCAGCCGGGCGGGCCTGAAACTCTACGAGAACTTCCTCGCATGGGCGCGGAGCCTGTAACCGCGTGATGGATTTCACCGTCTACCCGGCCATAGACCTTCGCGGCGGCCGCTGCGTGCGCCTCAAGCAGGGGGACTTCGAGCGGATAAAGGAGTACGACGCGGACCCTATCGCGCGCGCCAGGGAGTGGGAGCGGCGCGGTGCTCCAGCGTTACACGTCGTAGACCTCGACGGCGCGAAAGAGGGACATCCCGCGCAGTTGGATCTCATCAAGGAGATCACGGCTTCCGTGGACGTGCCGGTTCAGGTAGGGGGAGGTGTCCGTACTCTGGAAGACCTCCGCGCGGTGCTCGCCTCGGGCGCGAGCCGGGTGGTGATGGGTACGGCCGCGGTAGGAGACAGGGATCTGCGCCTGCGGGCCGTGGAAGAGGCTGGGGTGGCGCTTGTCGTGGCGGTGGACGCCAGGGACGGTATCGTTGCGACCCATGGCTGGCGGGAGGCCAGCGGCATCCAGGTAATGGACCTGGCCGACGAGTTGGTAGCGGATGGCGTGTGCACTGTTCTGTATACCGACGTTGCCAGGGACGGCATGGACCGCGGGGCGGCGTTGGAAGAGACGGCCGCCGTCGCGCGGGTAATTCCGACCATCGCAAGCGGCGGGGTACGCGGCGTGGAAGACGTTATCGCTCTGACAAAGATCGGCGGCGGCGTCGTTGGCGTGGTGGTGGGTACGGCGCTCTACGAAGAGCGTGTGACCCTAGAGGAGTTGGTGTCTGCCCAGCAGGCCGGCTAGCCTCAAAAAAGTTGTCGAAAATTACTCATGTGGGTATGGTGCTGGCCCTGACGACGCTTGGCGCGTCGCAAACCCGCCATCCGGAACGCGCTCTTTTTATATCTCCAGGTAGGAAGTCTTTGGCTCGCCTTCGTCGTACTTCACGGATTGGAGCGTCCGCCACGAGAACTTGGCGAGCGACTCGTCGGTCGGCCTACCGGATACCTCTGGCGCGGCGCCGGCGATTGCGGCCCTGGCGGTCTCCGTGGCGTCATCGAGGGCGGCGCTGATCTCATAGGCGCGGGCGGCCTGATATTTGACCCGTAGCTGGTGGGGAGCCCCGTTCTCGAACGCGAATGTTAGCTCGTATTCTTCGGTGCGGCTCTCGAAGTCTCCCACGCGGCGGGCTGTGCAACTGAGTTCCAGCATAAAGGCATCGTATCATCTACACGACGCGAATTATCCGTGATAACCGATTAAGGTAGACTTACGCCGGAGAGTCGTGAACAGCTTCTTCCAAACTAGCAAAAAGGCGACCGGAAAGCGCCGCGCGGGCTGGATAGTGTGGATACTCCGGACCTTCTTCAACCTCGCCCTGATTTTCTCCGTCGCATTTCTCGTACTGGTGACGGGTGTCTATCTCTTGGTGGTCAAGGACTATGGCAATCGGCTCGACCGCCGGTACCCGGAGCTCGCGCAGAACTCCTATGTGTACGATGGCAAGGGAAACCGGATCGGCGAGTTCCAGGCGGAGCAGGACCGGGAGACAGTGGGACCGAAGGGACTCGGCAAGATTTTGCCGAAAGCAGTCGTGGCTACCGAGGACCGGCGCTTCTACGAACACTTCGGGGTTGACCTGGAGGGTGTCTCGCGGGCGGCGTGGACCGACCTCCAGGCGCGCGGCGTTCAGGAGGGTGGGTCCACGATTACCGAGCAACTCATGAAGAACCTCTTCATCCCGGAGGATGACCGCGCCAGGGTCTCGTTCTGGCGGCGTTTCGTCCAGTCGGCGCTCGCCTTCGACTACGAACGGAAACATACGAAGGCGGAGATCCTGACCGGATACCTGAACACTGTCTACTTCGGGGACGGGGCCTACGGCGCCCAGGCGGCGACGCAACACTACTTCGGCGAGAGCGCCAGTGACCTCAACCTTTCCCAGGCCGCCGCCCTCGCAGGATTTCTCCATGCGCCCTCGACTTACGTGAGAGGAAGCAGCGCCGCAGACGTAAACCGCGCCACCGGGCGACGCGACGAGGTTCTCAAACTGATGAAGCATCAGGGCTACATCTCTGTCCGGGAGTATGAAAAAGCAAAGGCCGCGCCTCTAAAATTCGCCCCGGACCCTCCGCCCGAAGACCCCGCGTATAAGCCGTTTATCGAGAAAGTGCGCCGCGAGGTGCGAGACCATCTTGGGGACAAGGCTCTTAAACAAGGCGGACTGGATATCCACACGACGCTCAAGCCGGAGATGCAGCACCAGGCCGTCGAGACCACTAAGCAGACGCTTCCTTTAAGCTCGGACCCTTCGGCGGCCGTGGTTACCGTCGAGCCGCAGAGCGGGGCCATCCGCGTGCTGGCCGGAGAGAAAGGTAACTTCAACCTCGCGCTCGATGCTCGCCGTCAGCCCGGAAGCTCTTTTAAGGCTTTCGTACTGGCGGCGGCCCTGAAAAAAGGCATCTCGCCCGAGTCCATCTACCTCTCGCGCGACCTCGACATCCGGTTCCAGGACCAGGACTACTCCATCCGCAACTACGACGACATACAGCGGGGTCCCATCTCGCTCTACGAGGCGATGGCCGAGTCGGACAACACGGTGTTCGTGCAGCTCGCCATGGAGGTTGGTCTCAAGAAAGTCGTCAACGCGGCCCACGATCTCGGGGTGAAGGAACCTCTGGACCCGTATCCTTCTACGGCCATTGGTGGACTGGGAACCGGCGTGAACGCATTGGACATGGCGTCAGCCTACGCCACCTTCGCCGGTGGCGGAGTCTATCGCGAGCCGTACACGGTCGAGACCGTAGACCACGCCAGCTACGGCAAGACCGAGTCTGTCTACGATCACCGGCTGATTGGGCGACGGGTGATGTCCGGAAACGAGGCTGCTGCCGCCACGCAGGTTCTACGGGAGGTCGTAAAGTCGGGGACTGCCTCCCGGTTCCACGACCTGGATCACGACATAGGACTTCCCTCCGCCGGCAAGACCGGCACGACGGACGACTTCGCCGACGCCTGGTACGTGGGCTTCACGCCGCGGCTCTCGACCGCCGTCTGGATCGGCTACCCGGAGAGCCGGCGTTCGATGGTTGGAGTGCATGGTCTGGATGAGGTAAACGGCGAGACTTTGCCGTTGGATCTCTGGGCTACCTATATGGCTCAGGTTACCAAAGGAGACCCCGCGCTGGATTTCCCCGAGCCGGACCTCGGAGAGTTTACGATCTTGGATCGGAGCAACCCCGGTTCTTGAGCAGACGGCTTCCCGAATGATATAACCGCCTCGTGGAACTGAGAGAACTTTTCGGTGGCTCGTTCGTCAACTGGGAAGGCGTAACCGACTCGTGGGCCAAGCGGACCATGTCGTCGCGGCTCCTGCTCTTCGCCGCGCGTCATTATCTTCAGAGATCAAACACCCCGGCGGACCCTGCCAGGGTAGATCTCATGCAAGCCGCAAGGCTCCCGGACGAGATAAAACAGGCCTTCGCCGCGCCTCCGTCGTCCGGTGATCCGGCGTCGGACGTTTGGGGTGAGTTTGTGGACGCGGCGGTCGCGGCGGAGCTCGAAATGGTCTCTTATGGAGAGCGCCCGCCACTGCTGAACGAACTGCGCGCCGGTCTACAACAGGCCGCGACCGAGGCTGGGGAGACGTCGGATCTCGGCCGGTGGTTCATCGCCCGGCACGATACGCTTCCAGGCGCCGACCTGGCCGACAATCCCGGCTACCTTCCGGTTTAGGACCGCTCCGCTGTGGATTCGGCGCGAGTCCGCCGCAAGTGTGTTTACCGGAGTTTTGGGTTGCAATAGAATTCGCGTCGAAGAGTCCTGAATGAGGCTGACTCCAACGGGAGAGGGGTTACGAACATGGAATCCATACCCAGCGCAAGTTACAGCATGACTTTGCGGGTCGAGTTCCCGCACCGGGCGGGTTTGCTCGGCAAGATCCTGACATCCGTTGGAGAGGCGGGCGGGATGGTCGGAGCTGTTGACATAGTCAGGATGGGCCAGGAGATGTCCATACGCGACATAACCGTCAACGCCCGCGACTCCGAGCACGGCCAGCAGATCGTCCATACCGTTGAGGAGATGCCCGAGGTCCGGGTCGTGAATATCTCCGACCGCACCTTCCTGATGCACATCGGCGGCAAGATCGAAGTCAACTCCAAGATGCCGATCCGTACCCGCGACGACCTCTCGATGGTCTACACGCCGGGCGTCGCGAGAGTCTGCCGCGCCATCGCCCAGGAACCGGAACGCGCCTTCAACCTGACTATCAAGCGCAATACCGTCGCAGTAGTCTCCGATGGGACGGCGGTCCTGGGGCTGGGAGACATCGGACCCGAGGCAGCGATGCCGGTCATGGAGGGTAAGGCGGCTCTCTTCAAAGAGTTCGCCAACGTCGACGCCTTCCCGATCTGCCTGGACACCAAGGACACAGATGAAATCGTCGAAACAGTCAGGCGCATAGCCCCGGCGTTCGGCGGCATCAACCTGGAGGACATCTCGGCGCCGCGATGCTTCGAGATCGAAGAACGTCTCAAGGAGGACCTGGACATCCCGGTCTTCCACGACGACCAGCACGGCACGGCGGTCGTTGTGCTCGCCGCGCTCATCAACGCCATGAAGATAACGGGCAAGAAGATCGAAGACCTCAGGATAGTGGTCAACGGTGTCGGCGCGTCGGGGGTGGCGTGCGCCAAGATCATGATGTCCGCGGGCGCGACGCACCTCGTCGGGTGCGATTCGAAGGGCGTCGTCCATATGGAGCGCGGAGGACTAAACCCGTCGAAGCAATGGTTCGCCGAGCACACGAACCCCGAAGGACGCACCGGAGACCTCTCCGACGCGGTCGAAGGGGCGGATCTGTTCCTCGGGCTCTCCGCGCCAAACGTCCTCTCGGTCGATGACCTGAAGAACATGAACGACGACCCAATAATCTTCGCCATGGCGAACCCCGACCCCGAGATACGCCCCGAGGAGGCTTACGGGCACGCCAGGATCATCGCCACGGGAAGGAGCGATTATCCGAACCAGATCAACAACGTACTCTGCTTCCCCGGCATTTTCAGGGGCGCCCTGGACGTGCGCGCCCGCGAGATAGACGAGAACATGAAGCTCGCCGCCGCCGAGGCGATAGCGAGCGTGATCCCGGACAACGAGATCTCCGAGGACTACATCATCCCGAGCGTCTTCGACGAGCGCGTCGCCCCAGCCGTGGCCGAAACCGTTGCAGAAGCCGCCAAGGAGAGCGGCATGGCCCGGCGTATCCAGGAACGGTCTGAGACGGACCTCTCGGCAACCTCGTTCTAAGTCTCCGCTTCAACTAACCCAAGGTACGAAGTACGCTTTAGGGTTGGTCGCTCTGAGGTTGTCCTGGTGGTCCTTCGAGATCGGTGCCGTGGAGAGTCTCTCGAAGCCCGATGGGGAGCTCTGAGACGTCCGCCGCGTATTGGCGCCACACGCCACAGGTCATGGCTCTTCTCTTTGTTCAGGCTCCAGGCTTCCCTCGCCGTTGGCCGTGCCGTGGTCGCCCGGCTCCCTCGGCATACGGCGCGAGCTCATGGCGAAGCCGTTAACGGTCTGCAGCGGCCCGATCAGCAGGTAGACCAATCCTGCCCAGGAGATCCACTCCTCCCTGCCGAGTACGGCGATGCCTACAGAGGCCAGTCCGACCGCCCCGTTCAACAGGAAACTCTGAATCTGCTTGCGCGTCACCAACAACTCAAGCGCGTCGAGCCCTAGCGCGTCGCGCAACGCGTAGGCCCGCAGGTAAAGCAGTACGAACACTAGTTGGACGGCGATAAATCCGACCCCGTAGATAATGAACAGGAGCGGTCCCTGGGAGGGATCGATCATGTCGGCCGCCCTGCCGAAGCCGAGTAGTTGATCCACGAACACTGTGAAGAGGAACTTCAGGGGGTACACGAACAGGAGCACGATGAAAAGCAACGCCGAGGTCAGCCACACGGTCGTGGCGTCTCTCAAACCGTAGCGCCTGAAGAACTTGTAGTGATCGTACCAGACCGACATCAGCAGGGCGAAACAGATCCCAAACGCGAGGAAGCCTCTCATCGTATCGAGGAGTTCATCGAAGGTGTTTGGCACCTCCAGGGACACCACGAGAAGAGTGACGGCGAAGGCGAAGACGGCGTCTGCGAAACCCTCCATGCGCCAGACTTCCTCCCCGCGCCACCGGAAGCCGTCGCCTCCCTCGCCTACCTGCCTTCTTACCAATCCTTCGCGCACCGCTCTCCTTTTACCCACGCTCGCCAATTCGCCATTTCCGGCACCACATGGTAGCCATGATAACGGAGCGATGACGGAGAGTGCATCCTTGTGGTTGAAATGGACGCCAAGGTCCACCTCACGCCGTTGGATTTATCCGGCGTCAGGCATAAAATGTGATCATGACGACGCTTCGCCAGATCTTTGTCTGCGCCACGCCGGGAGAGGGCCGTTGTGGCGACAAGGGAGGTAACGAACTGCTAGAGACGTTTCGCGAGGAGGTTCAGCGTCTTGGACTATCCCCGGCAGCCGTCCTCCGCAACGTCTGTACCCGCCGCCACGAGGAAGGCCCGGTCGTCTTTATCTACCCGGATGACGTGTGGTACACAAACGTAACCCTCGAAGATGCGCCCGGTATCGTCGAGCGGCATCTAACGCGCGAGCGCGTCTAACTCGCCGCCAGACCCTGGCTCTCCCTGGCTCCGAAGCCTACACGGCCGAGTGCGCGCTCCATTGCCCAGTCGGCGCCGGTCAGGATGCGGCCCCGGCGGCTCTTCAGGTAGTACAGCAGAATGCTCCGGTAGAGAGCCTGCGCCGGCGGGCCGCTGAACCTGGCGCCCATCGTCTCGGCTATCGCGCGCTCGGGGCCGAGGCCGACCACGTATCCCCGGTTGAAGAAGTCAAAGGGTGGACGCCTTCCGGAGCCACCCAGCCCGCGCCCGAGATCCCGCGCAACCCACGGCCCCTGCTGTACCGCGAGTGAGGCTGTGGGGAACAAGTACCCGTGACGAGGATCTTCGTACAAGCTCGAATCGCCAAGCGCGTAGACTTCTGGATGCTCTGGGAGAGTGAGGTATTCGTCCACTTCGATCCTGCCAGCGGCGTCCTTTTTGCCGGGCAGTTGGGCTATTAGTGGCGAGGCTTTTATGCCCGTAGTCCAGACTCGGATTTGCGCCGGAAGCCATTCCCCCGCTGCCTGGACGCCTTCGCCGGAATCTGTCTCGGCCGGGGTGTTCAATCGCACTTCGACTCCCAGGCGGGGTAACTGATCCATGGCAACATCGTGAAAGTATGGATCCAACCATCCCAACAGCCGGTTCGTGGCTTCCAGAAGCACCACTCGGGTACGGATCGTCAGCGCGCGTGATGAGCGGCGCTTCAGGTAATCGAAGAGGACGGAGATCTCCGAGGCGAGCTCTACCCCCGTCGCGCCTCCACCGACTATGGCGACCGTGAGAGTCTCTGAAGTCGTGTCGCCGCGTCCGCGGTCGAAGGCCGACAACCACGCCTTATTTAGCATCCCGCGCAGCCGCAGCGCGTCGTCGAGCGTCCCGAAAGTAAGAAAGTTCTGGTCCAGACCTCCTGGAGGCCTGGCCGCGCTGCTTCCGGCGGCCAGCACCAGGTGCTCGTAGCCGACTCTCCCGGATGAGGTTTCGAGAGCCCTGTCCTCCAGATCTACGCCCGTAACATCGGCTTGCAGGAAGGCGCAGCGGTCTCTGATGATTGGCGCGATGGGGGAGCGGACGCTATCCGGGTGAAGGCGTCCGACGGCGACCTCGTGGATAAGCGGGGCGAACGTGTAGGTTTCGTCGTGGTCGATCAGCAGCGTCTCGCCGGGACGCCGCAGCGCATGGGGGAGGTTCCGTATCAGTGAGGCTCCGGCGAATCCCGCCCCCACCACTACAAGCCGGGCGCCGCGTTGAATCGGTCTCCTCCGGTTGTGCATGCGGGGCGTCCTCTCCGAGACTGGCGCGGATTTCTTGTGAGTATATAGTCGCCGGAGAGGTTCTTTAGCGCGAGGCTTTACAAAATGTGTAACTGTCCGTAGACTCTACGGACAGTCTGCGGTGAGAGCCGCGGACCATAGGGGTTGTTTAGGACAATTTGGGAATGACTCGTCTCACGAGGCTAGAAAGGGGCCGTAGTGGCGAAGGAGGGAGTAGAGACCCAGGACATCATGCCTGGGCTCATCGTAAGGCACACCAACCGCCGGCTTGGGAATTTGGAACCATGCGAGGCTTGCGAGCGGTTGATCTCAGGAGGGATATCTTTTTCGGAGTTCGTGGATCAGGTCGGAGAAGGCTACCGGGAGCTTCTCGACTTCATGTTGGACAATGACCTGCATCCCGGCCGTCCAGAAGAAGTCCTCTTCTGCATAGACTGTAAGGCGGACCTCTACGAGCGCGCCATCCTGCGCTCTCAACTCCAGTATCTCTACGACCGCCACCGGCGGACCCAGGAGGTTGGATAGATTGATGCTTGACTCATCCGGTTAGGGGGACGCCAAACGGGTAGAATCTTCCGCGAGTCCGGCACTTCCGGGCGAACACGCTCTAGTACAGGGAGAGATGTCCATGAACGACGAGACGCAGAAGCGGTTGATCACGATCCTTTCAAGCGGGATCGCCTACGTTCTGGCGGGCAGGCTGGCCGACAGGTTCATAAAAGAGCCCGAGGTCCGCGGCATCCGGGACGACGTGAAGGAAGCTGTGCTCAAGGCGGGGTTCTCCCTGGTCTCGACGGTCATTGCGTCTTTCATCATCCGGCGGGTCGTCAGCAGCCGCTGGGGATCATGAGGGTGATACACCGGCTTCTCGTTTAAGCCGGCCAATACTATAGGGGGGAGGGAAACCTGTCGCGTTTTCGGCGCCTGTGATTTGGTGGGCCTGATCTAGCCGCGCCCCGGCGCGTGTTGCCAAAGCGGCGGTGGGTTATTATTGGGTCATGAGCATAGTTTTGATAATTGTATTGTTACTGGTGGCCGTTATCGTGGCGGCTTCGGTGGCGCTCGGGCGGACAGCTTACGAGGTGGACAGCGCTCGCGACACCGAATACGTGGAGCTGGAAGGCAGTTGGATCCGTTACGACATCATAGGTGGCGGGCCGCCGGTCGTGCTGGTTCACGGATGGCTCTCCTCGTCGCGGGTCTGGGAGCAACTCGCGGGCCGTCTGGCCCAGCGGTTCACTGTATATACGCTCGACTTGAGCGGGTTCGGCGAGTCTGATAAACCGCTTTCCGGTTATGGGGTTCGCAACGGAAGCCGCCTCTTGTACGCGTTCTGCGCGCAGTTTGGGCTGACCCGCGCCAGTATAATCGGGCACGACATCGGCGGTGCCATGGCCGTCAAGCTCGCCGCCGACCATCCCGACATCGCTGGCCGTCTCATATTGGTCGCGACTCCAGCTAACGAGGAGCAGATAGACCTTCCCACGGCCTTGTGGTTGGCGACCATCCCCGTTCTTGGTCCCATCTTCTATTTCCTCGGGCGTGTGTTCAGGCCGCTGCGCTCTCTATGGATGCGGCCGTTCGTGCTGGACTCCAATGACCTGACGGACGATGTTATAGATGATGCCGCCATGTCTACCCCCGCGGCCGCCACAAAGAGTCTCGCGGTTACGCGGCGCGAGATCGCCGGTGGCCGGCTCGCCCGGCAAACCCGGATGATAAAGGTGCCCATCCTTATAATCGCCGGCGAGGAAGATCAGATAGTGGATCCACAGGCCGTAAGCGCCTGGACTCGCGGCGCGGACCAGGCCGAGGTCGTCCTGATGAACGACTGCGGTCACATGCCGATGCTGGAGCGAACCTCCGAGTTCAACGCTCAGGTGCTGGCCTTCCTGACGGGCGACGCGCGGTACCTGGATTACGTCGAGAAAACTCGTGAAGACGAAGACGGCCTGGACGAGGACCTCGATCAAGACGACCATTTGGACTCCACCGGAGAGGACGAAGAATGGTCTTCAGAGCCAACCGAGGCCCGTGGCGGCTCCGCGCCGCTTGAGACCTTCGACAAGCCCTCCGAGGAACCTCCGGTTGAGCGGGAAGCCGGAGAGGGGAGATCCAGGCGCCAGGTAGGGCGGGTAGAGCCGCGTGAGTCTCGACCCGGTGTTACCCGTAAAGTAGGTGGTCGTTACCCGGCCAGAGATCGTGGCTCCTCGTCAGGATCCAACGTATCCGACAACGGTGTCGAAGGCGCCCCTGCACCGCGCTCGGAGCGCCCGGACTTTTTCGAGCGTGAGCCGCTCGGCGGCGGTAAGGGAGATATTCCAGACGTTCCGGAAGACCTGTTTAACTGGTCCGGAACGCGGCGCGAGCCCCGTTCGAAAGAACGAACTGCCGAGGATCGCGATAGCCACGAGACTCCTGGAGATCCTGAAGACTCGCGTTATCCCTAGCAAGGCCCTGCTCCGCTAAAGTTCCTTTCTTAAATAAAGCCAGTCTCTGATATCTAGAAAGTATTTGGTGAGAAAAGATCGTTGCCGGGAAACCTCGAGGTAGGCCTCGTCCTCGTAGAGCCTGAGCGCGGGCAGGTTGTTGCCGCTGACGTGGAGTCCGACGGTCTTCTTCCCCGCTTCCCGGCCCAGGTCCTCCGATGCCGCGAGCAAGCTCCGAGCGATTCCCTGTTTACGGTACTTCGGCGCGACTACGAGGCGCTCCACGTATGCCTCCGAAGAACTGGGGGCATAGCGTGGATAAGAGAGCAAGGTCGTCGCCCAAACGGTTCGGTAGAAGCCCAGGTTATTGTTCAGAGTTTGCCACAGGCCGCGCGCCAGTATGTCTTCCCTGGAGTCCGCCGTGCGGACACCGACACTGGCGACGACCTCCGAACCCCAGTCGACTATCAGGGACTGCACGCCGCCGGAGGCGTGCTCTAGTTGGATCCACTTCTCCATTATCTTGACCGAGTGATCCATGCGTTTCCCGAAGATGGGCCGGAACTTGTCCAGAAAACCCTCCACCACAAGGGTTGCGACGTCCGCGTCATCCTCCGGCTCGGCGGTGCGTATGGTGAACTGTTCGGTCATGTTTATTCCATCCTATCAGACCGTGGTCTGCTAGACTGTGCCTGGCATGGGGAACGATGAAAGCGCCAATAGAGGCCGGCTGGGGAATCTTCGGAGCAGGCTTAACTCTAGCTTCTGGTTTATACCAGCGCTCTTTACCCTGGGCGGAGTCCTTCTCTCTAGCATAACCCAGCCGCTCGACCGCATCTTTCAGGGCTCTCTCGACCGGCTGCCGACGGTCATTTCCGGTGGTTCCCAGGGGGCTGGCTCCGTGCTCTCGGCGATCTCCGGGAGTCTCATAACCGTTATAGCGACGGTCTTCTCCCTGAGTATCGTCGCCCTCACCCTGGCCTCTGGCCAGTACTCGCCGCGGCTGTTGCCGAGCTTTATCGCTGATCGGGGCCTGCAGGTGGTGCTGGGCGCGTACATCGGCACCTTCGTTTATTCTTTGATCGTCCTGCGGATAGTCTCCATCTCAGGAGGGCAGGATTCCAGCTTCAACCCGACGATCTCTGTTGGCGTGGCTATAGTGCTGGCGCTGGTGTGTGTCGGACTGCTCATCTATTTCATAAACCACGTCGCGCAGCTCATCCAGTCGTCCACTATCGTTCAGATGGCCCACGGAGACGTATTGGACGTGGTCTCGAACCTCGACGACTTTGGGGACGATCCATCGGAGGAGATCAGGGATCCTCATGAGAATTCGGACTGGGCCGAGACGCTCTCGCATCCGCCGTCGGTGGTACGGGCCGAGGAGCACGGTTACGTGCAGTATCTGAACGTGGACTCGATCTTGAAACAGGTCGTTGACGAGCGGACGGCGCTGGTTGAGATTCCGCTAGCTCCAGGACACTTCGTCGCTACGGGACTGCCGATAGCGAGGGTGTGGCCTGCGCAGGAGAGGGATCTCGACTCTGAGAAAAGGAGGCAGGTGAACCGGGCCTTCGTCCTCGGGAAGGAGCGGAGCTTTCAGCAGGACTTCGCTTTCGGACTCCGGCAGCTCTCGGATATAGCTTTGAAAGGTCTCTCTCCGGGGATCAACGATCCGACGACCGCGATGCAGGCGATGGATCGGATGGAGGACATCTTTATCGCCCTGGGGTCGAAGGCTTTGCCGCGTCGCGTTCAGAGGCGGAAGGTCGATGGTCGAAAGGTGCTGGTCAAGGTTGGATATCCGAACTTCGGCGATCACGTGGGGTTGGCTTTTGATCAGGTCAGGCGGGCGGCCTTTGCCACAGGGCAGGTCGCGGTCCTCGAAAGGTTCCTGGAGATCCTGGACAGAGCTTTGAGAGCCAACACCGCCGGAGAGCGCCAGCAGGCGCTGTGGGCCCGAATCTTTACCGTGGCCCGTCTGGCGCCGGAGCAGATCCCCGACCCGGAGGATGCGGCCAGCCTTATGGTCCGGGCTGCGGAGAGCACATTCTCACTTACCATGGCGGAACGGGTGAGGGTCGACAAAGACTTGGAGAGGCTCGTAAGCCTCGCCGAAGGGTTAGACGACGGCGGAAACGTTCGCCGGACAGTCGAGGAAGCCCGCGTGCGGGTCAGTCGATAAGGCGGCGGCGCATGATCTGGATGGGAACCAACGCCAGGACGGACGTAAAGACCAGTATCCAGGCTACGTCTACCAGCGTGCTCGCCGAAGGCCCGGTGGCGAGCCCCCGGCACACGTTGACCGCGTGATACAGCGGCGTGAACCAGGCGACCTGCGGTACCGGGGCCGGGAAATTCTGGACAGGAAAGAAGATCCCGCTGAACAGGAAAAGCGGCGTCACGACAAGCGTGAAGTAATAAGCGTAGAGGTCTATCCGCTTGATAATACTCGTGAAGAGCGTACCCATGACGCTGAACATGATCCCGATCAACATCAACATCGGCGGAATTAAGAACGCCCAGAACGAGACGATCAACGGTCTTCCGAACGAGTATCCCAGCACGGTCAGGACTGCCAGGAATGCTGTCCCGTAGAGTGTGGCGCGCGTTCCGGCCCACAGGTATTCGCCCGCCACCACGTCTTCGGCGTTGACGGGAGTCGTGATTATAGCGTCGTAGATCCTATCTATTTTTAACTTTACGAAGGTGTTGAATGTGCTCTCGAACGACGCCGCGAACATGGCGTTGCTCGCGAGCAGCCCCGGTGCTATGTACTGGATGTAGCTCTGCCCGTTTATGCCCCCTTGCTGAATGAACGCCCCGAGCCCCAGACCCAGCGCCGCCAGGTAAAGGAGCGGCTCGACGAAGTTCGGGAACATGATGCTCTTCCAATACTTGCGGAAGATGGTCGCGTTCCGCTGCCAGACTCGGAAAGCTCCACGAGGGGAAGGAAATCTGAGCGCTCCGTTCATCAATCCGTGAGGCTCCTTCCCGTTAGACTCAAGAATACATCTTCGAGGCCCGCTTGCCGGTAGACGGTGTTATGAACCTCTATACCAGATCCGCGCACCTTCTCCATGAGTGCCTCGCCATCCGCCGTGAAGGCCAGCAGCGTCTCGCCGCCCGCGTTCTTCTCGACGTTGTCCGCCGCGTCCTCCAATATCTTGCGTAACTCGTCTATGGACTCCTCGTCAGTGCGGAACTCCAGGACGTGCGGGCTTACGTGTTTCCGGATCAGGTCGTCGGGCGCTCCTTCCGCGATGATCCGGCCATCCTCCATGATTACCAGCCGGTCGCACAGCCGCGCGGCCTCTTCCATGTAGTGGGTCGTGAGGATCAAGGTCTTCCCCGCGAGCGCCAACTCCCTCAGTTTATCCCAGACGAGGTGCCGCGCCTGCGGGTCCAGCCCGGTCGTCGGCTCGTCGAGAACGACCAGATCCGGGTCGTTTATCAAGGCGCGCGCGATGAGCAGCCGCCGCTTCATCCCGCCGGAGAGCTCTTCGACCTGCGCCTCGGCCTTCTCGGTGAGCTGGACGAAGTCCAGCAACTCATCCGCCCGCCGCCGGGCTACTTTCCTCGGAAGATCGAAGTACCGCCCGTAGACGAGTAGGTTCTCCCGCACCTTGAGGTCCTCGTCGAGGTTGTTCTCCTGCGGAATGACTCCGATGCGGCGCTTGACCTCGCGTTCGTCGCGCCGGACGTCGAGTCCGACGACATCGAGTTGTCCGCTGGTCGGGACCGCCGCGCCGTAGATCGTCTTCATCGTCGTCGTCTTGCCCGCGCCGTTCGGCCCCAGGAACCCGAAGCACTCACCCCGATGAACCTCGAAGTCCACGCCCTTGACCGCCTCGAATTTCCCATAGCTCTTTCTGAGACCTCGGGCTAATAGGGTGGTTTCGGTGGGCCGTCTACGGGCCGCCTGTCTCGTATCAGTGCTCAAACGCCGATGCTCCAGTTCTCAGTTCGGATATCCTTGTATGGAATGGACGCTCGCCGGCACGTCCGGCCGCGCCGAAGCCTCCAGGTATTATCTTCGTAGACAGATATACTACTTCACCGGGTTACACAGTGAGCACTTCCACTGCTGCTGGATGCTCTTGGAAACTGTCCCGGAGAC
>JBBPZZ010000065.1:0-14876 GCA_038198445.1 Rubrobacterales bacterium
GGTTAGGCAAGGGTCTGCAAAACCCTGTACCCCGGTTCGATTCCGGGTGCCGCCTCTCGACGGGTACGGGCGATTAGCTCAGGGGGAGAGCGCCTTCCTGACACGGAGGAGGTCAGTGGTTCGAATCCACTATCGCCCACTTTGAGGTTTCGGGTATTAGGCTAGGATTTCGCATCCTTTACGGTCTCTGGTCGAGAATAGTTGAAAGCTGCAAACGAAGCTATGGTATTCTCCGCATCAATGCGTTTCACGGAACTTCTAAGCAGGTTGACTGGCTTCAGCACTCCAATATTTGGTGTGTCCTGGAACCCGCCTCAGGCGGACATAGCAGTAGCAAAGAGAGTGATTACTGTTCTTGAGGATCGAAGAGTTCTCTATGATCCGACTGATGTAGAGGTAGCGGAGCATTGTATATCGTCTGTTCTACAAATCCGCCAGTTTCTGACACAAGTGCTCGTTGACAAGAACGAAAGCGATGGGCTAGCAGATCATCTTCGCGCTATGCGTTTCGCCTGCCGCAAATTCTTGGACATGGTTGGTGTACCTGCAGATCAACGGGAGTTCCTTTTCTCGCATCATCAGGGTTTTCGGAATGGGTTGCACGATTGGAGACTCAATCAAGCGTTAGGGGAACTCAGAGCTACTTTCGGGGTTCACATTGTTCATATTGCTGTGAAGTACGGGCTTGATGTAGAGGATCAACTTGCGGTTATACTTCCCGAGCCGAGTACAAGTGATGAGCAGGTTGAAAATATTTGAACCTTTTTAGGAGCTGAATGTGGCTGCGGTTAGGTTGCCCGATGGTAAGCAAATAGAGATCGAACCGGGGCAGAAGGCCCGCGACGTAGCCGAAATTATCGGCCCGCGTCTGGCGCGCGACGCCATTGTGGCAAAGTTGAATGGACAGTTGGTAGACCTCGACGCCCCGCTGGACGGCGGCGGTGACTTCGAGATCGTCACGAAGGACTCTCCTGAAGGTCTGTACGTGCTGCGCCACTCTACCGCCCACGCGATGGCGCAGGCGATCACCGAGCTTTATCCGGGCAGTAAGTTAACCATCGGCCCCCCGATAGAGGATGGGTTCTACTACGACATCGAAGTCGCGGGCCGCATCACCGATGAAGACCTGCCCCGCATTGAGGAACGAATGCGCGAGGTCCTCGAACGTGACCTTCCGATCCAACGGGAAGAAGTCTCAAAGGCCGAGGCCGAGGCGCTCTACGAGGACAACCCCTACAAACTGGAGTTGGTCGAGGGGCTGGATGACGGAGACATCACGATCTACCGCCAGGGAGACTTCTTCGACCTTTGCCGGGGACCGCACGTACCAAGCACCGGAAAGCTCGGGGCGTTCAAGCTTCAGAACCTCGCGGGGGCCTACTGGCGCGGCGACGAGAAGAACACGATGCTCACGCGCATCTATGGTACGGCCTGGCCTACTGAGAAAGAGCTAAAGGCCTATCTGCGGCGGCTGGAGGAGGCGAAGGAGCGGGACCATCGCAAGATCGGCAAGGACCTCCACCTCTTTACATTCTCGCCGGACATCGGGGCGGGCATCCCGATCTTCCTTCCAAAAGGCGAGATGCTCAGGCATCTCATGGAGGGTTACGTCCGAGAGGTGCAGACTCGTTACGGCTACGATCACGTCTGGACCGGACACCTGGCGAACGAGCAGCTCTACGTCAAGTCGGGACACATCGAGCATTACCGGGACGACATGTTCCCGCCGATGGTGGATGGTGACACCCGCTACCGCCTGAAGCCGATGAACTGTCCGAGCCACATGACGCTGTTTAATACGCAGGCTCACTCGTACCGGGATCTGCCGCTCAGGTACGCCGAGTTCGCCACGCTCTATCGCTACGAGAAGAGCGGCCAACTCACGGGTTTGACCAGGGTACGGAGCCTCACGCAAGACGACGCGCACGTATTCTGCGCCGAAGATCAGGTCCAGGAAGAGTTTGCGCGGGCGCTGGAGATCGTCCGGGAGGTCCTGGATACCTACGGGTTCGAAGACTACCGTGTCCGGCTCTCGATGCGGGACCCCGACGACACGAAGTACATCTCCGACGACGAGAAGTGGACCCGCGCGGAGCAGGCGCTCGTTACGGCGCTGGATACCGCGGGGATACCTTACGAGCCGGTGGCGGGCGAGGCGGCTTTTTATGGTCCGAAGGCGGACTTCATGGCCCGTGACGTGCTCGGGCGCGAGTGGCAGCTCTCGACGATCCAGGTGGATTTCATCCAGCCGGCCCGGCTCGGGTGCGAGTACATCGGCGAGGATGGTCAGGCGCATACGCCGGTTTTGTTGCATCGGGCTGTAACCGGGACGACCGAGCGGTTCATGGCCGTCCTGATCGAGCACTACGGTGGCGCGTTCCCGGTCTGGCTCTCACCGGTGCAGGCGGTCGTTATACCGGTCGCGGATAGACACCTGGATTACGCCCGCAAGGTGAAAGATACGCTCGCCGCGCGGGGCGTCCGCGCCGAGGTAGACGATGCCTTGATGAGTATGCAGAAAAAGATCCGGGCGAATGCCCGGCAGAAGGTTCCGTACCTTCTCATCGTGGGCGATGAAGAGGCGGGAGACGGAACGGTCAACGTCCGGCGGCGCGGATCCAAGCAGCAGGAAGCTGTGGCGGTAGAGTCCTTCGTGGATCAAGTCGCGCGAGAGACCGCCGGGCGCGAGTCGTATAGACAGGGGTAGTGCCGAAGGGCTATAATAGCGATTGTTGTTTGGGGCCCGCGCCGGTCCGGCGCCTTAACGGAAGTCAAAGTGCAAGGGCTTGCGGTCCCGAAAAAAGCGGTATTGAGAGGAGTGATGCACAGTAGCAACTGAAGAAGAGCCGAGGATCAACGGCCAGATACGAGCGCGTTCGGTGCGGTTGATCTCCGCGAGCGGTGAACAGATGGGGATAAAGCATATCCGGGAGGCGATGGACTACGCGGAGAGGTTGGATCTCGACCTAGTCGAGGTCGCACCGAACGCGGACCCGCCGGTAGCCCGGACCATGGACTACGGAAAGTACAAGTACCAGAAGGAGCAGGACCGCAAGGCCGCCCGCAAGAAGCAGGTCAACATCAACGTCCGCGAGATAAAGCTCCGGCCAAAGATCGGCGACCACGACTTCGAGACAAAGAAGGGTCACGTCGTCCGGTTCCTGAAAGGCGGCGACAAGGTCAAGGTCACCATCATGTTCCGCGGGCGCGAAGTGCAGCACCCGGACCTGGGTGAAAAGCTCCTGCGGCGGCTCTCCGAGGATGTCTCGGAATTGGGTCGCATCGAGAGTCAGCCGAACCTCGACGGACGCAACATGGTCATGGTGCTCGGCCCGAGGAAAGACCTGAAGGAATCAGCGCCGTCGGACGAAGCCCAGGAGAAGAGCGCCGCCCAACGCTAAAGCAACAGTTTGCTACAATACACTCTGTTGTCTGATTGACGGAGGCGAACCGGCCTAAACTCCCGTGCCGCCAGCCCCGTTGTTTTAGAGTAGTAAGTACACGAAACGTGGAGGACATACGTGCCGAAGATGAAGACCCATAAGGGCGCCGCCGGGCGCTTCGAGGTTGGGAAAAAGGGCAGGATCAAACGCCGCCGCAGCGGCCACAATCACATTCTGGAGAAGAAAGCGCAGAAGCGTAAGCGCCGTCTGAATACGGAGACGACCATTCACTCCTCGGACGAGAAGCGCATCAAGCGCCTTCTGGGGGTGAGGTAGCATGGCTCGTACCGCGCGCAGTCTCCACGCCCGCAAGAAGCGCCGCAAGGTATTAGAGCAGGCGAAAGGATACCGGGGGACCAAGCACAGCTCGTACAAGCGGGCCAAGGAGCAGGTCTGGAAGAGCGGTGTCTACGCCTACGAAGGCCGTAAGCAGCGAAAGAGAGACTTCAGGGCGCTCTGGATCCAACGAATCAACGCCGGAGTCCGCGAGCACGGACTCTCCTACTCGCAGTTCATTCACGGCCTGAAGCTCGCGGAGATAGACCTGGACCGCAAGATCCTGGCCGACCTCGCCGCCACCGAACCGGAAGCCTTCGCCGGCATCGTAGCCCAGGCCCAGAATGCCCTGGACGGTAACCCCGTCGAGATGCAGGTCAAGGTCGAGTGGCCTTCCGAACCAAAGCCTGACCCCAGGGCGCGTAAGAAGCCCAAGCCCGCCGAAAAGCCGAAGCCTCCCGATGCCGAGCCGGCGCCCGAGGTAGAGGCGACCGAAGCCGCCGAGCAGAAAGCCGAGGACCTCGGAGTGGACCTCGAGTCCGTCGAAGGCTCCGGCGCCGAGGGGCGCGTACTCGTCGATGATGTCGAGGAAGCCGCCGATGATCAGGGCATCGTAAACGCGACCGAGGCCGCGGAATCAAAGGCCGAAGAGCTTGGCGTGGATCTCTCCACCGTCGAAGGCAGCGGCGCCAACGGGCGTATAACCGTGGGTGACGTGGAGAAGGCCGCCGACAAGTAAACCGGATAGAGCTTCTTCGAGCCGTGATCTCCTTGAAGCGCGCAGCCAGGCTCAACCATAAGAAGTACCGTGAGATCGAGCGGCTGTTCTTGGCCGAGGGGGCGGCTCTGATCCAGGAGTCCCGCGATTCACCCCGGCAAGTGTTCGAAAAGCCCGAAGAAATACGCCGCGTCTCGGCGCTCAAGACCCCGGCCGATCCGGTCGGGATCTTCCCGTTTCTGGATGTGTCAGGACAAGAGCTGGCCGCATCCGCGGACAGGATCATACTGCTCCACAGTGTTCAGGACCCCGGCAACGTCGGCACAATCATCCGATCCGCCCACGCATTTGACGCCGGTGTCGCGCTCTCGACCGGTTGCGCCGATCTCTATAACCCCAAAACCGTCCGGGCGACGATGGGCTCCATCTTCCACGCGCCGGTCGCCCGAGAGCTTGACTCGCTGACGTTTCTACGGTTGGCGGAAGCGGCGGGATTCACCACGTCAGCGGCAATGCCAGACGCTGGAGATACTCCACGATCCATGCCTTCCGGGAAGGTTCTGCTGGTGGTTGGGGCCGAGGGCGGCGGGCTGCCGGATGAGGTCATTGACGCCTGTAGGCGGCGGGTGACGATCCCTTCTCGGGCTGCCTCTTTAAACGCTGCGATTGCCGCTTCTATACTGCTCTACGACGCATATTCGCGTGTGCTACCATAGCGCTCTATGATGACCGCCGGACGAATAGAAGAGCTTAGAGAAGAAGCGCTTGCCGCCGTCGCTGCCGCGAAGTCTACTTCC
Source organism: Rubrobacterales bacterium (assembly GCA_038198445.1). Classification (GTDB taxonomy): domain Bacteria; phylum Actinomycetota; class Rubrobacteria; order Rubrobacterales; family Rubrobacteraceae; genus JACDDK01. The sequence continues at coordinate 5,235 of JBBPZZ010000065.1, forward strand.
GATCTGGAGAGCATCCGCGTCAAATATCTCGGACGGTCGGCGGACCTAACGGAGATCAAAAAAAGCATCGGCTCGTTGCCCCCCGAGCAACGCAAGGACGTCGGAGGCTCCGTCAACCGGGCCTCCCGCGAGATCGAGGCCGCGCTCTCCGAAAGGGTCGGCGAGCTGGCCGCCGGCGAACGTGAAGCCCGTCTGCGCGCCGAGGCCGTTGACGTAACTCTTCCGGGGGTTTTGCATCCGAAAGGGCATCTCCATCCCACGCTGCGGGTTATCGACGAGGTCACGGACTTCTTCGTGGGGCTGGGCTACCGGGTGGCCGAGGGGCCGGAGGTCGAGACCGACTACTACAACTTTACCGCCCTGAACATTCCGCCGGGACATCCGGCGCGCGGCATGCAGGACACTTTCTTCCTCGACGATGGGCTGGTATTACGTACCCATACTTCGCCGGTCCAGATCCGGACGATGCTCTCGCAGGAGCCGCCCGTTTACGTTATCTGTCCCGGAAGGGTTTACCGGCGTGATTCCGACCCGACCCACACGCCGATGTTCCACCAGATCGAAGGTCTCGCCGTGGATAAATCTCTTACCCTCGGTCACCTGAAAGGCACCCTTACGGCGATGGTCCGTCACGTCTTCGGAGACAAGGTGCGGTTGCGGCTGCGGCCGAGCTACTTCCAGTTCACCGAGCCGAGCGTCGAGATGGACGTGAGTTGCTTCGTCTGCGACGGCACGGACCCAGGCTGTAAAGTCTGCAAGGGCGCGGGCTGGTTGGAGATGGGTGGCGCGGGGATGGTAGACCCGGCGGTGCTCGAAGAAGTCGGCTACGATCCCGAAGAGTACACCGGATTCGCGTTCGGGTTCGGCCCGGATCGCATGGCTATGGTCAAGTACGACATCCCGGACCTCCGCATGTTCTTCGAGGGCGACCTGCGATTCCTGCGGCAGTTTTGAAGCGGTTGCGGTTGGCTCTCTTGTTTCAGTTGCAACCACTTCAAATTAATTTCTAGAAGGGTAGGCCTTTGCGCGTTCCGTTAAGCTGGCTCCACGACTATGTAGATTTTGACCTCTCCGCGGAAGAGCTATCCGGCCTTTTCTCTCTGCGTAGCCAGGAAGTGGACGGCATAGCCCGTCTGGGCGTCGCGGATGGCGAGGTCGTAGTGGGGGAGGTAAAGGAGTTCGAGCCTCATTCGAACGCCGACCGGCTCAACGTGGCGAAGGTGGACCTCGGCGGGCAGGTCGTCCAGATCGTGGCCGGAGCGCCCAATCCGTATCCTGGCGCCCGCGTCCCGGTCGTGCTGCCGGGCAGTGTCATGGCCGACGGTACGAAGCTGAAGAAAGCGAAGCTGCGTGGTCTCGAATCCAATGGGATGATGATGAGCGAGCGGGAGTTGGGTATCTCGGCCGACCACGGCGGAATATTGCTCCTTGATGAATCCTACGAAGTCGGACGTTCAGTAACGGACTATTTCCCGATCGGCGAGACCGTTCTGGAGATCGACGTGATGCCCAATCGTCCTGACTTGTGGGGTATGATCGGGGTCGCCCGTGAGTTGGCGGCAATCTTGCGGACGAATTTCCGCATCCCCGAGACACCATTCGCCACGGGCGGAGAGCCAACGGGCGCTTACGGACTGCGGGTCGAGGACGGCGATCTCTGTCCACGCTACGATCTCCGCCGCGTCTCCAACCTCACGCTGGGACAAAAGGCTCCGCTCGAAATGCGGCGCCGAGTCCACGCCGCGGGTATGCGGCCAATAAACGCCATCGTCGACGCGACGAACTACGTGATGCTCGAAACGGGACAACCAATCCACGCTTTCGACGCCCGCCTGGTGCGAGAAGGCATCGTGGTGCGCCGGGCTCGTGACAATGAAACCATAACGCTGCTCGACGGCTCTACCCGGACACTGGATAAAGAGATGCTCGTCATTGCCGATGAGGAGCGCGGTCTCGTGATAGCCGGTGTGATGGGCGCGGAGGATGCCGAGGTCAGCGAGGAGACTGAGGATGCCCTGATCGAAGTAGCGACCTTCAACGGCCGTAATATCCTCGAGACGTCGGCCAGGCTCGGTCTCCGCACGGACGCTTCCGGGCGCTTCGAGCGCGGCCTCGACCCGAACATGGTGGATTACGCCCTGGACCGCGTGACAACTCTACTGACGGAAAATGCGGGGGGCGGAGCGGCGGATGACACGTTGAGCCACTATCCCGACCGCGTGGCTCCGTGGGAAGTCCCGCTAAGGATGGAGCGGGCGGAACTTTTGCTTGGCATGGACGTGGATGAGAGTGAAGCAGTCCGGGACCTGGAGGCCCTCGGGTGTAAGGTTCGCAAAGAGGGCGGGCGTCTCGTAGCGGCGGTGCCCACGTTCCGCCGGGACCTCCGTCGCGAGGTGGATCTCATCGAGGAGATCGGCCGGCTTGTCGGGCTGGATAAAGTTCCCGAAGAGTTGCCGGACGTCTCGTTGCCGGGGGGCCGTACCGAATCGCAGCGGAAACTACTCCAGCTTCGCCGGCTCCTCGCCGATCTCGGCCTGGCCGAAGCGGTGACTTACCCCTTCGGCCCCGATCGCTGGATGCGGACGCTCGGCCTCACCGACGAGACGCGGGAAGAGAACGCGCTCAGGTTGAAGAACCCCCTTAGCGTCGAAGGCCGTAATTTACGTCAGACCCTCCTCCCCGGACTGCTTGACGCCGCGGCCCGTAACCGGGCGTTCGGAGAACGTGGCGGCGCTCTCTTCGAGGTCGGACGCGCCTTTGAGCCCAGGCCCGTCACGGAGGAACTGAAAAGCACGGCGCGTCAGTACCGGATAGCGGGACGGATCGAGCCCACGGATACGGATAGGAAACTTATCTCTGGCTGGCTGGCAACGGATGAAGATATGAACCGTTTCCCAGACTTGCTGGAGGCTCCGTTGAACGAGAAGTCTCCCCGGAAGATGAGAGCGCTTGATGGTGTTTTCAGGGGCGTGCGTGAGACGATGAACCTGGGGGTGGTGCTCGCTGGTACGATCCGTCCAGCAGCATGGAACGTACCTGAGGTCCGCGCCGGGTTCTTCGAGGCGAAAGGTCTCGTCGAGAGGATCGTACCCGGCGCGTCCTTCAGAGGGGTGGCGAAACCGTTCCTTCACCCTGGAAGGTCGGCGGTGGTTTGCGTTGAAGAGGCGGAGGTTGGCTGGGTCGGCGAGTTGCACCCCGAGGCGGCCGAGGGCTTCGAGATCGAAGGGTGGCCGGTAGCGGGTTTCGAGTTGGATCTGGCGTACTGCGATCCCGACCCGGCGCCGCACTTCATGCCTTTCGTAAACGTACCCGCCGTGGCTCGGGATCTCGCCGTTGTCGTCGAAGATGGTGTCCGGGCGGGAGACATGCTCGCTTCCATCGAAGCTCTCGGAAGCGCTATCCTGTCCGAGGCGCGTATATTCGACGTCTATGAGGGGCCACAAGTCCCGGAAGGTACGAAGAGCGTCGCGCTCAACTTCACCTTTCGCGGAGAGAGTACCCTCACCGACGAGGAAGTCGACGTGGAAATGGAGCGCATCGCAGGGCGTCTCGAAGGCGACTTCGGTGCCCGTATCCGTACCAGCTAACCCCTGAGTCCGCGCCATTCGGGTTCGAGTATACTCATCAAAATAGCGTCCCGGCGCGCCCCGTCCCGCTCCAGAACCGCGCGCAGGCAACCCTCTTCCCGAAACCCGACGCTACTGTAAACGCGAATGGCCTTCTCGTTAAATTCGAAGACGCTCAAGCCGATCCGCTGAAGGCCCAGTTCCTCGAACCCGTAGCGCACGATGGTCTCAATAGCGTCCGTTCCATAACCTCTGGATCTCCCGGACGGTTCACCGATTATTACGGAAAGCTCCGCCGTGGCGTTCGCTTCGCTAATGTTCATCAAGCTGATTATCCCGATCGGTCGCTCCTCCGCATCGGGGAAGATGGCGAATGAATCTTCGGTTGCGGACATCTCGCGATCCTCGAAGAGCCTGTGGACGGCACCGGGCGTCAGAGGCTCGGGAGCCCAACTCGTCAGGCGCCAGACCTCCGGATCACCGTACCACTCGCCGTAAAGGGCGTAGTCGGATCTTTCATGACGCCGGAGCCGGATCCGTTCTCCGTTTAGTTTCTTTGCCCTGCCGTGTAGACGCACGGCAAGAAATATAACGGTTTGATGGGGGATACGCTATGCTAGACTTCATCTCATATGAAAGTCGTCCCAGATCGCATAGTCTCTTTGGGCTTCGGGAAGTTCATCCGCGCGGACAAAATAGTCGCGCTCGTGCCGATCGAGGAGGAGCGCGGTAGCGGGCGGCGGACGATGGTATACGTGGACGGTATAAAGGAGCCGCTCGTCGCGGGACGCACGGAGACCACGATTTTACGGGACATGGTGGGCGCGGAGAGCGGCGCGATCGAGCTTCTGCGCGAGTTGCAGATGCAGATCGGTCAGGTAAGGCCCTTGCTCAAGTCCTCAATCCGCTCCGAGGCAGGCCTGGATCTCGACCAGTTCTCCCGCAGGATCTCTGAACTTTCCGGGGAACAGGAAGCTCCCAGAATATTCTGACGGGCGACTTCTACTACCGGGACTCGCGGCAGGTTGCCGTAGACCTCCTGGGATGCGTCCTGAGTCACGATTCACCTGAAGGGATGACTTCCGGCGTCATAGTCGAAACCGAAGCCTACCGCCAGGACGATCCCGCTTGTCACGCCTACAAAGGACCAACGATGCGTAACCGCACAATCTTCGGACGTCCTGGGCTGGCCTACGTTTATCTCTCCTACGGCATTCATCACCTCATCAACGTAGTCTGCGAAGAAGAAGGCGTGGGCAGCGCCGTCTTGATCCGGGCTCTCCGCCCATTGAAGGGACAGAATCTTATGGCCGCTCGTCGCGGACGCGGCGAGAACCTGTGCAGCGGCCCCGGCCGGCTTACTCAGGCTTTAGGGCTAGACCTGTCTTTTGACGGTCACGACCTGACTGCCGGAACACCGATAATCTCAGGCGGAACGCCTGGCAAACAGGAAATCGTGGCGACTACCAGGATAGGCATCACACGCGGTACGGAGCTTCCGTGGCGCTATTTATTACTGGGCGATGAGAACGTCTCTGTCCCGCCCGCGGAGATACACGATAGGACTGTAAAACGCTCGGGTCTTTAGGGTGTGGTGTTCGGGACCGTTGGAGTGACGGGAGTATTCGAGACTGCGGAGGCGCCCGGCGGAGTATCGTAACCGGGAGAAGTAGGTGGAGGCGGCGGGCCGTCGACGCCCTTAAACTTCTCTTTCGTTTTTCCCTTCATAACCTGCTGCATGTAATCGTGCCAGATCTCTGTTGGCGAGCCTTTGGTGTCGTAGAGCGGCGAATGTTTCTGGGGATCCATCAGGTCCTGCAGAGTCGCTCCGCCCTTGCCATAGCCCATCCATACGCCGGTTGTTAGCTGCGGCGTGAAGCCTATAAACCAGGAATCGAAGAAGTTCTCCGAAGTGCCCGTCTTGCCGGCGATTGGACGGTCGTCGAAAGTGGCTTTGCCGGCGATGCCATTTGTTATGTCGCCCATCATAATTTTCGTTGCCTCGGCGGCTATCTCAGGTTTTATTATCTGTTCGCCTTTGGGGGCGGCGTCGGCGGTATAGAGGACTTTCTCGTTCTTTTGTCCTTCGTTTTGAACTACCCGCGAGATCGCCGTAGGATGAACTCGCTTGCCGCCGTTCGCTATCGTGGCGTAGGCCGTCGCCATGTCAAGCGGCGAGACCTCTTGCGTACCGAGAACAATGGACGGGTTCGGGTGCTTGTCGAAGTGCGCCGTTACGCCGAGTTTCTTCGCCACGTCTACTATTGCCTCCGGACCATTCTTCAAGCCCTTACCGTCTTTGTTCGTTACCAGGTCCGTCATGACGGTATTGTCCGATTGCCAGAGGGCTTCTTCCAGGGTGATCGAACCTCGTTCCACTTTCCCGAAGTTCTTTACCTTCCACTTTTCGGTGTGTCCATTTCCCAGGTCGACATTATAGACTTTGTCCTCTGATACGAAGCGAGTCTTCGCTGGGTCTATGCCTTGCTCTAACGCCGCTATCAGGGCGAATGGCTTGAATGAGCTGCCCGGCTGGCGCTGGGCCTGGGTGATGAGATTGAAATGCGAGCTCTGGTCCCTGTTGCCAACCATGGCTGTTATTTTTCCGGTCGATGGCTCGATGGAGACCAGTGCAGCGTCCGGATCGCCTGGGTTTGGAATATATCCCTCCGATCCGTAGATCGTGTCCTGGGCCGCGACCTGAGACTTGAGGTTCAAACTCGTATAGACGTTGAGACCACCGTTCAGCACGGTCGCGGAGCCATACTTATCTATTAACTCTTGTTGGACTAACTCGGTGAAGTTGCGCGTCAGTTGCGGGCCGGTTAGGCCGCTTTGTACCATCGGCGCCGCGGGCCAGGTCTTCGGCAACTCCTGCTTGAGTGCTCCATCGTAGTCTTCGTTCGTTATGTACCCGGCGTTGAACATCTTCTTCAACACCAGGTTTCGTTGGTCCGTGGCGGCGTTGCGGTCAGCGCCCAGGGTGGATGGGGACCAGAGGATACCGACTAGCGTCGCGGACTCACTTATGGTCAAGTCATCGACGGACTTGTTGAAATAGGTTTCCGCGGCCGCCTCGACCCCGTAAGAGTTATTGCCGAAATAAACGACGTTGAGGTAGTCCGCGAGGATCTGGTCCTTATCCTTGTACTCCCGTTCCACCTCTATCGAGATGAGGGCTTCTTTGATCTTCCGGGTCCACGAGCGGTTATTGGAGAGATACGTATTCTTGACGTACTGCTGGGTAATGGTGCTCGCGCCCTCGACCCGTGCGCCTTCACGGAAGTCGACCCAGAGAGCGCGCATTATGCCCCAGACGTCCACCCCCCCGTGCTCCCGGAAGCGCTCGTCTTCCTTTGCGACCAACGCGTTCAACAAGTTGGGCGGCATCTCCTCCAGCGACGCGGTCTTCCGGTTCTCTCCCTGGAAGATAGTGCCGATCACACGCCGGGGACCATCCGAGCCGTCGATGGAAGACGAATATATATACGTTGGGTGAGTCTCGATGTTCTGAGGCTTACTTAGCTCTAGCTTGTTCACGCTCTTGACGAGCCCCAGGTAACCGCCCACGGCGAACGCGAGCCCCGCGACCAGGGCGCACAAAAAGAAGATCCCGAGGCCACGAAGGATGGTCCCCTTGAGACCACTGCTGCCGCGCTTCCGCTTGCGAGCGTTGGATGGCAGACGAATCGGCTTCTTGGCGGCCGATTTTCTCTGATCTCTGACTTTGCCTCTGGGATAAGTACGAGCCATCGGTTGGATATACTACAACAACCGGGCGCGCGTTACATTATCGTTTCGGATAAGTTACATTTGATTAATGAGCAGAGGATTGGATAGCACGCAAATCTTGAACAATGCCGTGGACGCTATCCCCGAGGACGACCTCAAGGAGCGGCTACGCAGTGGTGAGACGCTCCGGGTCAAGCTCGGCATAGACCCCACGGCTCCAGATATACATTTGGGCTTCGTGGTCGTACTCAAGAAACTTCGCGAATTTCAACGTCTGGGCCACACCGCGGTACTTGTAATAGGGGACTACACCGCAAGAATCGGAGACCCGTCCGGTAGATCCAAGACCCGGCCTATACTCTCTCCTGAGCAGATAGACGCGAACACCCGGACTTATCTGGAACAAGCATATCTGGTCCTCGACCGCGACAGGACCGAGGTGCGCCACAACTCCGAATGGCTTGCGCCGCTGACGCTTGCGGAGATCATTCACCTCACCCGCGCCACCACCGTCGCCCGCATACTGGAGCGGGACGACTTCAACAAACGCTACGCCGCGAACGACCCGATCACGTTGACCGAATTGCTCTATCCGTTGATGCAGGCTTACGACTCCGTCGCCGTGGACGCCGACGTCGAACTTGGCGGCACGGACCAACTCTACAACCTGCTGATGGGACGACAGATCATGGAGTACTACGGCAAGCGTCCGCAGTGTGTCCTGACTACGCCGCTGCTCGTCGGCACGGACGGCAAGATGAAAATGAGCAAGTCCCTCGGCAACTACATCGGCGTCACCGATCCGCCGAACGAAATGTTCGGCAAGACCATGAGCATCCCGGACCCACTCATGCCCGACTACTACTCGCTCTTACTCGGTCGGGATCTGCTGGAAGCCCCGCCTGTCAAGCAGAAGCGGGAGCTTGCGCGAGCACTGGTGCGAGTTTTTCATGGTGAGTCAGCAGCCAAGCGTGCTGAAGAGACTTTCAACGTCGTAAGTCACCGTGGTATTCCAGAAGATGTCTCGACAGTGTTTTTGGCGGGTTTGGTTCAAGGCACTTCTAATGCCACAGCGGGAATTGAAGTTTGTCATTGGATAGTAGACATAATCGTGAGCGCAGGATTCGCTAAGACAAACAGCGAAGCCAGACGCCTTATACGCGGCGGTGCTGTACGTCTTGATGGAAAGGTAATTATGGATGAGCAACGGTATTTGCCCGACGAAAAACTAGACGGCAAGGTTCTTCAGGTAGGCAAGCGCCGCTACGCTCGCCTGAGCACCTCCGGATAAAGACTCTGACAGAAAAATTGTCCGGCGGCTTGACGTACCCGTATAGTCCGCTACACTACCTCTCGCCGACATCTGAGGCAGCCTGGCTTAAGCAGAGTCAGAGTGGTTAGACGAAATTACTAACAACTCAGAACAATGCCCCGCCGAGAGGCAAGGGGTCCGAAGTCGGCCTGAAAAACAGCGTGGAGTACGACCGCAGATCCGGTTCCCAGGTGTTGACACCCGGAGCCGTGATGGTATACTCCTCTGGCTGATGACGGGAAGCCATTTGACAACCGAAGCGAGGCGCAACAGGTAGCCTTCCTGCAAACTGGGAGTTACTGCCAAGCCCACTGAAAGGTGGGCGTTTTAGTCGCTTTGAACAGGTTTGATCCCGTCGGCTCCGCCGAGAGGCAAGGGGCTTGAAGGTTTTGAAAACTGAATAGTAGTGAATAGACCAAGTAGTAACAGGTAAACCTGTCATTACGCCAAGACTGACTCTAAGCGACCCAGGAGTAGAAGTGGGTCGCCGAGCGGGAAGGACCGAAAGGTCTGAGGACCGCGCAATCATTTACTCGAAACGGCGCGTTGCAGCGCCGGAGTAATAGTTTGGAGAGTTTGATCTTGGCTCAGGACGAACGCTGACGGTGTGCTTTAGACATGCAAGTCGAACGAGAAAGCCCTTCGGGGTGAGTAAAGTGGCGAACGGGTGCGTAACACGTGGGCAACCTGCCCCTCACAGGGGGACAACCGGAGGAAACTCCGGCTAATACCCCGTAAGCTCTACATATCGCATGGTAAGTAGAGGAAAGGTAGCTTCGGCCATCCGGTGAGGGATGGGCCCGCGGTCCATTAGCTAGTTGGTGGGGTAACGGCCCACCAAGGCGACGATGGATAGCTGGTCTGAGAGGATGATCAGCCACACTGGGACTGAGACACGGCCCAGACTCCTACGGGAGGCAGCAGTCGGGAATCTTGCGCAATGGGCGAAAGCCTGACGCAGCAACACCGTGTGAGCGAGGAAGGCCTTCGGGTCGTAAAGCTCTGTTGTTGGGGACGAAGGGCGAAGGGTTA
>JBBPZZ010000066.1:0-21465 GCA_038198445.1 Rubrobacterales bacterium
CAACACTTTAAGGCAGCGGCTTTCTCGCTTCGTCAGGAAGAGTCTCTCATTTTCCAAATCGGATCGGATGCACGAGATTTGCTTGCGGCTCTTTCTGCACCGCTACAACCTCTCTCATCTACCATGATTGAGCCACTACCCAAGTTTGCCATGTCCAGAACCTGCGCCCTCGCGCACGAACTTCAGCGCCGACGCGCGCCCGATACCGCTCCCCGCGCCCGTAATGACCGCTACCTTGCCTGCCAGCTTCATACCCCTCCCAACATGTTCGGATCGTTGTGTGGACACACCTCATTCTAACGGTCAAGCTGTTTTACCGTTGCGGCGGCCCAGCTAAGATAAAATTGCTCGTCGCAGGTTCCTTACTATGAGGAGGCCCATTGAAGTTCTTGTCCGGTTCACGTCCGGGACGGTGGTTGGTATGGATTTTCTATAGAGCCTTCAACAAGCCTTTGCCGGTGCCGCACGCGGCGGAGTGGATGATGATCCCGGAGCACTCCGTGGATCAAGTCCTTGAAACCGGCGCTCTCCGTAGCCTCTACCCCCAGGACGTACTCGAAGCCGCCCGGCGTATGGACCGCCAGCGTCGCGAGCACGAGGAACATCACGCCAAAGATTCTTGACTCGCGGCTTCCTTAACCTTTTGGCTTGATTTGTTCGTTTGTCAGGGTCAGGACACTAAATGACTACGGCGCCATCGTTGGGTGGATGGAGGAGATCCAAGACGCCATTCGTCAAGAGACTTGCGAGCCGGATCGTCTCGCCTTGACGCCGAAAGACAAAATGTAGGCGGCGGTCGCGAAGAGGGTGGCGGCGCTACCCAACCCGACGAGCGGGAGCCGGGCTGATGTCTCCAGGAAGAACGCGACCATCGCAAGAACGCAAAGCACCGCACCAGTGAGATGGTAGACCTTTACCCTGTAGAGTTCGGCCAGCGGGAAGAAGTGGACCCCGACGATAAGGGCTACGACCGCCGGGATGAACGTCCCTAAACCGTACCGTCCGAGAAGGACGAACGCGAGGGCTATAGCGACTCCCTCCAGGCCGAAGACCAAATTGAAGCTCCGGGAAACACGCGTGCGTCGCGCCCGGGCCTGCGGCGAATCTTCCAGGGAGAGGCTGCGCGCCGAGCGACGCAACCTTAAAGATCCCAGGCAAAGTGTCGCCGCGAGCGCCAAAGCGACGACTAGCAAGATCACTTGCGCCGCACCGCCCAATGCGCCCGCGCCCGCTGCGGCCCAGACCGTCCCGAACAACGTCATGAACAGCACGCCAGTCGACGAGCCTTCGACAGCTTCTCGGTCTACAGATTCAAGCGCTGGTTCCATGGCGCGCATTCTAATACTATCGAGGATGGTTCATGTACCCATGATCTACGTTGGACGACCACAGATCCGTTCCAGAAGCGTCTTGAGGCACCCAATTTATCGGAGGGGCACCTTTCAGCATAGTGTCTCGATGGTTTCCAATAGATTCTCGAGTCGTCTAATACTGCTCTGGAGTTGATCCGGCCGTTCCCCGGGACGCGCGAGTACAGAGCCGATGGTATCCGCGAAGTCCGGCGGGCTTATCGGAAGTGACGCGGCGATCTGGACTGAGCCTTTCTCGTTGATGACGTATTGCTCGTTCAGGGCACATAGGGTCTGTGTCAGGCAGGCCGCGCACCGGAAGAGGCAGCCGGTGACGTAGAAGATGTCGCCACGGACGGCGGACTTGCGGCAGGTGTCGAGGGCGAAGCGTGCCTCCCAGAGTTGCTTTTGGACAACTGTCTGTTTGAGGCGCGGAGGGTACGGATCGGTGAGGCGTTTGAGAGATTCGAGGAGGCTGTTCCGGTCGTGGAGCGGGCGGCAGTGGTGGACTTCTCCGAGGTAGATATGGGTGTGGAAGCCGTGCGGGTGTCCGGGCTGGTAGTGGATGGTTGGATGGCCGGCGCGGCACTCCTCTATCGTGCGTTCTACGAGGTCGAGGTCGCGGTAGAGCCAGTCCACGCTGTGGCCCTCGATGGTCAGCCAGCCTCCGCCGTTGATCCAGGGTCCCCAGCCGCCGAAGTCAGTCAGGGGATCTTGCGGGTTGCGGTCGTCTAGCTCCCGGGCTAGGCGCCGTAACTCCTCGATGCGCGGCGGGTTCCCGGAGCGGTAGTAGATGCCGAGATCAACATCCGAGTCCGGGTGGGCCTCGCCGCGCGCCCACGAGCCGCCCAGGGCCACCGCTTCGACGCCTTCGATCTCACCGAGGCGGCTGGAGATACGAGCTGACAGTTCGAAGATTTCTTTTCTCGCTTCGCCCATAAATCCCCTGCGAAAGTTGTAACGAACCGCCAGTATACTAACCGCGTGAGCCGCTTCGACGCATACGACTCCGGATACCGCCAGCGCAGCGGAGCGGACTGACGGTATGCCGGAAGATCCTGGGACAAACTTCTGTCTGCTGGGGGCCGTGGATCTCGCGCGGCGCATTCGGTCGCGGGAGGTCTCGGCCGTCGAGGTCATGCAGGCGCACCTGGAGCGGATCGAGCAGGTAAACCCCGCCGTAAACGCCATCGTTACATTCCTGCCGGAACGGGCGCTGGAAGGGGCGAGGCGGGCGGACCGGGCGCTCGTTTGGGGAGAGGAGGTGGGACCGCTGCATGGTCTCCCGGTGGCCCACAAGGACCTCGCGGACACCGCCGGGGTACGCACGACGTATGGCTCACCCATCTTCCAGGACCACGTCCCCGAGCGCGACAACCTCACCGTGGAGCGCCTGAAGCGGGCAGGAGCCATCTCCGTCGGGAAGACGAACACCCCCGAGTTCGGGGCGGGCTCGCAGACGTTCAACGCGGTCTTCGGCGCGACGAAGAACCCCTACGACTACGCGAAGACCTGCGGCGGTTCGAGCGGCGGCGCGGCGGTTGCCCTGGCGTGCGGGATGCTGCCCATCGCCGACGGCTCGGACATGGGCGGGTCGCTGAGGAATCCGGCGGCGTTCTGCAACGTGGTGGGCTTGCGGCCGTCGCCCGGCAGGGTGCCCTCGTGGCCCTCGATGGCGCCGTGGTCGCCTCTCTCGGTGGAGGGGCCGATGGGCCGCTCTGTCGAGGACGTCGCCCTGATGCTCTCCGCGATGGCCGGCCCGGACGCGCGCGCTCCACTCTCCATCTCCGAGCCCGGAGATAGCTTCCATCCGCTCCCGGAGCGGGACTTCCGGGGGACGCGGGTCGCGTGGAGCCCGGATCTCGGGGGGCTTCCGGTCGAGCGGAAAGTTCAAGAGGTCTTCGAGAAGAGCGGGAAAGTTCTCGGAGAGATCGGGTGCGAGGTCGAGGAGGCTGCGCCGGACCTCTCCGGGGCGGACGAGGTGTTCAAGGTGCTGCGGGCGTGGCAGTTCGAGCTCTCTTACGACGGGCTGCTCGACTCTCACCGGGCGCTCCTGAAGGATACCATCGTGTGGAACATCGAGGAGGGGAGGCGGCTTACGGGACCACGGATCGGGGCGGCGGAGAGACTGCGGGCGGAGGTCCTGGAGCGCGTGCGGCTCTTTATGGAGCGCTACGAGTTTCTGGTGCTGCCGACGACGCAGGTCGTCCCTTTCGACGTAGAGACACCATACGTGGAGGAGATAGACGGCGAGCCGATGGAGACGTACATCGACTGGATGAAGTCCTGCTACCTCATCACGGTTACGGGGCTGCCGGCGATCTCCGTTCCGGGCGGGTTCACGCCGGAAGGGTTGCCGGTCGGGGTGCAGATCGTGGGCCGCTGGCGCGACGAGCGCGGCGTCCTCCAACTCGCCCGCGCCTTCGAACGGGCCACACGTTTCAGAGAGCGGCGACCGGAGGCGCTTTAGGGACGTACTGGGAGCCGGGTATCCGGCCGGTATACTAGCCGCATGGACCTCTTCGACGCTTCCGGCTCGGATAACCTCGCCCGCCGCGCCCCGCTCGCGGAGCGTTTGCGGCCGAAGATCCTCGACGAAGTGGTCGGACAGGAGCACCTGACGGGCGAGAGCGGGCCGCTGCGGGTGGTTGCGGAGCGCGGCAGGATCGGCTCCGTCGTTTTCTGGGGACCGCCCGGTACGGGCAAGACGACGCTCGCCCGCGTGCTCGCCAACACCGTTGAGGACGAGTTCGTCCCCCTGAGCGCCGTTACGAGCGGGGTCAAGGACCTGCGCGCGGCGCTCGACGCGGCCCGCGAACGGCTCAAGTACGAGGGGCGCGGGACGCTCCTCTTCGTGGACGAGGTACATCGCTTCAACAAGGTACAGCAGGACGCGCTGCTACCGGCGCTCGAAGAAGGATTGGTGGACTTTATAGGAGCGACCACGGAGAATCCGTCGTTTGAGGTTACGGCTCCGCTGCTGTCGCGCTCGCGGGTGCTGCGGCTGCGTTCGCTCTTGGAAGAGGATCTCGATGCTTTGCTGGAACGCGGTCTCTCGGAGCTTGGAGCCGGGATCTCGTCCGATGCTCGTGAGTACCTGTTGAACCTCGCGGGCGGCGACGGACGCCGGATGCTGAACGCCCTGGAGGTCGCGGCGGCGGGAACGAAGAACGTCGAGGTCGCGGACGTGGAGCGGGCGGTTGGGCGAAGGGCGCTGCGTTACGGGCGGGAGGAACACTACGACGTTATAAGCGCGTTCATAAAGAGCGTGCGCGGCGGCGACCCGGACGCGGCGCTGCATTATCTGGCGCGTATGATCGAAGCTGGCGAAGACCCGGTGTTCATCGCGCGGCGGCTCGTGATCCTCGCCTCCGAGGACATCGGGAACGCTGACCCGCACGGGCTTACCCTGGCGATGGCGGCGGCTCAGGCCGTGCGGATGATCGGGATGCCCGAGGGACGCATCCCGTTGGCCCAGGCTACGACCTACCTCGCCTCCGCCCCGAAGTCCAACGCCGCCTACGCCGGCATCAACGCCGCTCTCGCCGACGTTCGTAACGAAGCAACGCCGGAAGTCCCCATGCACATCCGAAACGCCCCGACCGCGCTGATGAAAGACGAGGGCTACGGCGCAAACTACCGCTACGCGCATACCGACGAGCCGGAAGGCATGAACGACCGCTATCTGCCAGATGAGCTAGAAGGCCGTATCTACTACGAGCCGAGAGAGAGTGGGGTGGAGGCCGGGATCAAGGCGCGTCTGGACGTCTGGCGGCGTGTGCGGGAGGAGAGAGAAAAGTCTTCGGAGCGATGATCCGCTAGTAAGAGAGTCTCCGCTCCGATCGACTTATCGTCGTGACCGTCCTACTCCGTCGGAGCCGCGCTCCTGTCCGTGCTGGCGGGGAAATACACTTGGAATTTCCCAACGTGGAATTAGTGCATCCCCTAAATGGGTGAGAGTTTCCGGCGGGATCGGTTTTACTCGGGATGAGTGAGGGCATGTCCGGGCTGCTGTTCGTCGCCGGAGCTAGGAGCGTCTGAGAGGCTGCCATCCAGCGCGGTCTTCTCGTTGGTGGCGGTAAGCAGGGCGAGGAATACGAACGGCTCGAACCAGGTGACGTAGGGGTAGAACCAGTAGTGGGTCGTCATCTGAAGGCCAATCACTAGCGCCGCCGAGAGCGCCGCGAGACGGCGGACGGTTCGTTTGCGGGGGAAGAAGGCGAGGAAGATGGCGAGGAAGATGGCGAGGAAGACGACCGCGGCCGTCAGGGGGCGTTGCAGGAACTCTAGTTGCGGGACCTGTGAGAAGATGCTCCACGGTGTCTGGCGGTCGCCCTGGAACGCGATCGTTTTCTCGTAGAAGAGCTTCACGGCGTCTATCGGGTGGCCGTTTATCAGGAGCACGGCGAACGAAAGCAGCAGCATCCCGAGGCCGCCGAGGATGAAGTCTGTTATCGGGCGGCGTTTTCTTCCATCCTGCATCATCCAGAGGGGGCCGAGGATCAGGGGGTAGAGTTTGATCGCGAACCCCGCCGCCACGCTTGCCCCACGTCCGAGGGGGGAGGTTGCGAAGGCGAGTCCTATGGCGGCGGCCGCCGCGACGATGACGTCGTTGGTGTTGTTGTTCGTCGAGTAAAGGGTGTAGGGGAAGATCGCCCACGCGAAGACGAGCGCCGCCGCTCCCTTCGTCCCCGAGAGCCGGTAGCCGGTAATGAGCAGGGCCAGGGCGCCCGCTACGAAGGAGAAAGCCGTCAGGGCGTGGGCGGCGGGCAGGGAGTCCCAGGTGCCGGAGAAGCCGAACATCAGGACGAACGGCACGTAGAGCAGGTAGTTCAGGGGACCGTAGGTGTCGCCGGTCCCCACGTCGCTTGGCATGTGTCCGTAGGGGAGCGTGCCGTCCAGGATGCGGTCGGCCCCGACGACTCCGGCGTAGCCCACGTCTATTACGCGGGCGTCGAGGTTCAGGGCGAGTACGAAACCGCCGGCGAGGACCGCGAGGACCAGCAGAACGGGTGTTGGGAGGACGCTAGTGGTCTCGACGCGCTCCCCGATGCCGAAGCCCATCAGAAGGGTTCGTACGAACAGGTAGATGAGAGGCGGGTACCATAGCAAGACCGCCGTATGAGAATCGCCCACGCGGAAGAAGTGATGCGAGACGAGGAAGCCGAGCATCGCTACTACGTCGAGGTTGCGGATCGAGTAGAGCTTGTTCGGACGGATGAAGGCGAGGGCGAAGATCAGGGCCATCGGACCCCAGACGTACCAGTAGTTGGCCTGCTTGCCGTAGGAGCCGTACTCGCCGCGGGCCATCTGCCAGCCGACTTGATCTCCGGTCCATACATGGGTCAACTCCCACGTATCGTCGTCGATCCCGACCTGTGCCACCTCTTTTGTCCCGGCCTCTTTGTCGGGTACGCCGCCCCTCATCCCGCCGCCCTCGACCCGGAAGTGGACGGTCCATTCGCCATCCTTGTACTCAGCGTCGGTGCTGTAGGGTCCGTATTTCGATAGCTCCTCCCTTATCCGGGGGTTGGCCGCCGCGAGCTTTACGGCGTCTTCTTCGGAGAGGCTCGGGTAGATGATGCCGTCGGCGTTCGGGGAGAGCCGCGCCTGCGTAACCCTGCCGGTGTCGTCGTCGACAGTGACCTTCGCTACGACGCTGCCGGAGACTTGTTCCGTCAGCAGGACCATCCAGGTGTCCGTGCCGGGATCGTAGGTCGCGGAGGTCTCCACCGTTGGTTTTGAGACGAGGCTGGCGACCTTCGGAGTCGTCTCCGCTTTCTGCCGGGCTTCTTGTGCGTGGAGGCGCGGACCTTGCGCCACGCCGAGCACGAGCGCGAGCAGTGGCAGCAAGAGAAGCAGGGCCACCGAAAAGGGACGTTTCACCCAGTTTCCTTATCGGAAGTGTTGTCCGCCGGTAACAGCAGCATCAGGCCCCAGAGAATGACGAGTATCAGGTTACGCCCCAGGAGAAGCTCCGGGCCTGGCGGGCGCAGGTTTAGCAGGTCGTTGTAGTGGAGTGGGAAGACCTGGGTGGTCATCCAGCAGGCGGCGAGGAACAGGGCTGATATGCCGATACCCGCGAGGCCGCCCGCGCCGAGGGGTACGAGTGGGAGCAGCCAGATCATGTACTGCGGCGAGAGCACCTTGGAGCCGAGCATGAAAGCAAGTATAAGCGCCGCCGCGTAGCGAGGGAACAATTCCAACCCGAGCCCGCCCGCCCGGCGCTTTCGATACATCACCAGAGCCGTAACGAGAAGCAACGCCGCCGTGAGCGGCAGGCTGAGAGACGTCGCGAGCTTCACGCCCCGGCCATGAACCTCGAAAGCGCCGAATTCGAAGGAGATGTTTTCGATCCATCCGAATTGCATCAACACGGAGGACGGGAGGCTCTCCACCTGGAGCCCCCGTTCCGCGTGATACGCGAAGCTCTGCAAGAAGTGGTCTCCGCCGAGCAAGAGCGCCGGCGCGAAGAACAGGGCGAGCACCCCGAAGAACACCAGGAAACCCCATAACGCGGCTCGCCGCCGGAGGAGCGCCAGTGGCAGCGTCGCGAGCGCGGGTACGAGCTTGGCCGCCGCCCCGAACCCCAGAGAGGCATAGGCGAGCAGGAGGTACCGTCCACCGAGCGTCGCGCATAGGGCGGCGATGGCGAGCGTGAGGGCGACGACAGCGTCGTACCGGGTGACGGCGACAGGGTATAGCATCACCGCCGCGAGAGCGAAGGTCAGGGAAGGTACTATCCACGCCCGGATGCCGCCAACGCGGCGGGCAGTCAGGGCGATGAGCGCGAGGGCGGCGACGAGCGCGAGCGTCATCTCGTTGGCGAAGAGGTTGATGTAGCCGTTCGCGCCGTTGCTTAAGAGGGCCGGCGGCACGAAGGCCGCGATGCTTCCGGGCGGGTACTCGATAAAGAAGTCTCTATATGGGATGTCGCCGCGCAGCAGAGCTTCGCCGGTCTCCCGGTAGATGCGGAGGTCGTTCGAGCCTTCGCGCAGGTCCGGCGGGAGTTCCGCAAACCTAAACAGTAGCAGCGTGTACATCACGGCGGCCAGTACGGCCAGCGGCGCCCAGAAGTAGAGTGCCCCGGTTTGCTGCTTTGGTATGCTCCTCTCGGTTACGAGGGCTCCTCTAACTCCTGGCCGAACAACGCGGCGAAGGGTTCGACGCCTTCGGGAGCGCCGGTGGCGAGGACGGAGTCTCCGCCGCGCAGGACGTAGTTGTCGCGGGGCCGGTACGTCCAGCGTCCGCCGCGGTCTATGGCGAGAGGGTACATGCTGGTCTCGGTCTCTAGTTCCAGGTCTTCGAGGCTCTTGCCGTCGGCGGTGGAGCCGGGGGAGACGGTCAGCTTCATAACTACTTCGTCGGACTCGCCGACGGCGGCGGAGAGAACCGGGTGAACCTCTTCGCCTTTCTCCACGATCCAGACCATCTCCATCGCGCAGTCGGCGATGGTCTCGGAGGCGGTGGCGAGGTGCAGCATGCCGCGCAACCGGGAGGAGTCCTCGATGTGCCGGGCGGCGAGCAGGACCCAGCGCTCCAGGCGGTAGCGCATCTCGTCCATCTCGTTCTCTATGGCGACGACCTCGCGGGCCAGACCGGCGTCGTAGTAGAGGAGCGCCGAGTAGGCGAGGCCCACGGCGACCTCCGAGAGGTTTTTCATCTCGATCAGGATGTCAACCGCCTGCTCCAGCTCCGAGAGCGCGCCGGGCTCGGCCTGCTCCGCCTCCTGGAGCGGCGCGGCTCCAGCCAACTCCCGGACCTCCGCGACACCCTCGGGCGGCCCCTGCATGAACAGTACGTCACGCGCTCGCAGGACGTCCTCGGGCTCCGGGTCGAAGTTCCACTCGTCGTCGGAGCGGATAGCGATGGGGCGCATCCCGGTCTCCGTCGGGAGGTCTACCTCCTCCAGGCTGCGGCCGTCCAGCTCGCTCTCGGCGTGGATACGGACCCTTGACGGGATCTCCTCGGCCTCCGGGATGTCCTGCAACAGCTCCGGCGGGATGCCGAGCCTCTTCACCACGATCTTGGCTATGTCGTTGGCGGCGTTGCCGATCTTCTCTATGTCCTGCACGACCCCGAGGATGCCGGCCATTTGCTCGGCGTCAGCGGGACTGCGGGCCGCGAGCACGGCGAGCGAGCGCATGTCGAAGACGAGGTCGTTCAGGCGCTCTTCGAGGCGCGAGACCTCCTCGGAGATGTCCTCCGAGTTGTAGAACAGGGCCGCGTAGGCCAGGTCCACCATGAGCTCCGAGGTGTTCTTCGCCTCCGCGAGCATGTCCTTCAGGTTTCTAGGTCTCGTGTCGCGCATGTGTCTACCCCAATCCAAATATTACAAGAGCGATTATAAGGCTCATGAACCCCAACAGGTCCACCGCCGCCGTTATTATCGGGATGCCGTAGGTGTCCGGGTCGAGGCCGAGCCGGTAACTGACCGTCGAACCGTAGTACGCTGCAAGCACCGCCGCCGTCGTCGCTATAAGCCCCGCGAGCGCGCTGACGCCGAGCATCGCCAGGAGCCCGGGGCTGGCGTCCGGCGAGAACAACCATATCGCCAGGAAGTGCGAAGCCCCTCCGATAAACACGTATACGCCGGCGGCGAAGATGTAGGTGAGGGTGAAGTCCTTGAAGGCCGCGAGCTGCGGGATGCCGCGCGGGGCGAGCAGGCCGAGATGCACCTTCGAGGAGAGCCGGCTGGAGAGGATGCCGCCGAGAGCGCCGCCCTCCTGAAGGAAGGCTGGGAGCAGGATCGAGAGCGCCAGCAGCGTCGTGAACTGCTCCTCCCGGTCCTGGAGGGCGACGCCGACCAGGATCGTCACCGTGCCGGTGAGGGCTAGTATTGGGAGTGACTCGGCCAGGATGCGCCGCAGGTTCGCCGCGCCGAGCCGGAACGCTATTCCGGCGACGACGGCGGCGACCAGGATAAGGGTCGCGGCCAGCGCGTCCGAGAAGATCGGGATGCCGATCAGATACGTCGCCAGCACGAGGGCGGGGAGGGTGAGGATGTCGCCGGAGGCCGTGATCATGGGCGCCGCTATGTTGTCCATGTCCCACTCCCGCGCCACGGATAAGCGCGCAACGACGATGGTTATACCGAGCAACAGCAATCCCGCCAGAAGCCCGCCGACCGTTGAGATGACGACGTAGTCGAAGACCGTTAGCTCGGTACGGACGCCGAGTACGTCGCTAAACCCTCGCGCCAGGAACGCCAGGAAAATGCCGGAGATGAACGAGAGCACCGCCGCCGCCTGGACGTTCTCGGCCAGCACCCCGCGCCGCAGGTTGAAGCTGAAGAGGCCGGTTTGGATGGCGGTTGAGATGCGGCTCCCCATCGCCCCGAAGATGGCGCCGCGCATCCCGATAGCCGCCGGGATGAGGACGGCGAGCCCGACGAGTTGGTCGAGAGTCTCGGTGATACTGGCGAGCGCGAGACCGGCGATCAACTCCCCGACTGAAGAGAGGAACAGCGCCGCGAAGCCCTGCCGCAGCGACTCTTTCTCTTCCGTCAGGTAGCCGTAAACGTTCGGACGGATGTGAGGCCGATGGCGCAGCCGGTCGCGCACGCCGCCCTCACGGCCCCGGTCGCGGAACCTCCGTTTCTCTCGCTCGCTCACGACAGGTTGTATAGCTGGTGGAGAGGACGTTGTAAAGCTCGGCGGTCGAAGCATGTTCAGGCCAACCTCCGGTAGACTACCGGGGAGACCAGCGCCGAATGTTACGGACAGGAGAGAACATGAGCAGGATGCGTGCCGTTGTCGTGGATCCCACCGCCCAGCATCGGCTGGCGCTCTCAGAGGTCGAGGCGCCGGCGCCGGCGCCATCCGAGGCTCTCGTGCGGGTCGCGGCGGTCTCTTTGAACCGGGGAGAGGTGCGCCGCGCGATGAACACGGACGAGAGCGGCGCCCGTCCCGGCTGGGACCTCGCCGGGACGGTGGAACGGGCCGCTGCTGATGGAACGGGACCCGCCGAAGGGGCGCGGGTCGTCGGCTTCCTGCCGTCCGGAGCGTGGGCTGAGTTGGCCGCCGTGCCGACCACCGCCCTGACGGAGTTGCCGAACGGAGTCTCGTTCGAGCAGGCAGCCACATTGCCGGTCGCCGGCCTGACTGCGCTGTATGCGCTTGAGAAAGGGCGGGGACTGCTCGGGAGATCCCTGCTGGTCACGGGCGCATCCGGGGGAGCGGGACTCTTCGCCTTGCAACTCGCCCGGCTGGGCGGGGCTCGGGTGGTAGGGCTGGTGCGCCGGGAGGAACAGGTCGAGCTGATTACGGAAGCGGGCGCGCACGAGGTAGCCATTGGGGCGGATGGCGCGGCGGCTCGGGAGTATGGACCCTACGACCTCATACTGGAGTCGGTCGGAGGCGCGGTGCTCGGCAACGCGCTCTCGATGCTGGCTCCGGGCGGAACCTGCGTCTCTTTCGGCGTCTCCGGCGGCGCGGAGGCTACGTTCGACGTGCGGAGCTTCTTCGGCACGGGCGCGGCCAGACTCTACGGATTCATACTGTTTCACGAGGTCGTGGCGAACCCGGCCTCCGGGGGACTTGCGCGGTTGGTGGCCCTGGTGGGGGAGGGCAGTCTGCGTCCTCGAATAGAAGTAGAGGCGCCGTGGACGGAGATCGGCGCCGTGGCGGCCCGGCTCATGGACCGGGGCTACGTGGGAAAGGCGGTGCTGCGGGTCGGTCAGTAGTTGCTGGCCGCCGGTGTCACGCCCACTCGCAGACCAGATGGACGTGCTGGCCGAGAGAGGCGAAAGGTTCTTGCTTCCGCAGTTCTTTTTCCACCTCTAGCAAATCGTCCAGGTGCCTCTGGTCCCTTACGCTGTCCGGCAGATGGTCGTGAAAGATGCGTATTCCGGACTTGGATCTAACCCTCATCCCAAGTTGATCCAGCCATTCGCGCACGGTCTCTTCAGCGAGAGGCGTAGCCCCATCCGCCCATCCTCTTGGGGAGTAACCTTCCCCGTGCTCTCGCAGCGCCTCGGCGAAGTCTCCACTGAAGATGCGCTTGGTCAGCGCCGCATTGCGGTTGTAGAACATCAGTGAAAGAGCGCCATCATTCTTCAAGAGCCTGACGAGATGACCCAGAGTAGTCTGGGGATCGGCGAGCCATTCGAGCACCGCGTGGCAGGTGATCACGTCGAATTCCCTCAATGACCCATCCAGGTCCTGGATCGGAGAGAGTACCGTTGTAACCAAGCTGGAGAGGTTCGCCTCACGGATAGATTTTTCCGCCCGATCCAGCATTTCCCGCGACGTGTCGCACAGCACTACTCTGTTGTGAAGGTGTCCCATCCGAAGGGCGATGCGGCCCGCTCCTCCGCCGGCGTCGAGGATGGAGAGCGATCCATCTTGAATCCTAGGGATCTCGGAGGAGAGGTCTTCCCATAGCACGCGCTCCCTGATATATCCCTTGGAAGAACCGTATATCTCCTTCTCGAAGCTTGCTGCTACGCCATCGAAGTTGGTGTCTGATCTCATGTGGCATCCTGAAGCGCCGTAATGAGGGAAGCGGGTAGCTCCGGAGATCCAAACCCGGAGCTACCCGCGGCTTGACTCTTTACTCCTGGTCTCCGGCGAGCTCTTCGCGGGCCTCGTCCTCCTCCTGCGGCGGCTCGGGGGTTCCGATGCCAGCATAGAGGACCGTGACGAGAAGAGCCGCGAGCCCGAGTGGGGCCAGCCATGCGGGGAGGCGGATGCCGAACGCGCGATCGAGGGAGTATTTGCCGGGACCGTTGACCATAAGCGCCGTCGCGGCGGCTATATTGGTTACGGGAAGCTCGGCGCCGCCGGAGGTCACCCAGATCGGCTTGCCCCAGTGGGCCTTCGTTGTTGCCATCGACATCGCGGATATTACGCCCAGGGGACCGGCCGGGTTGAAGAGTCCCAGGATCGTCAGCACGCCGCCGCCGAACTCGGAGAGGCCCGCCATCACCGCCCAGGGCTTGCCGGGCTTGAGCCCGAGCATCTCCATGAAGCCGCTGGTTCCTTCCATGCCTGGCCCTCCGAAGGACCCGAAGAGCTTCTGCGCCCCGTGTCCCGCCAGGAATCCTCCCAGTGCCACCCGAAGGATCAATGCCGCCAGATTACCCATACTTGCTCTCCTTTACTTTGGCTTGGTGAAGCTTCTCTTATCTCTACGTCGGATTCAACGGGTCGGGATCGGTTCCAGGCGAGCCTCTATCTCCTCTCTGCGGTCTTCGAGGAACGGCGGCAGGGAGAGCCGCTCTCCTAGATGGGCCGCATCCTCGTCGGTGGCGAAACCGGGTCCGTCAGTGGCGATCTCGAACAGCACGCCGCCCGGCTCGCGGAAGTAGATCGACTGGAAGTAGAAGCGATCTATCTGGGGCGTCACACCCAAGCCCGCGCCTCTAATTTTCTTCCGCCAGGCGTCCTGCTCCTCCGCGTCCGGCGTACGGAACGCGACGTGATGCACGCCTCCCCGTCCAAGATGCGCCCACGGAGCATCCGGCCTCTCCAGGAGCCGTACCTCCGCACCCGGTCCTCCCGGACCGACCTCGAAGACATGGACCAGCGCGCCGTCCTCGTCGTACTCACCTGATTTCCGGAAGCCCAGCACATCGGTCAGCACCCACGCGGTCGGCGCGGCGTCCTGGGTAGTGAGGTCGAAGACACCAAGCCCGCGGATGCCGAACTCCGGCTTTACACCGCCTTCCGACCAGGGGTTCCCTCCCTCGATCTTTGCTCCGCTGTCGTCCCCGAGCCGGAGCCGCTGCCCCTCCGGGTCCGTGAATGAGATGGAGGGGCGTCCGTCACGTTCCTCTACACCGCTGTTGGGTACGCCGAGGTCTTCCAGACGCCTTGCCCAGTAATCCAGCGCGTTGCGTCCGGCGACGCGCAACTCCGTCGTGGAGACTTCGCCCGCGCCCGGATGGTTTGGGGCGACTCTGAGATGGGGCCAGTCGAAGAAGGTGATCTCCGTCCCAGCGTTCCCCACCTCATCCCCGTAGAAGAGATGGTACGCTGAGACGTCGTCCTGGTTGACGGTCTTTTTCACGAGCCTCATGCCGAGTACCTGCGTATAAAACTCCACATTCTCCGTTGCCTGCGTGGTCACCGCCGTCATGTGATGCAATCCGCCGAGTTCCATGTCTGTCTCCTTCTCTCCTGTAATCTCCACACTGCTGACGATGCTGACGCCGTTATCTATGTCGGAAGCAGCGAGCGCAGGCCCGCGCTTATCCGCTCCGCCGGGATACCTTGGACGCGGCGTTGGTAGTAGTAGAGGTCGGGATCCAACGGCGCCAGAAGCGCGGCGGCGATGTACTCCAGGTCGAGGTCCTCGTCTAAGTCTCCGCCGCGCTCCGCCGCCCGCAGGAGCCCGAGCACCGTCCATCGATGCCAGTCGAATGCGGGATGGGCGAAGCGCGCGAGCCGATCCGCGCCGCATAACGGCTCGTTTCCGCCGTAGAGCAGGTCCAGGTTCTCCTCGATGAAGCCGACGAGCCGGTCGATGAAGTAGCCGAGCTTCTCTAGCGGCTCGTGCCGGGGGTCGCCGAGCATCCGCAGGGTCTCTTCCTGAAATGCGCGGGTAGGCTCGTCGAGCAACGCCTGACAGAGCAGCCCCTTGTTCGGGAACCTTCGGTACAGGGTCCCTTTCCCGACCCCGGCGGCGCTGGAGATGTCCTCCATGCTCACACAGGTTACGCCGCGTTCGGAGAACAACGCCCGCGCCGCCTCGACTATCTTTTGCCGGTTGCGCGTTACGTCCTTACGCTCGGTCCCCGGCGGCATGGCCTGCCCGGATTGATCCAAAGCCCACTCGAACTTTCCAGATTTTTTGCCGATCCTCTGCACGATTCACTCCCAAAGCCTTGACACGAACAGTCTACCGCGCTAGCCTTTATCCTGAAAGTGGACGCGGGTCCATTTTAGTGAAAAAGTTAACGAGAGGAGAGAGATGGCGGCTAGAGTAGCAGTGATCTACTACAGTGCGACGGGCAACGTGTACAAGCTCGCGCAGGCTGTCGAGGAGGGCGCGAAGGAGACCGGGGTGGAGGTACGCTTCCGCAAGGTTCACGAGCTTGCGCCGGAGGAGGCCATAAAGAGCAACCAGGGGTGGTACGACCACGCCTTAATGACGGAGGACGTGCCGGAGGCCTCGGCGGATGACCTGGAGTGGGCGGACGCTTACATCTTCGGGACACCGACGCGCTTCGGTAACGCCTCGGCGCAGCTCAAGCAGTTCATAGACACGATGGGCGGGCTCTGGTTCCAGGGTAAGTTGGCCGATAAGGTGGCGAGTGCGTTCACCAGCGCTCAGAACCCTCACGGGGGTCAGGAGACTACACTGATCTCGCTGTACAACGTATTCGCGCACTGGGGCGCCATCATCGTCCCTCCGGGCTACACGGACCCGTTGCTCTTCGAGTCCGGCGGCAACCCATACGGAGCCAGCAGCACCGGGACCGAGGAAGGGCCGACGGATCAAGAACTCTCCGCTGCCCGCTACCTCGGCAAGCGGGTCGCTGAAAAGGCGGAGATACTCGCCGGAAGCCGCGTCTAGGAAGAGTCGTGCCGGGTACGGGTCAGCGAAATACACCGTACCCGGCATGGTATAGAAAGGGAGAAATCATGGAGATACTGTTGTTGCTCGGCCGGATCATATTCGGCGGGTTCTTTATTATGAGCGGGATCAACCACTTCACCAACGTGGGGATGATGTCCGGATACGCGGGCTCGAAAAACGTGCCGGCGCCGGCGCTGGCGGTTATTGGGACCGGCGTCCTGCTCGCTCTGGGTGGGCTCTCGGTCTTGCTCGGTATCTTGCCGGTGCTCGGTCTGCTGCTCTTGATCTTGTTCCTGGTCCCCACGTCGTTGCTCATGCACAACTTCTGGACCATCCAGGACCCGCAGGCTCGCGCCGCCGACCAGATCAACTTCCTCAAAAACATGGCGCTTACCGGCGCGGCTCTGGCCCTGATGTACGGCGCCGCCACCTGGCCGCTGACGATCAGTTAGAGTAGCGGTCGTTCGGCAGGGAGCGCCATGCCGCGAACCACGCTAACATAACGGTATGAGGAGCGGAACGCACATCTTCCTACCGACCAAGCGTGTACACTTCGGCGCCGGTAGCTTGCGGAAGATAGAAGAGGAGGCCCGGTTCAAGGATCGGGCCTTCGTCGTCACCGGGCGCAGCCTGAACGAGAAGACGGACCTGATCCGGCGCGTCGAAGCTCTCCTGGACGAGAAGCACGCCGGGACCTACGCCGGAATCTCCCAGCACACTCCTGGCGGTACAGTGGAAGAGGCATCGTCCCAGGCCGAGATGGTGGGGACGGATCTCCTCATCAGCATCGGAGGCGGTAGCGTCATAGACGGCACGAAGGCGATCTCCCGCCAGCTAGGTTATCCGGCGCAGATCGCGGTCCCGACCACGCTCTCCGCGGCGGAGTGGGCGCATCGCGTCGGTGTCACGGACGAGGCTGTGGGAAGGAAGAGCGGCTTCGCGGAACCCAAGTCCGTTCCGCCGATCGTCATACTCGATCCCGAAGCAACGGTCCATACGCCGGAGAAGCTCTGGCTCTCGACCGGCATCCGGGCGCTGGATCACGCCGTCGAAGGGCTTCTCTATGGTGAGGCACATCCCGTAACGGACGTAACCGGCCTCGAAGCTATACGCCGATTGCACGAACTCTTGCCTCGCTCGAAACGAGACCCTGAAGACCTGGACGCCCGCGCGGAGTTACAGATCGCCGCCTGGCTCTCATACTTCGGCCCGGCCAACACGCCGATGGGACTCTCGCACGAGCTGGGACGCAGGATCGGGGCGAGCTACGGCGTCCCGCACGGCGTTACCTCCTGTATAACGCTGGCTCCCAGCCTGCAAGTCATGTGGAACAAGATACCGGAGGCTCGCTGGAGCGCGTTGAGCGATGCCCTGGGCGGTGAGCCAGCGCGGCGGGTCGCGGAATTGGTGGATGAGCTGGGACTTCCTGACCGGCTCCGGGACGTGGGGGTGCCGGGGGAGGACCTGGAGTCCGTAGCTCTCGAATACGGACAGAGAGCGGATGATGCGCGGGAGATCCTGACCCGAGCCTACTGATCCGGGGCTGTAGACATGCCGAAGATCGGCCATTCTATTCCGGGACGCTGCAAGTCAAATAGCCCACGTCTCACGGAGCGCCGACCTGCTCTTCCGCTGACTCGACCTCGTATTCGTCCTTCCAGGCGTCGAAGCCTCCTTCAAGAGCCGTGGCCTCGAAACCCATCTTGTTCAGCCTCCGCGCCGCACGGGCGCTGGTCGCCTCGTCCGGTCAGGTGCAGTAGGCGACGATACGCTGCCCCCGGACCTGGCTCTCTGGATGGTCTTCTCTCCAGCCTCGCGCCCACTCCTCTATCTGGTCCGGCGCTACACGGATGGCTCCCGGCACCACACGACGGTCGCTCTCGTACTGGGAGCGCGTCCGCACGTCGAGGACAAACGGCGGGTCTTCGCTCTTGAGCATCCGGGCGAGCCGGTCAGGTTTTACGCGCAGTGAGTCGCTCGCGTCGCCGTCGAAGATGCCTCCGGCGTTGTCGCGTTCCTCCTCGTACGTGGCGCTCTCGACGGCTTTGCCGTAGGCGCTGGAGAGTGGCGTCGCCGACGCTCCGTGCGCCACGACCGAGATGGTCACCACGATCCCCGTCACGGCCAGGAGGAACTCGGAGTTCACCACGCCCGCTTCCACGACGAGCAGCGCCAGCAAGAGCGAGTTCAGGCCGCGCGGCCCGAACCACCCGATAAACGCCCGTGCGGTGTTACTGATCGCGGCTTTACGAAGCACTATGCCAATGGCGAGCGGACGGGCGATGAAGATCACCAGCGCCGATAGCAGGAGAGCCGGAACGAGCGGAACGCCGGTGAAGAGGTCGGAGATCACGACGCCGAACAAGATGAACGCGAGCAGCATCGCCATCTCGCTCGTCGTCTCCCCGTAATCCAGGAAGCACTGGCACAGGTCGAAGTTCAACACCGCGACCGCGAACCCCGCCGCGAAAGCCGCCAGAAAGCCGTCGCCCCCAAGGGCCGTGGCGGCGGAGTAAGCGAGCAACACTATCCCGACGCCGTAGAGCGACTGGTACACTTCGCTGATGCCGAAGCGTTTGTCCGCCCGGCTCATAAGCCACGCAGCACCCGCGCCAATAGCAAAGCCTACAACCGGCCCGAGGATGAGCACCTGGCCCACGAGAATAGTCCATCCCATTACGCCTGAGGCCTCGGAGTTGGACAGTGCGATCAGGATCAAGAGCGTCGGAAGCACCACTATATCGTTCGTCCCCGCTTCGATATTCAACGCCTGCCGCACCGAAGACGGTATCCGCTCTTCCCGCACCACGTCGCGCAGGACCACCGGGTCTGTCGAGGCCAGGATAGTGCCGAGCAGCATCGCCTGAATCACGGAGACGTCGAGCAGGAAGTAAGCTCCCGCCGCGACGACCGCGACGATGATAACCGTCCCCGGCCCGAGCGATAGGATCGGGACGAACCCCGCGCCGCCCATGCCGATGTTGCCGATCCTCACCGCCTCCAGGCACAGGACCATTGCCAGCGTGAGCGTCGCCACCGCCTCCAGCAGCGCGCTCTCCGGGCCGATGGCGAGGATGCCCAGGCCGTGATCTCCTAGCAGAAAACCCAGTCCGAGGAAGAGGATGGGGAACGAGATCGGCGCCCGGTCCACGATCCCCGAGGCGAGCCCCGCCACGGTGAGGACGACGGCGACGAGCGCGAAGCCCGTTATGAGATCCGGCACGGACGCTCCCGGTGCGTATCGACGCGGGCCACGGCGGCCCGATCACGGAATTCGATCTCCTTCATCATTTGCCTCAGACCTCCAGACGCGATTCTTCGAGGTCGAGGTCGCGCTCTATGCGGTGCATGGCCTCGTCGCTGATGTGGCCCTCGTTCCGCAGTCTGACCAGGATCTTGCGCTGTGCCTTGAGCAACTCGATTGTTAATTGCTGGTAGGCGAGCGAGCGGTCCTCGAACCCGTCCGAGTCGCCGTCGAATCGGGCGGCGAAGCGGTCGCGGCGGTAGTTGTATAAGCCACGTACCCGCTCCGCCGTCTCTTCACGGACCCAATCTTCCTCGGCCAGTTCCTCCAGCCGATCGAGCGCGGCTTCGGCAACCTTTATCCTCCCGATGACTTCTTCACGTTCTTCGCTCCCGTCATCTTCGAGGCCCAGGATACGGATTATGGGCGGCAGGCTCAGGCCCTGCAAGACCAGCGTCGCCAGTATCACCGTGAAGGTGAGGAAGATAACGAGGTCCCGCTCAGGGAACGGGTTACCGGAGTTGATGGTCAGCGGCAGGGCGAGAGCCGCCGCCAGTGAGATCACGCCGCGCATCCCGGTCCAGGCAATGACCATGACCTGCCTGGGAGATGGAGAAGGGTCTCGTGCGCGCAACCGGCGGCTCACCCAGCGTGGAACGTAGGTGGCCGGAAACGTCCATAATATACGCACCACGATGACCGTAATGCTTATGAGTACGGCGTAGAAGAGCAGTTCGGTGGCGGAATATTCCGAGAGCCGTCCAGCGATGTTTCCGAGTTGCAGACCGATCAGGACGAAGATCAAGCCGTTCAGGAGGAAGGTAACCAGCTCCCACACCGCGTAACCTTGCAGCCGTGTGCCGGAGGAGATCACATACGGCCCCTTCCGCCCTAGATAGAGTCCCGTCGCCACCACGGCGAGCACCCCCGAGAATCGCAGGTCCAGACCAGCAACCTGCAAATGAAGCTCCTCTGCTGGCAGGTAGGCCACGAAAGGCGTGAGCAAAGATACAGTGTTCTGTATGGACGGGTCGTCAGGGATGTACCGGCGCACCCGGATCACGAGCCAGCCAACCGCGAGCCCCACCAGGACTCCGCCTATACTCCCCACAACAAACTGAAAACCAGCCTCTGCTAGAGAGAAAGTACCCGCCACCACGGCGGCCACGGCTATACGGTAGGCTACGATGCCCGTCGCGTCGTTCACCAGGCTCTCGCCTTCGAGGACCATAACTATGCGTCGCGGGACCCCCAGACGCTGGGCGATGGCCGTCGCCGCGACGGCGTCCGTCGGAGAGACGATCGCGCCCAGGACAAAGGCCGCCGTCCAGGGGAGTCCGAGGACCGCATGGGAGACCAGGGCGACCACGCCCGTCGTCATCAGCACCAGACCGATAGCTAGAAGCGAGATCGGACGCAGGTTCGCCCGGAAGTCGCGCCACGAGGTAAAGAGGGCCGAGACGTAGAGCAGCGGCGGCAGGAAGAGCAGGAAGACCAGATCCGGATCCAACTGAACCCGTGGTAAACCCGGCACGAAGCCCAGGACTAATCCACCCAGAACGAGCAAGATAGGGTAAGGTACCTTGAGTCGGACGGCCAGCGAAGCCAACGCGATCACGGCTACTAGCAGGCCGAGAATTATCCCAAGATCAGGCAGAACGCACGCTCTTACCGGTTAGGGTTGTCAACCGGCGGATCAAATGAGCCTCTCCGGCATCAACTGCACGGGAGGTTCGACAAATATCTGAAGCGCCGCTAGTAACTGCTGGATCTTGGAAGTTAGCATGTGCTAGCCAAGACTACTGATCTATTTGCTGTGCGTCTGCTTTTATGTCAACTACCACATCGTATGTCTTGTAGGACTCTTGAATGTACCTCTTGATGGTTTCTCTAGCTGAATAGCTAGCCTCAAGCAAACTATCTGCCCCAACCGAATATAGCGGCTGCCTCTTTTCGCGTGGAACTGTCTCAAGCTGCGCTAGTCTTACTATTATATCTACGTTGTGATAGTAAATAGCTATATTCTGAAACTCATCTTTGTTCTGCATGAGTTGGGCCAAGTGTATTCGTACCTCCTTCCAGATTTCGCAACTGAGCGTCTCGCTCGGAAAATGGACTACGAGCATCTTGCCGTTTTCAGTGAGATCTTCTACCCCTTCTTTGTATAACTGCAGGGGTGCTTGATGAGTATGGATTTCCATGTCCAGCAAATACAATACAGCGAAGAACAAAACCGTTGACCTATGTGAGATCATGGGAACATGAAAGCTTACTCCGAAGACCTGCGCCAGAAGATAGTTCAAGCTCTCCAACGAGGCATCTCCAAATCCCAGGCCGCCCGCCTCTTCG